>JBFYRY010000195.1:0-7592 GCA_041302025.1 Chloroflexota bacterium | reverse complement strand
CGCATCTGGTACGCCGATTTCATCGAGTTCCAGAAAAAGGAAAAACTGTTCGCCACCCTGCTCACACCCACGCCTTACGGCGAAGCGGACGCCCGCTGGGATACCTGGCGCAACTGCGAGTTCAATGAGATTTTGGGGTTCTATGGATTAGCCTACTGGTACACGTGGCAAGTGTCCATCCTCGGTCTGGGACCGATCTGGATGTCGGGCAACGAGGCGCTCAAGCGGAAGGCGGCTCAATTGTTGCAGGAGGGTGAGGTCTTCGCTTTTGGGTTATCCGAACGTCAGCACGGTGCGGACATCTACTCAACTGAGATGTCCCTGACTCCCCTACCCGATGGAACGTATCTGGCAAATGGCGAAAAATACTACATCGGCAACGGCAACGTCGCGCCAATGGTCTCGACCTTTGGCAAGTTTGCCAACACAGGCGAATATGTTTTCTTTGCGGCGGATTACCGTCACCGCAACTATAACCTGATCAAGAACGTGACGGACAGCCAATCTTATGTCGCCAACTTCGCACTGACCGACTATCCCATCACCGAAGCGGATATCCTGCACAGAGGACAAGGCGCCTGGGACGCGGCGCTGAACACGGTCAACATCGGCAAGTACAATCTCGGCTGGGCTTCGATCGGGATTTGTACGCATGCGTTCTATGAAGCCATCCGTCATGCCTCCTACCGCCGCTTGTACGGGATGGCCGTCACTGACTTTCCTCACGTCAGACAGATGTTCACCGATGCCTATGCCCGCCTCGTGGCAATGAAACTCTTCACGTTGCGTGCCTCAGATTACCAGCGCGTCGCCTCACCCGACGACCGCCGTTACCTGCTTTACAACCCGACGGTTAAGATGAAGGTCACCACACAGGGCGAGGAAGTTATCAACCTGCTGTGGGACGTGATCGCTGCCAAGGGCTTCGAGAAGGACATGTACTTCGAGATGGCGGCGCGCGATATCCGTGCCCTGCCCAAACTCGAAGGGACGGTGCATGTCAACATCGCGCTAATCGTCAAGTTCATGGCGAATTACTTCTTCTTCCCCGGCGAATATCCACCCGTGCTGACTCGCAGTGAAGCTGCCAATGATGATTTCCTATTCCATCAGGGACCAGCCAAAGGTTTGGGCAAGATCCAATTCCACGATTACACCGCTGCCTACAACCTGTACAATCTCCCGAACATTCAAATCTTCAAAGAGCAGATCGAAACTTTGAAGACCTTCCTCGCCACCGCTACCCCGGACGAAGCCCAGCAAAAAGATACCGATTTCCTGTTGGCGTTGGGTGAACTCTTCACGCTGGTAGTCTATGGACAACTGATCCTTGAAAACGCCCGCCTCTACAAAGTGGATGATGAAACTGTGGATCAAATCTTCGATTTCATGGTGCGCGACTTCTCGAAATACGCCCTGCAACTCCACAGCAAACCCAGCACCACACCACAGCAAATGGACCTGTGCCTGAAGATGCTCCGCAAGCCAGTTGTGGATGCCGCCCGCTTCGGACGCGTCTGGCAGGAGATCGTCCATCCCTTGAAAGATGCGTATGAGATGAAGCCATGAAAAGACTGTTGGTTGAGTAGTGGCGAAGCCCGTATCGAAACCAAAAATAACAAGTACACTTGAAATTATATGATGTGGTTTCGATACGTCCTGCGAAGATCACGCGGGACCACTCAACCACCGTCTGACACTTTCTCTTTTCTTTCCTCTTTCCTTCTTTCTTCTTCGTCCCCTTAACGTGCTTCGCGGAAAAAACTCCGTGTCCCCGTGTCTCCGTGGTTAGTTTTATGCTAAACTCCACGCATGGACATCCTCGAAACATCCATCTCCCCCTCCGACCCTCAATTCCTCGAAAACCAAAAACACCACCGCGGACTCGCCCACACGTTGCGCGAACGCCTCGCTGAAGTACGTCAGGGTGGCGGCGAAAAATACCGCAAACGCCACGAGTCACAGGGCAAACTCTTTGTACGCGAACGCATCGAACGCCTGCTCGACCCTGGCTCGCCATTCCTTGAACTCTCCCCCCTCGCAGCAGTTGGCATGTACGATCTCGAAGCACCGGGCGCGGGCATCGTCACCGGTATCGGGCGCGTCAGTAATCGCGAAGTGCTCATCGTCGCCAACGATGCCACCGTCAAAGGCGGCTCCTACTTCCCGATGACGGTCAAGAAACATCTGCGCGCCCAGCAGATCGCCGAAGAGAATCATCTGCCCTGCCTGTATCTTGTCGATTCGGGCGGGGCGTTTTTGCCCCTGCAGGACGAAGTCTTTCCCGACGCTACGCATTTCGGTCGCATCTTCTACAACCAGGCGCGCATGTCAGCCAAGAAGATTCCGCAGATCGCGGCAGTGATGGGCAGTTGCACAGCGGGCGGCGCCTATGTCCCTGCGATGAGCGACGAAGCCATCATCGTCAAAGGCACGGGCACGATCTTCCTCGGCGGACCTCCGCTCGTCAAAGCCGCGACGGGTGAAGACGTCACTGCTGAGGAACTTGGCGGTGCGGATGTCCACACGCGATTAAGCGGAGTCGCAGATCATTTCGCCGAAGATGATGACCACGCCATTCAACTCTTGCGGGACATCGTGGAAACGTTACAACCTGGGGACTTTCAAACGGTTCTTTCCAAGCTGGAAGTTGCTCCGCCCGAAGAACCTTTATTCCCCGCTGACGATTTGTACGGCATCCTCCCGACCACCTTCCGCGAGACCTATGATGTGCATGAGATCATCGCCCGCCTCGTGGACGGAAGCAAGTTTCGCGAGTTTAAAGCCCGCTACGGCACGACTCTGGTCTGTGGCTTCGCGCGCATCCACGGATACCCTGTCGGCATCATCGCCAACAACGGCGTCCTGTTCAGCGAGTCCGCGCTCAAAGCGACGCACTTCATTGAGTTGTGCGACCAGCGCGGGGTTCCGCTCGTCTTCCTGCAAAACATCACCGGCTTCATGGTCGGACGCGAAGCAGAAACAGGCGGCATCGCCAAAGACGGCGCGAAGATGGTCCATGCTGTGGCAACGACGCGTGTGCCAAAGTTAACTGTCATCATCGGCGGCTCATTCGGCGCGGGCAATTACGCCATGAGCGGACGTGCCTACGGCTCGCGCTTCCTATGGATGTGGCCCAACGCGCGCATCTCTGTCATGGGCGGGGAGCAGGCTGCGAATGTGCTCTTAACCATCAAACAGGATCAACTTCAAAGAGAAGGCAAACAGCCCCTCGCAAAGGAAGAAGCGGACGAATTCAAACGTCCCATTTTGGAGAAATACGAAAGCGAAGGCAATCCCTATCACTCCACAGCACGTCTTTGGGATGATGGTGTGATTGATCCCGTGGATACACGTCAAGTTTTGGGATTGGCGCTATCAGTCGTTTTGAACTCGCCTATAGAAGAAAACAATTTCGGTGTATTCCGTATGTGATCGGAGAAACAGTGAAGACCATTCTTTCAAGGCTGCCAGCATTCCTGCTCATCATTGCCATCCTTGCATCCTGCGCACCGGACAGTGAAGTTCCTACGATGGATGCAACCACCGCGCCTATCCCATCGACAGTGACCCCGCAACCCACGTCCACACTCGTCACCATCCCTGAACGTTGGAGCGAGATCAGTCTGATCGCAGGTCCATCAGGTTTAAGTCATTCCAACGCAACCGACAACTATGATGGCACACCGATACCGCAAAGCGCCGTCACACTGGACAAAGATGTGCGCTGGGTGATCGATATGAAGGTGGGCAAGTTAAAGGAGGATATCGGTGAAGCCAGCACGGGCATCCTGTTACAGGGCTTCCGTGAAGATGGGAGCCAGCCTGTTCTGTTTTTTGTCTACCAGGTGGGAGCCTGGAATCTGGGGTATGCCGCCACCGCCGCGCCTGACTACACCTTTGGAGAATATTTCTCCCAACTGAACGATCCATCCCAGCACTTTGAGATCACCATTTCCAATGGTGGGAAACGACTGGAGATCAGGAATGATCATGGCTTTGAATATCAGCATGAGTTCAAAGAGCCGCTGTTCGCCAATACAAAATCGGTGGAGGTTCAAGCACAATTTGGTCCCCATACAACATTAGATATTTCATCGTTATCCATTTACCTGAAACAGGCGGGGCAAATCGTAGTGGCATCAGTGCCATCGCCCATGCCTTCCAATGAACAGGGATTCGAATACATTTTGCATGTTTCCCCCTCAGGCGATGACAACAATCCCGGGACGGAAGATCTACCGTTCGCGACCATCGAACATGCCCGTGACGTGGTGAGCTTGTTGAACACAGATATGACAGGTTCGATTCTTGTCCTTGTGCATGGCGGCGTGTATGAAATTAAACGGCCGATCAGTTTTAGCATCCGTGATTCGGGTAATAACGGATTCAAGATCATCTATCGCGCTGCAGAAGGTGAAACTCCCGTCATATCTGGAGGGGTGGCTGTCAGCGGTTGGCAGACAGTACCCAATAGTCCAATGTGGAAGACCATTCTGCTACCAGAGACTGTACTTTTCAGGAACTTATACGTGAACGGAGTCCGCGCCAGTCGCGCCGCTTCCGAGGGAACCATCACCGGTTTGCGAGATACTCCCGAACGGGATGGCTTTCTCGTCTCTTCATCAAAACTCCCGGAAATCTCCCGCCCGCAGGACATGGAACTGCATTGGATCTATGACTGGAAAGATATCCGTCTGCGTGTTCGAGATATTGAAGTGAACCAGGATGGCGCCAAAAACATCCGCATGCTGCAGCCCTATTTCTCGTACGCTGTCGGTATGGGTTCGAGTGAACACCCGTGGTTCCCAAAATACAACGTTCCTTTTTATCTGGAAAATGCACTCGAACTGCTCGACCAGCCCGGCGAATGGTATTACAACCCGGAGACACGTGAGCTTTTCTATTTACCTAGAGATGGCGAAGATATGTCGACCGCTCATGTTGTCATCCCGCAAACCCGGTCTCTGCTGGAGATAAAGGGTGGAGCGATCGGTCAGGAAGTCCATGATCTTGTTTTTGAAGGTTTGACCTTTGCCTATGCTGGTTGGATACGTGCCAGTGAGGTGGGAACATTTGGATGGCAGGCGCAGGTGCAGATCAGCAAGAACGGATTGGAGATGACACCCGCACATGTGTATTTCTCGTCCGCACATCATATCGATGTGGAAAAGTGTCGTTTCCTCCACCTAGGTGCGTCCGGGGTCGGTTTAGGGAACAATACAGAAGATATTGCGATACGAGGCAATTTATTCCACGATATTTCCGATGCAGCCATAGTGGTGGGGCATTGGGACGACGCGTACATTACCATGCCATCGCTCCAGTCCCAACCGCGCAACAATGTGATCGAGAACAATCTGATTGATCATGCAGGGGTCGAATATTGGGGAGCCGCTGGCATCAACGCCTACTATGTGGAGAACCTGCAAATCATTCACAATGAGATATCCGACCTGCCCTACACAGGGATCTCGATGGGCTGGGGTTGGTCGAGCACAACAGATTCCACCACATCCAACCATAATCATATTGCCTACAACTTGATTACCAACATCACGCAACACGCAAGAGATGCAGGTGGAATATATACTCTCGGACAACAACCGGGGACTGTTGTCGAAGAGAACGTGATCAGTCGAATGGGCGGAGATTATGCCTGTTTGTATCCGGACGAAGGTTCAGCGTATATAAGTTATTTGAACAACGTGTGTGATTCTGCCCCGTTCTGGGCACACATCTGGATCAACAGCATCCATGATATTCAGATCGAAAACACGTTCACAAACGTGAACCGGATCGAAAATAAAGGCCGGAATATCGATATCAAAAACCTCGTTTTTATCGATGGACAAAACTGGACACCGGAAGCATTGTCCATTATGGACAATGCCGGGCTGGAAGACCAATACGATTTCTTGCACATGTGGCTTGAGAACCCTGGCAATCCATAACCAGGCAAGCATATCTCTTATAGCCAATCACAGCTAAGTCTCGGAGTAATTCATATGACTTTCTCTCAATCCTCAGGCAGCCCCCACCACTTCCTCGCCAGCCTCGCAGGCAACTGGACAGGCACATCCAGACTCTGGCTCGAGCCGGATAAACTTGCCGACGAATCGCCAGTTGTCGGGAGTATTCAATTGATCCTCGATGGACGTTTTGCTTTATATCTTTATCAAGGCTCCATCGAAGGCGAACCTCAACATGGCATGTTCACCTTCGGCTACAACACAACGCTCGAACAATACGAAGCCAGTTGGGTGGATTCGTTCCACAACAACACCGGCATCATGTTCTGCGTGGGTTCCGCCACTGAAAACGGATTTTCCGTCCTCGGCAGTTACCCCGATCCCACTGGCGGACCGGACTGGGGCTGGCGCACAGAACTTGAATTGGTTGATCATGACCATCTCGTTATCACCGCCTATAACATCTATCCCGAGCTTGGAGAAGCAAAAGCAACAGAAGCAAAGTTGACGAGAGCCAAGAAATGAAGAAAATCCCTGCCATACTATTGACAACCATCCTTCTTCTATATGGCTGTGCCAAACAGGCAGTTCCCACAGAGTCACCTGTCCCTGTCGCGCCAACTGCCCTCCCAACAGAAACAAACACCCCGCCCATCGAGACATCCATCCCCACGCCAACACAAGACCCAGCCATCTTCGGCGCGATCGGTCAGAACGAAATCCAGGCTTTTGCGCTTGAATCGGTGGCAAACGCCATCTTCAAGAGAACACTGGACAGTTTCGTTGTAAGCGGCGCTGTGCAGGAATATCAGGTCACCAGCATCACCGTTTTCCCTGGCAATAATGGTCTGCTTTCCGAGATCATCTTCAACGTGCGCACCACCGACCCGGCCTGGCTCAACGATGGCGGCACCCAATCCGCAGACGGCTGGATCAACGACAAATGCAACCGCTTCGACTTCGTCACCACCGAAACAGAGTTTCAATTGAAGAATCGGAGAATGTGCAACTAATCATTGAATGGAGGTGAAATATGCAAGTCCATGAACCTCGCCCGCAACTCGACCACATGCTGCGCGAGACGCGCATCCATCTCATCAGTTTCAGCCAGATGGCAGACACAAAGGCAAACATCCTGTTGAGCATTTCGTCGGTGCTGTTATCCATTTCGCTCACCCGCATCTCTGATCCGCGTTTTGCAGGAGCGCTGGTGGTGCTGGTTGGCTTTTTGCTCATAACGATCTTTCTTGCGCTGATGACCGTCATTCCAAAAGTGCAGGGCTTCCGGCGCAAAAAACATTCGGTGCATGATCCCACCTACAGCCCCCTATATTTCGGCGACTATGCCGACATCCCTTATGAGGAATACACCCAAAACATGGAAGAGATCATGAACGACTCAAACCGCACCTATGAAACGATGGTCAAGGAGATCTATTACTCAGGTGTCTATTTGGTAAAAAACAAATATAGATACATCCGTCTGGGCTACATCTTCTTCTTTGCTGGTCTGATCGTCACGACACTGATCTTATTCATCGAGAACCTTGCCTGACATGTTCAAAAAGATCCTCATTGCCAACCGCGGCGAGATCGCCATCCGCATCATGCGCGCCTGCA
>JBFYRY010000194.1:0-7607 GCA_041302025.1 Chloroflexota bacterium | reverse complement strand
AAGGGAAACACGCCCACCAGCAACGGGAACTCAGCCTGAATACCTGCCCAAAAATATTTTGTTCGCTCGTTCATGTGAACATCCGTCACTGTCCGGGCATCTCCGCCAGCGCCCGTAGTCCCAGCACATACGATCTCCATCCAAAGCCCGTGATCTTCCCCTTGCACACCGCCGAGATCATCGAGACGTGCCTGAACTCCTCACGCGCATACACATTCGAAAGATGCACTTCCACAACCGGGATCTGTATCGCCGAGATGGCATCGCGCAAGGCAATGGACGTGTGGGTATATCCGCCCGGATTGAACACCACACCATTCGCCCATATCCGCGCATCGTGCAGGGCGTCGATCAACGCGCCCTCATGGTTCGATTGCAGGCATTTGACTTCCGCATCCAACTCATTGCCGAACTCGATCAGTTTTTTGTTAATATCATCCAATGTCATCGAGCCGTATACTTCAGGCTCACGCGTACCGAGTAAATTCAAGTTGGGTCCGTGCAGGATTAATATCTTCACTTCCTAATCTCCTTCATAATCAGTAATTAGTAATTGGTGATTGGTAATTACCAATTACTAATTATCAATCACCTCTTCCAAATCCGTCACATCCACCAATTCCACTTTCCCGATCTCGGAAGGTAATGCAAAACGGATCATCTTCGCGTTTTTCTTTTTGTCCACACGCATCGCACGGATGATCTCCTCGCGCGGCATTTCTCCGGGGATGTGGATGGGCAGTCCCAAAGCAGACAACGTGGCCTCAACCGCTTCCACCAACCCGACGCCTGCCACGCCGACCCGGGCCGCGTACTTCGCCTCAGCCACCATGCCGATGGCAATCGCTTCTCCGTGGCGCAGGTTGAATTTACTGACAAGTTCCACCGCGTGCCCGATGGTATGACCCAAATTCAACGCCGCGCGGATACCTTTTTCATACGGGTCTTCTTCGATGACCTTGATCTTCACCGCCATTGCACGTTTGACGATCTCTTCGAGATTTTCCTTCACCCATTCCATATTGTGTTTACATAGCGCGAACAATTCGGGATCAGAGATGATACCATGCTTGACCACTTCCGCCATGCCGGAGCGCAGTTCGCGGTCGCTCAGGGTGAGTAAAAGGCTTGGGTCCGCAAGAACCAGACGAGGAGGGTGAAAAGAGCCGATGAGGTTCTTCCCCTCAGGCAGGTCGAATCCCGTCTTCCCTCCGATGGATGCGTCCACCATCGAGAGCAGGGTCGTTGGGACGGCGATCCAATTGATGCCGCGCATGTATGTGGATGCGGCGAAGCCAGTCATATCGCTGACCACACCGCCTCCGAGGGCAATGACGGTGCTCTTGCGGTCGAGTCCGTTTTCGAGAAATGCTTTCCATAAACGCGAAACAGTCTCGAGATTTTTATGTTCTTCACCCGCCGGGAGGATAACAGACGGAACATCACGCCCGATGGCTTGTGTACTTTTCGCGAGATGATGAGGCGCAATGTTTTTATCGGTGACGATCAGGTTGCCGTGCGCGACATCGCGCAAATTGACAATTTGTCCTACGATGACATCATACTCCCCCATGGCGGAGAGGTGATGGCGACCGAGCGCGACCTGTAGTTGATGGACGACCTGCCCAATGGTTTTCTCATCCACTTCGATGCTGTTCACAAAAGAAGCATAATGTTCACCGCGGTTTGCCAGCAGAGCAGAGAGTTTCTCGCGCAGATCGCCAGCCAGCAACGGACGTTTGTTCGAGTCGGATTCAAGCCTTGCGATCAAGGTGTCGAGTCCCGCCGTGAGCAGGAACACTTTGCCGTATTCTTCTGCAAGTTGGCGATTTTCGTCATGCAATAACGTACCGCCGCCGAGGGCAATGACAAAATCCCTCACCCCTGACCCATCTCCCATTGGGAGATGGGAAATGGATTCTTTCAATGCGGCAGTTTCCAGATCGCGAAAAGCAGATTCGCC
Source organism: Chloroflexota bacterium (assembly GCA_041302025.1). Taxonomy (GTDB): domain Bacteria; phylum Chloroflexota; class Anaerolineae; order Anaerolineales; family Villigracilaceae; genus Defluviilinea. The sequence continues at coordinate 5,644 of JBFYRY010000194.1, read as the reverse complement.
TTGATGTTCCATGATCTGTGGAATGGGCATGCCCGTGTTCGTTTCGATGATGCGGTCAAGATCAATGAACGGGAGGCGCAGTTTATCCGCCAGCAATTGCCCGATGGTGGATTTGCCTGTCCCTGAGGGACCGTAGAGGAAGATGTTTGACATAAGGATGAATTAGGAAGGATGAATAGTGGCAAGTAGAAAGTGGTGAGTGGTCATTCCCAGAAGATATGAGAGATATTGTCCATCGGCAAGTCATCGATGGTGGCTTTGCGCAAGGTCTCGAAGCGCGGTTTCATTTCATTCAACGAGTCGCCGCCCAGTTTTTCGATGAGCGCATCGGCAAGGACAAAGGCAACCATCGCTTCAAGGATGGGAACGGCACGCGGTACGGGGCAGAAATCGGAGCGTTCGTATTTGGTGGGAGCATTCTTGCCGGTGGCGAGGTCAACGGTTTGTTGCGGTGTGAGAGTCGTAGCAATTGGTTTCATCGCGGCGCGGATGACAATCGGCTGTCCATTGGAAACTCCGCCTTCGGTGCCGCCTGCTCTGTTTGTCGAACGTCGAAGGTCAACCGTCGAAGGTTGGAGGTTGATCGGATCATGAGCACGTGTCCCTGGCAAACGCGCATTCTCAAACGCGTCACCGACTTCCACGCCTTTGATGGCTTGAATACTCATGATCGCCATCGCAAGTTTGGCTTCGAGGCGTTTGTCCCATTGAACGAAACTGCCGAGTCCGACGGGGAGATTGAGCGCAACAATTTCAAGAATGCCGCCGATGGTGTTTTTACCGTGAATGGTCTTTTCGATCTCCTCCCGCATCTTTTGCGCGGATGCCTCAATTGGACATCGCACATCTGATTCTTCTGCGCACTTGAAACGCTCTTCATAAGGCATGTCACTGAAATCGGTTTGGATTTCGCCGATGGAGGAAACATATCCACCAACGATAATACCGAACTGCGCCAAAAAATGTTTACACACTGCGCCTGCCGCGACTCGCATGGTTGTCTCGCGCGCGGAAGCACGCTCGAGCGCGGGACGTAAATCCTTGTAGCCGAATTTGACAGCGCCCGTGAGGTCCGCATGACCGGGACGGGGGGCGGTCATCGGTTCGATGGCTTTTCCTTTCCACTTAACATGGTCATCGTTTTGCACGAGCAACGCGATTGGTGCGCCAGTTGTTTCGCCCGCCATGACTCCGCCAAGGATTTGCACGGCATCTTTTTCGATCTTCATGCGTCCGCCGGAACCGTAACCTTGCTGGCGGCGAGTCAATTCTTTGTTGATAATATCCGGTGTGATGGCAAGCCCGGCGGGGATGCCGTCCAGGATGGTGGTGAGGGATGGTCCGTGGGATTCGCCTGCAGTGAGGAAGCGTAAAGACATACAAAACTCCAATCATTAAATAGCGTAGGAATCGGTCATCTTACTGGAAACAAAAGCCATCTCCAGCGCGAAGAAACATTGAATGAGAACCATGAGCGGAAGTTGAAGCGTCAAAGGCAGTGAATACACCACCAGTGTTCCCGGAATCCAGGTCAACCAACAACTGACCAGCATGGGAATAATCACTTTAATATTCCAATCATCTTTCAAGGCGTGACCAAGCGCTTTGAAAGCGTAATTCAGGTCACGCAAACGAAAACCGATGGCGATATATTGGATGGTCAAAAGAGGCGTGAATACAAACTGGTCAAGAAGTACTTTTGAAATAATAACTCTAAATGTGATGGAAGGACCCCAGAACCAATCTTGAAAGTTATAGAAATTATCTATCCATATTATATTGGTTGCCCAAACCAGGCAGGTAAAAAACAAGTCAAGGAAACCGCGACCATCGTGCCGACTCTTTCCGACTGCCATGAGATACAAGCCCGGGAGCAATCCGCCTCCAATGGCGCTCGTCAGCATTGAAAACGCGAGCCCCCAGTAATTTCGAAGAGACTGTAATCCAACCAATGCATCGCGGACGGAAGAAAAGGCGTAATATGCCGCGACAAGTAAAGCCGCGAAAAAGATAATCACCAGACCAGGGACAAAATTTTCCCTGGCACCCAGCCAGCCATTTCGAGCAGATTCGAGAATGCGTTTCATGCGATTGCCTTATGCATGGCAGTTCGGTCAGCATTTGCGCCAGTCCACTTTTCAAAGGCGAGGGCGGCTTGTTCGATGAGCATGCCCAACCCGGTCGTGGCTTGCAATCCCTGTGAACGGGCGTCACGCACAAGCTTTGTCTCGCGTGGATTGTAGACCAGATCGTACACAAAAGCATTGGAAGGCAATGACAAGTTTTCAGGCAAAGGTGATTGGTCGATGTCCGGGATCATGCCGATGGGGGTGGCGTTTACAAGCAAGTGGAAAGTGGAAAGTGGAAGTTCGTTGAGTTGGTAAGTGGTAAGTGGTAAGTGGTAAGTGAGGAAAGATTGTGCAAGTTGTTCGGCTTGTTCGACGCGGCGGGCAGTGATGGTGACGTTCCAGCCATCGTTGAGGAGAGCATAAACAATTGCGCAAGCGGAACCACCTGCTCCTAACACCAACGCATTCTTGTCTACCTGTCTACTTGTGTACTTGTCTACAAACCTTTTCAAATCCACTAAAAACCCTGTTGCATCGGTGTTGTCGCCGATGAGTTTGTTCTCTCGAAAATAAATCGTATTGACTGCGCCGATGGCTTGGGCAGTTGGCGTGAGCCCGTCCAGCAGTTTGATTACGTTGTGTTTGTGCGGGATGGTGACGTTGAGCCCGTGAAGTTCACCGGAGCGAACACGGTTGAGTAAATCTTTGAGTCCCTGCTTATCATCGGGTGCAATGGGAAATAATGAATAATCGCCTTCCAGTCCACAGGCTTTCAAAGCGGCGGTGTGGATTTGGGGTGAGAGGGAGTGCCCGAGGGGATAACCGATCAGTCCCAGTTTGAAAGTTTGAAGGTTGGAAGGTTGCATGTTGTTCAACGCAAAGAATCCAAAACATCAAAGAAACTGGGGAATGTTTTAGAGACACAAGAGGGATTTTCAATTGTGACTCCATCAAAGCGCAAACCGATGAGGGAGAAGGACATTGCCATGCGGTGGTCGTTATAGGTTTGAATGGACGCCGCCCGCATCTTTTCTACGGGATGGATGGTCATGCCATCTTCATGCTCTTCCACGCGGACGCCGAGCCGCGTCAGTTCGGTACATGTCGCGTGGACTCGGTCCGTTTCTTTGACTCTTGCAGAGGCGATGCCGCGAATTCTCGTCGGCGAATCAGCAAACGGCGCGATGGCGGCGAGGGTTTGGGCGGTGTCGGGGATATCGCGCATGTCCACGTCTATGCCGTTTAAGTGCGAGTGACCAGTGACCAGTAAACAGTTATCAGTTTCGGTTACAGCGCATCCCATTTGTTTCAAGACATCGAGAAAGGCTATATCACCTTGCACGGATTTGCGGGAGATGTTTTCCACTTTGACTGTCCCGCCGCAGATGGCAGGCGCGGCGAAGAAGTAGGATGCGGCGGAGGCGTCGGATTCGATGGGGTAATTGGTAAGTGGTAATTGGTCCGCTCCGCTTCGCTTCGGGATTGCATAATTGGCAAGCGGGACTGTAAAGGATTGGTAGCCGTTGCGTTCTACGTCAATTCCAAAATCTTTCATGATGGAGAGCGTCATGTCCACGTAGGGTTTGGAGTTGAGGTCGGTGGTGAGGGTGATCTCGATGGGAGAGTTGGCATACGGAGCAACCATGAGCAGGGCGGAGATGAATTGGGAGGAGACGTCACCTGCGATTTTGGTTTTGCCGCCACACAAACCAGAGGCGTTTATTTTCACTGGCGGACAAATCGACTTTCCACTTTCTACTTTCTCCAGCGGCTGAATGTCGCAACCTAGTTGAGCCAACGCTTCCACCAAATCGCCAATGGGACGTTCGCGCATGCGTGGTTCGCCATCGAGAATGTATTCGCCGTTGCCGAGAGTTAGAAACGCGGAGAGAAATCTTGCGGCGGTGCCTGCGTTGCCGATGAAGAGTTCGGCTTTCTTTGCAGGGATTTTTCCGCCCAGACCAGTGACTGTCATTTCGTTGTTGGTTTCGTTGAGTTGAACATCGAAGCCAAGAACTTGAAGTGCTTGCGCAAAATAGCGCGAGTCGTCGGAGAAGAGAGCATTCGTCAAATGTGTCGTTCCGTTTGCAAGGGATGCGATGAGCAAGGCACGGTTAGTCAGCGACTTGGAGCCAGGCGCGCGGACAGTGGCGTTGAGAGAGTGTCTTATTGGGGTGATGCGGAGGGAAGGTGGAAGGGGCATGATGGGGAATGGAAAGTGGAAAGTGAACAGTGATCAGTTACCAGTGAGTGTCTGGTAACGGGAGCGAGCTTGATTGAGGATGTTTTCGAGTGTTGCGTACTCTTCGTTTGCCAGAGCATTTTGAATTTCGGTCAATTGCCCCTGAAGACCCGAGAGGGCAGTCAACACATTTTCGCGATTGGATTGCAAGACGCCCAGCATCATCGAGGAGGATGTCCCTGCCACCCGGCTTGTGGATTTGAAGCCCGTTCCAACAAAGGAAGCAAAGTTGTCAGGTGTGGTGAGCGCAAGTGCAGACGCAAGCAGAAATGGCAGGTGACTCGTGGAAGCCAGGATGTGGTCATGTTCGGTTGCGTCAAGAATACTCCCTTTTGCGCCGAGGGCTTCGATGATTTGATGTGCGGCGGATAAGGCTCGCGGCGAAGTTCGTTCCAATGGTGTGAGCAAAAACGACGCGGCGTAATATAAAGTCCGTTCGGCATTGGCGAGGGAGAGTTTTTCCCTGCCGCAGATGGGATGTCCGCCGATGGGGTCGAAGCGTTCGGGCAGGCGCGACATGGAGTCGACGATCAAGCGTTTCGTTGAACCCAAGTCCATGACGATGCAGGGGTTGGGTGTGTAGATTGGCAACTTTTCTAGCAGAGTCAGAATTGCAGGAACGGGAGCGGATAGGATGACAAGGTCCACTTCGGGGAGGAGTTTGGCAGGATCGCTGTCAGCGTAGTCCACGATATGTTGGGACAGGGCAAGCTCGAGCGTGGAAAGATGCGGGTCACATCCATACAGCGCGGCACACTTACCCTTCAGTCCCAATGCAAGCGAGCCGCCCATCAAGCCCAATCCGATGATGGCGATGCGTGATGAGGAGAGATTAAAGTTCGAGTCGTCCATGTTGGTAATTACGATTTACCGCTCTTCACGCCCACCCCTGCTTCTGATATTGACCATGGACAACCGCGAGTCGGCGTCCCATGATCTGCGCGATCTGACCAACCTGTGTCACCATCTGCGCGAACTTTTCAGGTTTGAGCGATTGCCTGCCGTCTGAGACTGCCTTCGCAGGATCAGGATGAACTTCCACGATCAATCCATCTGCGCCTGCCGCGATGCCTGCGCGTGCAATGGCGGCAACGTATTCTGAATAACCAGTGGAATGGCTCGGGTCAAGGATGACCGGCAGATGAGTCAAATTTTTTAAAACGGGTATGGCGTTGATATCGGTTGTATTTCTTGTGGATGTTTCAAACGTTCGGATGCCGCGCTCGCACAGCATCACTTGTTGGTTTCCCCCAGCGAGAATATATTCGGCAGACATAAGCAGTTCGTCCACCGTAGCGGAGAGACCACGTTTGAGCAAAACCGCCGTTCGCGT
>JBFYRY010000193.1:0-7626 GCA_041302025.1 Chloroflexota bacterium | reverse complement strand
TCATGCTGTCACTGCCAGAGGTTTTGAAATCAAGGTCGCTCTCTTTGTACTCGCTTGCAGCATCAATTTCCTTTGGTAGGTCGCAACTTAGGTTAATTACCAACTCGCTTGTTGAGATTTGACCTGATTTAGTTGGTTCATTATTTGAAATTTTAGATATTGTTTGAAACATGAGATTTGGGTTGATTCCTTTTTTTTCTGCTGCTACATAAAGGTGAGCAAGGTGTAGTTCATCATCAGGTTGGTAATGTATACCATCCAACATCGAGATGGCGACTAAACCGCGCCATAACCAAATAACGTTGTCAGTTTCTTCCAATTGTTTTATTGCTCTAATGCCGTAAAGGTTCAATGCATAGCGGAAGGGCGCTGGAGGACCACCTTCAAAAACATCTTTTTCACTTCTATCATAATCTTTGATGATCTGTCTTATTTCATTTCGTTCTTCAGTCGTTGCATTAACGTATATTTCATAATTTTCATCAAGGAAATTCTCAATTTTATTTTTAAAGATAATAACTTCTTTACGAGAAGCAAAATAACTCCCGTTTAAGCGGGATGCAATTTGAATCAACTGCTTTTTGTATGTATCTAGGTTCATAGCTTTTTTGACTTCATTGTCTTTCGAGATACCAAAACTTCGACGTCAATCCTGCCTGCTTGAAGATCTTCGGTGCGGACTACCCTTTACAGGGTGCTTCGCGAAAGTCCTGCCTCAGTGCGTGGAAGCCCTGCGGGCTGATGGGCGAGTCGGCTTTTAGCCGACTTCCAAGAACTGAGGGAGGGATTTATCCCGTGCCGTGCTATGCATCGTCTATGATAATCCAAATGTAGGGGCGACGTCCGTCCCGTCGCCCTATGCCCTATCACATGAATACATTTAATTTGATTCCAACACAAGGGCAGGGGGACCCTGCCCCTACGATTTCATTCCCTTCAAAATCTCTTCCGCGCGGTCAATGCGGACAACTTTCTCAATAACCATCTGCGCAGCGACTTTTTCGATCAATTCTCCGCTCGCGCCTGCGGCAATTGCGACTTGTCGTGCGTGTAGCGACATGTGTCCGCGTTGGATGCCTTCAGTGGCGAGGGCGCGGAGTGCCGCCATATTTTGGGCGAGTCCCACCGAGACGATGATCTCGGCGAGTTCGGATGCTCTTACAACACCCATCAATTTGACCGAGGCTTGTGCGGCAGGATGAACCTTGGTCGCGCCGCCGACGATTCCCACCGCCATCGGCATTTCGAGTGTGCCGACGAGATTGCCGTCCTTGTCCTTGCCCCAGGTGGAGAGGGATGTGTATTTGCCGGAACGTGCCGCGTAGGCATGAGCTCCCGCTTCGATGGCGCGCCAGTCGTTGCCGGTGGCGATGACGACCGAGTCCACGCCGTTCATGATGCCTTTGTTGTGGGTGGCGGCGCGGTAGGGGTCGGATGCGGCAAACGCCCACGCTTCGATGATCCCATCACGGACTTTTTCGCCCGAGAAATCGCCAAAAGCGAGTTCTTTTACTGGAATCGTGCAACGTGCGCGGGCAAGACGGTGGTCGGCAAGGTTGGAGAGGATGCGCAGGTGTACCCGTCCGCCTGTGATGGATTCAATATGAGGAGCGAGCCGTTCGCAAGCGGTATTGACCGCGTTGGCGCCCATCGCGTCGCGGACATCGTAGATGAGATGAACGACGAGGAATGGTCCGATGGGGGAGTCGCTGATTACGCGGACTTCAATGTTGCGAGCGCCGCCGCCAAATTTCTTGAGCACAGGGTCAACCGCGTCCGCTTCGGCGATGAGTTTATCTTTATGTTCCAAAATGGAAAGTTGCGCCAGATGAACATTCGGCAGGTCAAGCACTTGCATTTGTCCGATCATGTGCGGTTCGCTGGTCATAGCTTGGAATCCGCCGCCGGCGCGGGCGAGTTTCGCCATAAAGGATGCGCCAGCGACTACCGAAGGTTCTTCCAGAGTCATCGGGACGAGCACATCCTTGCCGTTGACTTGGAAGTTCAATGCGATTCCAATAGGCAGGCTGTATAAGCCGATCACGTTTTCGATCATGTGGTCGGCGGCTTCAGGGGAGAGTCCGCCTGTGGTAAACGGGAGCAGGCTTTCGGGAGTCTGACCCGCCGCGTCCACCAGTCTGGCGCGCCGCTCTTCGAGAGTCATTTTGTAAAATCCAGAGATGCGGGAAGTTGTCATGGTGTCACCTTTATTTCTATGATTTTATTGTACTCCTCTACCAAAATCTATCAAAATCATTCAAATTGGATATAATGGACTTGAGGTGTCTTTGTTATGCTCCTGACTCGTGAACAACTGCAGGAACGTTTGATTGCGTTGCATCAAGCCAGCCTTGAATTGGTAAAGGATGTTTCGCTGGACCACTTGCTGGAACGGATTGCGCAGGTGGCTTGCGAACAGGCTGAGGCACGTTATGCCGCGTTGGGGGTGTTGGACGATCATGGAAAATTGGTGAAGTTCATTTCTGTTGGGATGACCGAGGGGGAGATCAAGAAGATGCCGCATCCGCCTGTGGGGAAGGGGTTGATCGGTGAATTAATGGATGCGGATTTCCCATTGCGCGTGCCTGTAATACGGGAGCACCCTAAATCTGTAGGTTTTCCTGTCAATCATCCCTATATGGTGTCGTTTTTGGGTGTGCCGATCCTGGCAGGGAACCGCCAGTTGGGTCAAATTTATCTCACCGAGAAGATCGGTGCGCCTGAATTTACGGCAGATGATGAAAAGATCATCCAGATGCTTGCCGCGTTTGCCGTTGCGGCGATCCAGAACGCCCAGTTGCATGAGAATACACGCCGCCTGGCAGTGTTGGAAGAGCGTGAACGCATCGGCATGGACCTGCATGATGGGATCATCCAGTCCATTTATGGGGTTGGGCTGTCTCTTGAAAGCGTTTTACACTCTGTTGAGAATGACCCCGACGATGCAAAAGGGCGGATTCAGCATTCCATTATTGGTTTAAACCAGGCGATCCGCGATCTTCGGGCTTATATCATGGACTTGCGACCCCGGCAGATGGGAAATAACGGCTTGATGAGCGGTATAAAGAGCCTGGTCAGTGAATTTCGCGCCAATTCGTTCGCAGTGGTCACACTTACAAGCCCCGATCATGACATGGAAGACCTGCCTCAGTCACATTCGCTGGCTTTGTTCCGTATCTGCCAGGAGGCTTTGGCGAACACGGCAAAGCACGCAAAGGCGAAAAGTGTCCAAATTTCCGTCTGGTCGACGGATGATCGCCTCTTGATGGAGATCCATGACGATGGAAGAGGCTTTGATGTGGCAAAGATAAGCACGAACATTGGTCATGGGTTGGCAAACATGCAGACACGTGCGAATTCAGTGGGCGGTGACATCGATATATCATCAGCCGTTGATGAGGGTACGACCATTCTTGCATGGGTCCCACGGTACGTGCGCGAATAAAAATAAAAAAGGAAATTTTATTTAAGGTTGAATCACAGGATTCAAAGTTTCGCTCGATGCGAGTCCGCCGCTGTTCTGCAAACGGTTTTTTAAGAACAAGTCTCCATATTTGCAATTATTCCTCAAGCAGTGTCCCATAACACCATATATGGGGGGTAAAAAGCAGGAGTGGCGTGTGCATGGCTGAAACGTGTGTTCTACAAAATGATGGATTTTCAGCACTGTACGCGGCGAATCTTTAACGTTGAGCGACCTTAAAAAAGTGGAAGTTTTTAAAGTAGCGTAGGCTTTGCGTGTTGTTATTTTCATATCATATCTGCTAGAATGAATGCACGCTGATCAATGGATGTGGTGATTTATACCCATCGCAAGTCCCTGTAAGACATTTATAGAAAATTCATGCAATTCAAAGGAGCCGCTGACGAAGCGGGTTAATTCGACACACGCTATGGCGGTCGCAACGGAGCAATTATGAATCCAGAACAAGCATGGCAATCAGTACTCGGGCAACTCCAGATGGAAATGCCGCGGGCTTCTTTCGATACTTGGGTGCGCGATACCAGGCCGGTTTCCTATCAGGATGGTACATTGATCGTTGGTGTCCGTAATGCCTATGCCCGTGATTGGCTGGAGAATCGTCTTGCCGGCACTGTAAACCGCCTGCTTTTTGAACTTATGAATACTAGTGTTTCTGTGAACTTTGTCGTAAATGGTAATGGTGCCGATCCTGCATTGGATGAAACGCCTGCGCCTCGTTCCCAGCCGGAGCCTGTCCCTGCTTACGAACAGCCTTATCGCAACTCGAAGATGAATCCGCGTTATATCTTCGAAACCTTTGTGGTTGGTTCCGGCAACCGGCTTGCCCATGCCGCCTGCCTCGCGGTCACCGAGAAACCGGCGCGCGCATACAATCCGCTTTTCCTGTACGGGGGGGTGGGGCTTGGCAAGACGCATCTGCTCCATGCGATCGGTAATGCCTGTCACCAGCGCGGCTTGAACGTTCTGTATGTGTCGTCTGAAGAATTCACCAACGACATGATCAATGCCATCCGCACGCATACCAATCAGGCATTTCGTGAGAAGTACCGCTCTGCCGACGTATTACTGGTGGACGATATCCAGTTCATTGCAGGCAAGGAATCCACGCAGGAGGAGTTCTTCCACACCTTCAACACCCTGCATGGACAGGATAAACAGATCATCGTATCGTCGGACCGGCCGCCGAAAGCCTTGAACACGCTGGATGAGAGACTGCGTTCCCGCTTTGAATGGGGTCTGACCGCTGATATCCAACCGCCTGACCTTGAAACACGCCTTGCGATCCTGCGTTCCAAAGCCGAGCGGACGGGACGCCAGATCTCGGACGATATCTTGGAAAGTATTGCCCGGCGCGTGCAATCCAACATCCGCGAATTGGAAGGTGCGCTTAACCGTATTCTGGCGTTTGCCGATCTCAGCGGTTCATCCCTGACGCCCAATCTGGTCGAAGTGGCGCTGGCAGACCTTCTGCCTCAACGCAGTGATATTGCACCGGCAAAGATCATCGAATTGGTGGCAAGGGAGTGGCAGACTTCTGTTGAAGCCCTGTTGGGAAGGGACCGTTCCCAGAAGATCGCCCAACCGAGACAGGTTGCCATGTACCTCATGCGCAAGGAGACGGACGCATCCCTGCCGCAGATCGGTGCAGTGCTCGGCGGGCGCGACCATACAACGGTCATGTATGCCATCGAGAAGATCGCCGAGGATATCGAAACCAAAGCAGATCTGCGAAAGCGCGTAGTCAGTGTCAAACAGCAATTGTACGGTCACGCGGCTGTGATCTGACCGGAAAACATATTTAAACGGAAATGCTCTTTCGGGGCAGGTTGATGAAGTCTATTCGACCATCGCTCCGAAAGAGCATTTTTAACGGGGGAGACTCGGTTGTTGTAGCTGGATCAACCTCCGGCTTGGCGTGAATCGAGCGGGAAATTCTTCCCGAATCCTGTGTTATAATCCCGCCCCGGCGCTCAAAGCGCTATCATCTTGCCTGGGACGGGCATCAAGCGTCCTTGAGCGGGTCACCAATTCCCGCTAAACTCATTCCACTGTGCGCCAGAACCCTGCGCGTTGAGAGTGGAAAAGTAAGGAGAAATTTAAATGGCTGTAATTTCTATGAAGGCCCTTCTTGAAAGCGGCGTCCATTTCGGGCACCGTACCAACAAGTGGGATCCCCGCATGAAACCGTACATTTTCACAGAACGTAACGGTATTCATATCATCGATCTGCAACAGACTTCCAAGTTGTTGAGTCATGCCTACAATGTGATCCGCGATGCGGTTGCCAATGGCGGGACCGTTCTGTTCGTGGGCACGAAGCGTCAGGCGCAGGAAACCGTGGCGGAAGAGGCTGCACGTTGCGGCATGCCCTATGTCACCGAGCGCTGGATGGGCGGCATGTTGACCAACTGGTCCACGATGCATGCCCGCATCCAGGAACTTGAACGCCTTGAGAAGATGCGCGATAACAACGAACTGGAGCGCCTGACCAAGAAGGAAGGTCTGATGATCGGACGCGATATTACGCGTCTCACCACCCGACTTTCCGGTACGCGTTCCATGAAACGCCGCCCCGACTTATTGTTCATCATCGATGTGGGACGCGAAATTTCCGCGGTGCGTGAGGCGAACCTCCTCAACATCCCGATTGTGGCAATGGTGGACACGAACTGCGATCCGAGGGGCGTTGATTATGTGATCCCCTCCAATGATGATGCCATTCGCGCGATCAAATTGCTGGTTTCCAAGGTTGCGGATGCCGTGTTGGAAGGCAAAGCCATGCGCAAGGAAGAAGATGGGGAGGAAAAGCCCGCCGAGCAGGCCAGGAGCAAGTCTGAGAAGCCTTCCCGCAAGGCTCCGCGTGTTGTTGAAACGGACGATGAATTGGGTGATACCGCACTCCTGGGTGAAGCCACGCTGGCAAAGATGAGCGCCGCACAGGAAACTGCCAAACCTGTCGAAGAACCCGCCAAACCCGCGGCAGAAACAAAGAAAGAAACCGAGTAATCTGGACTTAACAAGGAACGAAGTAGACATGGAAATTACGACTGAAATGATCAAGGAATTACGCGCTGCGACCAATGCCGGTGTTTTGGATTGCCGCAAGGCGCTGACGGATGCCAACGGCGACTTCAACAAGGCTGTGGACTGGCTGCGTGAAAAGGGCATGGCAACCGCCGCCAAGCGTGCCGACCGCGAAGCCTCACAGGGTGTTGTGGAACTGTACTCCCACGGCGGCGGACGCGTAGGTGTGATGGTTGAAGTGAACTGCGAAACCGATTTCGTTGCCAAGTCGGAGAAGTTCCGCGGACTGGCGCATGAACTCGCCCTGCAGATCGCCGCATCCGCGCCGCGCTACCTCAAAGTAGAGGATATCCCGGCGGATGTAATGGAACACGAAGCTGGTATCGCCCGCGCCCGCGCCAAAGAGGAAGGCAAGCCTGAAAATGTCGCAGAGAAGATCGTGGCGGGGCGGCTTGAGAAGTTCAAGGATGAAGTGGTGCTCTCCCGGCAGGCGTACATCCGTGATGAGACCCTCACAGTGGAGAAATTGATCCTTCAAACGGTGGCAGCCGTCGGTGAGAATGTGATCGTCCGCCGCTTCCAGCGCTGGGAGTTGGGCGAGAGCCTGAAAAATTAGTTGTCGAAATGACCAACCCGCAGGTTGGTCATTTTTTATAATCAATCAAGGAGAGATAAATGGCTGAGTTGAAATATAAACGCATCCTGCTCAAATTGAGCGGGGAGGCTCTGGGCGGGGAAGGCGGCATCGGCATCAACGTGGATGAAGCAGATGTGATCGCCAGCCGCGTCAAGGAAGTGTACGATATGGGCGTGGAGGTGGCATTGGTGATCGGCGCGGGGAATCTCTGGCGCGGCAAACAGGGACTGGAGCACGGCATGGACCGGGCAACCGCCGATTACATGGGTATGCTGGCTACTGTGATGAATGCCCTTACGGTCATGGATGCCCTTGAGCGTGCCGGCGTGTATACCCGGGTTATGTCTGCCATCGAGATGCGTGCCATTGCCGAACCCTACATCCGCCGACGCGCCATCCGTCACCTTGAAAAGGGGCGCGTGGTCATTTTCAGTGCCGGGACCGGGAACCCTTATTTTTCGACCGATACCGCCGCCGCATT
>JBFYRY010000192.1:0-7642 GCA_041302025.1 Chloroflexota bacterium | reverse complement strand
GCCTGCCCGAAGGGAACAAAGCCATCGTCACCTCCCGCCGCCGCACCGACGTGGACGCGCGCATCGTGCGCCTCGACCGCCTCGCCCGCGACGAAGCCCAGCAACTCATCGCCGAACTCGCCGCCAAATATCCGCGCCTTGCCCGCGCCTCGCAAAAAGAGCGCGAAGACCTGTACGAGATCACGCAGGGCAACCCGCTCTTCATCCGCTGGATCGCGGGGCAGTTGGGGCGCGCAGGCTCGCAGTGCCGCACCATCGCCGAAGCCTGCGCCTTCATTGACAAAGCCCCCAAAGGGAACGACCCGCTCGAATACATCTTTGGCGACCTGCTGGAGACCTTCACCGAAGACGAGACGAAAGTCCTCGCCGCGCTGACGTATTTCAGCCTGCCCGCCAAACTCAAGTGGATCGCGGAGATGACGACCCTGCCCGCCCGCGCCGCCGAGACCGCGCTGGAAGACCTGACCGACCGCTCCATCCTGACCTCTGACCTGTCTGCCCAAACCTATTTTTTACCCCCGCTGACAGCGAAATTCATCCGCACGCGCCGCCCCGAAGCCGTGACCCAGACAGGCGACGCCCTCACCCAACGCGCCTACGCTCTTGTTATGCAATACGGCGGAGACACCAACTACGAAGGCTTTCGCGCGCTGGACACCGAATGGGACTTCCTCTCCGCCGCCCTGCCGCGCTTGCTGACAGGCGACAATGACCGCCTGCAAACGGTCTGTCGCGAACTTGTCGTTTTTCTTATCTTCACAGGAAGATGGGATGAATTGATATGGCTCTCCGAAGGAGCGGAGACGAGCGCCCTGAATGCGGATGATAAAGACAACGCTGGGTGGAGGGCTGAACGCGCTGGTTTGGCATATTCCCTCCGCAACCAACCTGACCTTGTGCTGGAATGCGCCACCCGCGCCGCCGAACACTGGCAGGATAGCCCGCCGCGCCTGAAAGCGAGTGCCATCCAACTGCGCGGACTTGGATACAAACTTAAAAAAGATTATCCCACCGCCATCGCCGCTTACCGCGAAGCCCTGGAAATTTACCGTAGCATCTCCCCCGAAAGCGATGATGTTTTCATCGCGCTAAACGATCTTGCAGAGGCGGAACGCGCCAACATAGACTACCGCGCCGCCGAGCGCGACTACCGCGAAGCCCTGCGCATTGCGAAGAGATATAATCACCAAGAAGGTGTCGCCGAGTATACGGGCAACCTAGCAGAACTCGCCCTCGACCGCGAGCAGTGGGCAGAAGCCGAGTCCCTCGCCCGCGAAGCCCTCGCGCTGGCAGAAAAAGTCGGGCGGCAGGAGTTGATTGCCAACGATTGTCACAGCCTCGCCAAAGCCCTGCTCAAACAAAATAAAAATTTGGAGGAAGCATTATCCCTGTCCCGCCGCGCCGTCGAGATTTACACGCGCCTGCGCTCACCCAATTTGCAGTCAGCGCAGGAAACGCTGGCGGAGATCGAAGAGAAGTTGAAAGAGAATAAAAAATAAAATCATGTCGTTGCGAGGGCGGTGAACTTCCGCCCGAAGCAATCTCCCAATTAATGAGAGGATTGCTTCGTCGGGCTACGCCCTCCTCGCAACGACATCAAACAAATACGGGGAATTCATGACATTTGTTACAGAACAAAAAAGTAGATTGGTTGTAGAATAAATCTGTCATTGGAGACCGAATGGCAATACACAGGGGCACACGCCAGGCTCGCTACCCAAAATTTGACGCATACTCAAATTCATGGAGAACAAATGACTACTACCTATCCACCTGAACCGTTCCGCATCAAAGCTGTTGAATCGATCCGCCTCATTCCGCGTGAAGAACGCGAAGCCGCGCTCCAGGAGGCGGGCTACAATCTCTTCTCCCTCAAAGCCGAAGACATCTTCATCGACCTGCTCACCGACTCAGGCACCGGCGCGATGAGTCAGGAACAATGGGCGGCGATCATGCGCGGCGATGAATCCTATGCGGGCGCGCGCTCGTACATCCGCCTCAAAGCGGCTGTCGAAGACGTTTTCGGCTTCAAGTATTTCGTCCCCACCCATCAGGGACGCGCCGCCGAAAACATCCTCGCGGCGTGCCTCGTCAAGCAGGGACAATACATTCCCAGCAACATGCACTTCGACACCACCGACGCCAACATCCGCGCGCGCGGCGGACGCCCAACGAACCTGGTCATTGATGAAGCCGCCGATCCCGCGGATCCGCACCCCTTCAAGGGCAACATGGACATCGCCAAACTCAAAGCCTTCATCGCCAAATATGGGCGTGAGCGAATTCCGTTCGGGATGATCACCGTCACGAACAACGCGGGCGGCGGACAACCCGTCTCGATGGCAAATCTCAAACAAGTTGCGGATGTCTACCACGCGAGCGGGATCCCGTTCTTCATCGACGCGGCGCGCTACGCCGAAAACTGCTACTTCATCCAACAGCGGGAACCTGGCTACAAGCATCGCTCCGTCAAAGACATCGCGCACGAGATGTTCTCGCTCGCCGACGGCATGACCATGTCCGCCAAAAAGGACGCCATCGTCAACATCGGCGGTTTGTTGTGCGTGAACGATGAGACGCTTTTCCAGAACATCAAGAATGAATTGATCCTGCGCGAAGGCTTCCCCACCTACGGCGGACTCGCGGGTCGTGACCTGGACGCGATGGCAGTCGGTTTGTACGAAGGTCTGGACGAATCGTATCTGTCCTACCGCATCGCACAGACGGCTTACCTCGCCACACGTCTCAACGACACGGGCATTCCCACCATCCAACCCGCCGGCGGACACGGCGTGTACGTCAATGCAGGCGCAGTGCTTCCCAATATCCCGCAATACGAATTTCCTGCACAGGCGCTCGCCGTTGAACTCTACCGCGAAGGCGCCATCCGCGGCGTGGAGATCGGCTCGGTCATGTTTGCCCACCTCGACCCTGACACGAATCAATGGCAGTACCCCGCACTCGAATTACTTCGTCTTGCCATCCCCAGAAGAACCTATACCCAAAGCCATTTCGACTATGTGGTGGACACGTTCATAAAAATAAAATCCCGCGCCAGTGAAATCCGCGGATACAAATTCACCTACGCCCCTGAATTGTTGCGTCATTTTACGGCGAGATTCGAATCTCTTTAACGTCAAACTGGATCGAAACGCCTGTTTCATACACGGAACAAACAGGTTCTTTTCGGCAAAACCGAAAAGAACCTGTTCAATTCGTGTCTTCTATTAGAACTCCTGCATAGGTCATAAGGTGTTTGTACGCAAAACTATTTGGCACAGAGGGAAAATACATTACAGTCTCCACGCCTCGGTGTCTCCGCAGTTGGGATTTTGGCAGGAGATCAATTCAAAATTGGGAAATGTGACTGCCCACACCCCCGGCAAAAATCCGCTTGAATCCGGTATCTCATTGCTGTACAATGAAATCAAGTCGTGATACGTCCAATGATCCTGCCTGAAGGCAGAAGGAGGCGGAGGAATGACCCAGAATCCAGTCGGGGTGACAACCAGAAAGCGCGTGATCGCTGAAACAATGGAAGCCCTGAGCGAGTACAACCTGCCTGTAATACAGGATTTTATTCGGGAAGAAAATGAACGTAGGGGATTGAGAATTCCTGTTGGGGGGTTGAGACCAAATGTTATCGCCAACATAGAAAATAATATTGATAAAAAAGAGGGCTTCCCAGCCGAGGATTTGCTCGATTATGTCGACCGGCTCCGGGAAAACGGAAACCAGCATATCTTTCTATATCAGATCAATCAAAACCACCGCGAGTATCTGCGGGAACTTAGGAAACCGGAATATATAAGACAACGGCTCGAAGAGAACGGACTTTTAGACCGCTACAACAAATCCCTGCACATCTGGGAAGCACGCACGCCGCAACTATCCGCGATGACGCGCAGGCGCGAGCCGGAGGATGTGCTCCTCTTCAAATGGGTCGAAACCCGAACCGAGCAGGTCACACAGAAAGTGGAAGAGGATAAACAAGGCAACAAAATAATCATCATAAAACGTGTGAAAAGGCGGGCGGTTTGTTATTTCCGCATTAAACTCTCCAACGGAGACGGTGAACTTTGTGTACACCAATTGGCAACGAACGCGCGGAAAGCCATATTGGATGAACGCGAAAAATACAGCGCCCACATCCAAAAATTGATCCGGCTCGATTATTTCCACCTGGTTGCGCTGGAACCAGCCGTTCACAACCTGGTCATCGCCCCTCCGGCAGGCGGAGAAGTGACGGATTGGAAAATCCTGTTACCGGAAGATGCCACGCTCGGCGGCGGCGGCAATCCCGATCTGTCTCAATGGCTTGGCATGTTATGGAAGAACTTTGCTGGGGACCATTTGAAAATGGATTGGTCCCTCGGAGACAGAATCACCAAGATCAAACTGGACGCCGAAACCAATGAATTGAAATTACGGGAGGCGTTACCCCCGGAACAGGCATCCAGGGTTATACACGCGATCAGAGACTATTCCAAAGAGGGGATCAAACACCCAAGCCTGAATAAACTGGCGGAAGAGGATGACGCTTATCGCACCGTACTAAAAAAATTCGACACTCTTGTCACACTGCTCCAAAAGAACAACATAGATTGCAAGGAATTGATCGACAACGGGGAAGTTTCGTTCGATGCGGTCTCTGATATTCTGGAAAAATTGAATTCCCAATTCCCCGAAATTTTCAAGAACAAATACCAGGTCATCTGTCCCGACACACATAGACCCATTAAGAAAGACGGGAGCAATTATCTTGAATATTCCAGCGTAACCAAAATCCCACCGAGGGTCAATTGCAAGGAAGGTTTTCACAAAGGGCGGAAGACATATCACCCGACAAAAGGCAACATCAAACCCATTCTCTCCTATGCGGAGCCTCCCAAGACTCCCGTGGGCGACGGCGTGATCGAATGGGCGGACCAGCCCAAGGGGCTGATCGACCGCATCGAAAATGCACTCGGAAAGGCGATCGGCAGAAAGATCATCAAGGCAATGTTCCTGTTGGTTTTTGCGTCGCTGTATGCAGGTTTGACATGGGCTATTGTCAGGAGTTTCCTGCCGCTCATCCAGCAGTATCAAGGTGAAAAAATATTCGTCGCCGTTCCCTATTTCATCATATTACTCCTGCTGGTCGTACTGCTGGTGGCGCTGTTCGGCGTCAGGACCATCGAAAGATCCATCACCTTCCTGAAGCTCATCATCAAGGCAATGATACGGACCGTCTTCCCCGGGAAGAGAAAAACCGAAGCACAAAGCGCCCCCGCAACAAAATCCCGCAAAGTGCCCCACGGACAGCCAAAAGCAGAAAGTCAGGACACCCTCTCCGATACGGCTGCCCAATGACACATATGATATAAGTCGTCCGCCGGGGGCGGACTGGGCGAAGCAATCCCTCATCATGAGAATTGCTTCGCCATTGCTTCAACCTATTCCGCGTACTGATCGAGCTTCGGAAGCGATTGCAAATATTGGTAGATCGCCTTCAATTCATCGTCATGGAAATTGCGGTACTCCATCCACGGCATGAATTCGGTATCGAGTTCATGCCCGCTGGGTGTTATGCCTGCGCGGATCGTATTGATGAACTCCTCCTCCGTCCAAAAAGCGATCTCTCCACCCGGAGTTACATTCGGGGAGATTTTGGTCTTTGTGGGATCAGGGAACGGGCCGCCGTTCATCGTCTGTCCGTGGCACAGGCGGCAGTCGTTCGTGTCCACCATGTATTCGCCATACTCCACGCTCACGCCTGCCTCTGGAGCGGTGATGTGTGTTTCATGACTCACCACTTCCACTGGCAGTGGTGGAAGCACGCCGACCACAAGCATGATCTTCGCCAGAGGCGTGAAATTCTGTCCATCCAGCACATGGTCCACAGGCGGAACGGACTTGACATAGGCAATGATCGCACCCAAATCCTCGTCGCTCAAAAACGAAGTCGAACTCACCGCAGGCATGAAGATCGGTTTGCCTTCAGGGTCAATGCCATGACGGATGGCTTTCACATAATCTTCATCCGAGGCGGCTTCCCGTCCAAACCCACCTTCACCTGTTGTAAGGTTGGCTGAATCAACCATCCCAAGCGGACCTGCACTAAACCATTTTTCAATGCCGCTTAAGTCTTTGCCATGACAGCCCTGACATAACGACTCTGCGCGGTGTTTCCCAAACTCGATACTCGCCGCGTCTGTGGGAATGGGTATGTTCGACGGCGGGAAATCATACGTTTTATTGAGCCGCCCATCGCCAATAAGTGACAACACCGCACCAAGAACCAACACCAAACCAATCAGCGAACCAAGAACGATTCCGATCCATTTTATAAACTTTTTCATTCACATCTCCTTCTACCAGTAATAGAATCCAATCAA
This sequence comes from Chloroflexota bacterium, assembly GCA_041302025.1. Lineage (GTDB taxonomy): Bacteria > Chloroflexota > Anaerolineae > Anaerolineales > Villigracilaceae > Defluviilinea. The sequence continues at coordinate 1,265 of JBFYRY010000192.1, read as the reverse complement.
CAACAATTATGGATATTTCTTGTCCTAATTATAAGTCCTCAAGCATCCTTTAGGGTGGAGCAGTTTTACCCAAACAATCAATAATCTGAAACCTGAAATGCGGGCCTTTAGCGCCATGGCGCCCATGGTTTTCTCAAAGTCCAGGTTTCAGGCACTTTTGTACGTGGACTGCGCGGATTGAACGGATTTTTCCGGTCAGGTCATGGAAATTTCCATAATTTCCGTGAACTCTGTGTACAAAAAGAAATCTGTCAAGCGTTCTTGAGAAAACCATGCCATGACGCTTTGCGCCACTTGACACCCGGCACACGACACCTGATACTTGGAAAACGATGTTTCACCGTCTTGCCTGCATGACAAATGCAGAATAGGAAAACATGATCCCCAACCAATGGTATGGCATTCTCGAATCGAATGAAGTAAAAAAAGGGAAACCTGTCGGCTTTATGCGCATGGGCGAGAAGATGGTCGCATGGCGAAATCGCAGCGGACAGGTAACAGTGATGAGCGATCTGTGTCCGCATCGCGGCGTGGCGTTGAGCACGGGGAAGCTGGTGGACGATTGCATCCAGTGTCCCTTCCATGGCTTTGAATACGATGCCTCGGGCGAATGCACCTTTATTCCCGCCAACGGCAGGAACTCCCCCCCGCCCAGAGCCATGCACGTCAAAACCTACCCTGCGCGCGAAGTCCACGATATCATCTTCGTCTGGTGGGGCGAGCCGCGCAACGAAACAGAGTACCCGCCCCTGCCCTGGTTCCCGAACATCGGCGCCGATATGGTCTATTCCACCATCCGCAGCCATTGGGCGAACCATTATGCCCGCGCCATCGAAAACCAACTGGATGTTGTCCACCTGCCTTTTGTCCACCACAATACCATCGGGCGCGGGAACTTCACCCTTGTCAATGGACCGATCGCCAAAGAGGTCAATGTGGCACCCGGCAGTTACCGCATTGACCTATGGGTGGATAACGAACACGATCAGGGACAGAAACCCGTCAAACCATCTGAAATGCCCGAGCCCGCGCGGCGTCCGCTCATCCAGTTCCATTTTCCCAACTTGTGGCAGAACTGGCTCTCCGATGACTTCCTGGTCTTCCTCATCTTCGCCCCCATCGACAACGAGAATACCATGATGTACCTGCGCCAATATCACAAGGTGCGGTTCCCGGTGGCGCGTCAGTTGATGCAATGGCTGGGTGGACTGGGAAACAACTACATCCTCTGGCAGGATAAACGCGTGGTCATCACACAACGTCCG
>JBFYRY010000191.1:0-7664 GCA_041302025.1 Chloroflexota bacterium | reverse complement strand
CACTGACTACTGATCACTGAATCAAAGAGCGGGAGACGGGATTCGAACCCGCGGATATCAGCTTGGAAGGCTGATGCCTTACCACTTGGCGACTCCCGCAAGCGACCGTCATTTTACCGTGAGGGGGTCGGATGGTCAAGCGGGCGTATCCGTGGCAGGAAGAGGATAACAGGTCTCTAATAATACCCTTGACAATTATAGAACATATGTTCTAATTACACCAAAACAGACTATCAGAAAGGGTAGATCAAGAGATGGAGACTAAAGATGTAGTTTATCAGGGAAATGCTAATGTTTATTTAGAGGGAGATCGAGCTTTCCTACCTTTAGAACTAGACAACCCAGAAAAAATTGTTTATTCGATAGGTGCCCAGCACACCCATTTGGTTGTACATGATTATCGTATCAAATCTAACTCTGTTGCCAGACAAATATTATCAGGAAATACTTCAATGGAATTTGCCGAAGCATTCAACCAGTCGGCTTGGGTAGAAATCTTCCAGCAAGAAGGTGGTCTAGAAATTAATTTACATGAATGCCTTTCCAAAGGACAATTTCCAATATTATGGATGGGAGTAATACGAGACGGAAAAATGCCTGTGCACAAATTGGCGTGGGAAATACTGAAACCTGTAGAAGAATTTGCAACAGCTTTTGCAGCATTAGTTCAAAACAAATAACTGGAACGACTTATTTCAAGAGTCTTTGGATTTCAGTTCTTATTAGTATCACGTATTTTCCGTCCATCCAACAACGATTTCCGAACAAAATAGGGGAACAAAAAACCCGTTTTTCTAGAGGTGATTTTAGTATCCGCAATTAAATAATCGCTTATTTTACGCCAAATATCTTTCTCTTTTTCTATTGTGCCTGGAATTGGGTAATTCATTTGACGAAGGAGATCAAAACGGTATAAATCAAAAGCAGACCTAACTAACAAACCAAAAGCTTCTGCCGCCGGCAATGCCACACGATAGATTACATAACCCATAATCAGAAACAATATTCCAAACACCAAGTAATTCTGTGATGATAACCTTGCTAAACCTGGAGCAAAAAATTTCGATTGCTCATGAAGGATTGCATCACATAGTTGTGCACCTTTAAAAATCTCGCATGGCAAGCCCAGCAAACCTATTAGGAAAGATACAAATCCAATAATGTACGCCATAAGCGATGAATTAAGTAAAAAGATAAGATGGTTGTTTTTTTCTTCTAATATTTCTTTAAATTGAATAGGTATTACATGTATCAGGCGAGTCCACAAAGCTATACTATTTATTTCATATTTTTCTTTGGGATACAGTTCAGAAGTAAGTAGAATATTTCCAAATCTTGTTGGCATGACCAAGTTACTTGAAATCGGCATTATACGTTCTATATTTTCATATTGGGTCTTAGCGTCATCATAATACGTAGCTCGATAACCTTGAATATCATCAGGATATTGTGCTTTATATCGCATTGCACGTTTTATTTTTTTTGTCTTTTTCTTCTGCCAACGTTTCAATGATTTTTTTAGAAGTTTTTTGAGAATCTTTGGAATGTAATACCCCTCATATACGCGAACAGTCCAATCAGAAGCACTATATAAGCAAAAAGCAACCCAAACGATTAAAACTATGAACAAAAACCATTGGCTACCATAATAAGTATCTTGAGCAATTACACGTTGAATAAAGATAGTAGGAATAAATTCCCTGAAAACCAACATTCCAAATGAAACAAATAAAGCGGCCGGCAATAATGACGATACAATATATGAACGGCCTATATCTTTTATAAGACTGTTTTCCACAACTATTTTCTCAATGATTATTTGGCAAGATTAATTTTTTAATTGGGATTTCTTTCCCGCAGTTGGGACATTGTTTAGTTGAGTTCCACTGTTGTTTATTAATTTTATTTACGACATCAAAGTCAGTAAACTCATCACCACACTTGGGACAGACTACCGAGTCGGTCGACTTCAGGTGCTTATTCTTCCCATTTAGCATTGGAGGAAATCCCATAGCGATACCCTTCCTTTTTCAATGTAAATATATATCCAGTATAGCAAATTTCCTCGTAGTTTGCCTACTCACTTTCATCATCATTTCCTACCATTCATCTCCAATTTCCCGTCTCACCAGCTAATATCTGAACCTCAACACAGCCAGTAGTTTGCCCTGAATATCGACTTCGTCAGATTGTAAATAAAGGATGTCATAATCGGGATTCTCGGGTCTGAGGGAAATACCACGTTTGGTCTTTTCAAAGCGCTTCAGGGTGGTAGCCTGAGTGTCAATAAGCCAGGCAGCAACAATATCCCCATCCTTCACTTGATCGATCGATGTTTTCTGAAGGATTACGATATCACCATCAGTTAGCATCGCATCGCGCATGGAGTCGCCTTCCACATGCAGGGCAAAGACATCCTCTGCTTTTACGCCTGCCGGGAGGTAACTTTCTGGGATATGGACAACTGCCTGTTCAAGATTGCTTTTACGCGTCTTCTTGAAACTGGCATCTGGTAGGTGAATAGGGATACCAGCGGCGATCGGTCCATAATTCGGGATATCCAATATGCTTCTTTCCTGCGACACAATACGGATTTTTCCCTTACGCACAGAGTTAGATTTAGGTGATTTTGGTGAGACAAGCAGAATATTACCTGTCTTATTACGCCTAATTTTCCCCATTTTTTCCAACTCATCTACATAAAATCTAACCTGGCTAGAAGATGGTACACCGATTTCGCTTCCTATCTTACGGAGTGAAGGAGTCATATCATCCCCTAATAACTTTCTTATTGCCGTAAGAGTTTTTTCAGTATGACCTTTTTTATCGTGCTTCCTGCCCATTCGATCCTCCTTTATATTATTGAATAGACGGAATTACCCGGCATCAGGATACATGTATTAAGGTTTTTCAGAAATCTTTCGCAGCATGAATAAGCTCAAGAGTATGCACACCGCGCCAAACACAAACAATCCCTTGTACCCGATCCACATGCCAGGATAGGCGGCGTTGAGCCAATCGAGTGCAGGACCTTCGAGCCGTGCCAGCGCGCCAGAGCCAGCCGTGGCTAGATTCGTGAGCCCGAGATATTTCCCGGCTTCGGCTTCGGGGGCGAGCCTGTTTGCCAGCGCCCAATTGGAGGTGAGGAAGAGTCCGATTCCTGCACCCAATATCGCGCCGAAAATGGTTATGCCGCGCATATCGGTGGCAAACATCATCAGGAAGATGCCTCCCGCCGCGATAAAGGTGGCAACATAAAGGACGCGCTTCGCGCCATATTTATCCGTCAGCCAGCCACCGATGAGGACAAGGAAGACAAGGGCAACGGTCAATGCGGCGAGCAGGTCACCAGTCTGTTTAGGCGGGTCAGGGACGCGTAGCACATCCTGCAAATAATATTGTGCAAAGGCTTGCACGCCGTAGATGCCGAGCAGGAATAAGGCACGTTCAGCGATGAGCCACCAATAGGAAGTGTTCTGGCGGAAGTTGATTTTGAATTGACCGAATAAGGCTTTCCAATCGGTGCGCTCATCATCTCGCGCAGGTTCTTCTCTCACGCCAAAGATCGTGACAGCCGCTGAGACAGCCAGCAGTCCGATCACGACCAGCATAATGGCGGTGGGGTCTCTCGAAACGGAATCAAGCATCCGCCCGGCGAGAAGCGAGGCAATGATGAGTGAGAGCATATCCATGAACGTCTTCAATGAAGATGCGACTCCCAATTGAGTCTGCGGCACGCTGTCTGGTAAAAGCCCCTGCAGAGGTCCGTGCGCGATGTTCGAACTCAGTTGCAGTCCGATATATCCGATGAACAACCAAACCAATCCCCCGCCCCATGCCAGCACCGAAAGAAAGATGAAATCGAATAATGTGCCCAGCGCGATCAAAGGGCGTCGGCGCCCAAAGCGCGACTTCCATCCATCGGAGAGAGCGCCAGAAAGAGGTTGAATGACCATCGCCAGCACAAGCCCAACGAAGGTGAGTAAACCAAGATAGGTGTTCTTCTTCGCATCAGGCACATAGTTGAGCAGGACCGCCGGCAGGATGATCGGATGCAACGCGTTCCACATGAATGAAAGCCCAACCCAATAGGCATTGAGCACTAACAACTTCGGCAGGGATAGTTTTTTCACTCGAATTCTCCTCTGAGATTTACTGGCAAGAGTCCTGCGATGTGCTTCATGATGATATACGCGGCTTGGCTGTCTTTTTCATCGGCTGATAGATCGCGCGGCATGTGCAGATCATACGCTTCGCCAAAATGGATGGTGAAGACTCCATCCACTTCATAAGCGCCAACGGGAATAAATTGGAGTCCAGCACCGGATAATAACAACCCGAATCTTCCCAAGCCGGGAGCGGGGTGCGCCAATTTCCCGTCAGCAGAATCACCGCCCTCGGGCGCGAGTCCGATGATCGGATTCCGGGTGCGTCTCACAACTTCCAGCACCGCCCGCACCATCGCGGCTCGCTCCTCCACATCCTTTTGCCGCGGGGGCATGGGAGGCATGGATGTAAATCCATACACTCGCGCGATACGGTGCAGAATGATCTTCGAGAGAACCATGCCCAGCGGCGCGTACCACCTGCCGGGATAGGTCAACTCGCCGGTCATGACCCAGTGCATCTCCGCAGGGACTGTTGCGCCAATGGCAAGCGCGATCCACTGCGCGGCAAAACCGGCTCGGTAATAATGATTGACCGTGACCACACACGGTCCATGTTGCGGAATGTATTCTTTTCCAAGTATCCGTAGTGACGGCTTCAGACGTCCGATGCAAGCCAATGCATCATCCCGAAAGGAGCGATAACGGGAGAGGATCGCGTCACGAACAAGACCCGCAATAGTGTTTCGTGGATAAGAGTACGAAGGGATTTGCACGTTTAAATGTTTACAGGTTGGAACGTTTCAACTTGCAACCTTCCAACCTGTAAACGGGATCTACCAGGCGTATGCTTCGGGCGCTTCCCCGCCGGGACCGGGCCAGATCTCATCCAATTTTTTCATGGCATCCTTGTTGAGCTTGACCTTCAATGCCCGCAGGGAACCGGTCAATTGCTCCACCGTGCGCGGACCGATGATCGGGGCGGTCACAACAGGATTCGCCAACAGCCATGCCAGCGCCACGTCGGCTGGTTTCTCGCCCATCTGCTTGCAGAACTTTTCCCAGGCTTCCAATTGCGGACGGTGTTTCTTCACATCCTTCTGGGTATCCTCGTTCGCGCGGCGTCCTTCCTTGATCTTCTGCAAGATTCCGCCCAACAGACCTCCCGCCAGCGGGCTCCACGGGATGATGCCCATTCCGTAATCGCGCGAGGCAGGCAGGACTTCCAATTCGCTGGTGCGATCTTTGAGGTTGTACAAACACTGCTCGCTGACCAGCCCCATGAAGTGACGCGCCTTCGCGGCTTCCTGCGCCTTGGCGATGTGCCAGCCCGCAAAATTGGATGAACCCACGTACAACACCTTACCTTGTTGTACCAGCGTTTCCATCGCCTGCCAGACCTCCTCCCACGGCGAACTGCGGTCAATGTGGTGCATTTGATAGAGGTCAATGTAATCTGTATGCATCCGCCTGAGAGAACCCTCCACCGCGTGGCGGACGTGCAGGGCGGAAAGCCGCGATTGGTTGGGCCAATCCCCCATACGCCCGTAGACTTTCGTAGCAATGACCGTCTTCTCGCGCCGTCCGCCTCCCTGCATAAACCAGCGCCCGACGATCTGCTCCGTGATACCTTCCCCGGTTTTCCAGCCGTAGACGTTGGCAGTATCGAAGAAATTGATCCCGAGTTCCAATGCCTTGTCCATGATGGCAAATGAATCCGGCTCGGTGGTATGCGGGCCGAAGTTCATCGTGCCAAGACATAAACGGGATACCTTCAAGCCGGTGCGTCCCAATTGAGTGTAGTCCATTCTGCCTCCTGATTCTGGTTGTGAGATCTTCGCTCAGTTTATTATGACACCAAAGGTTTATTTATTCAACTCCCCGGCGATGACATCCATCTGCCGCAGGATCAACGGCACCTGCCCATCGGTCAGGTCGGGGTGGCGGATCGTATCGAACATGTCGCGGAACCCGTCCCCCAGCATCACGCGCACGAGGCGCCAGGAAGCCAGTTTCGGGGTGGTCATCCCGTCGGAGAGTAGTTTAACGGCGGATGCCCATTGCGGATGATCCTTCGAATAATCGGCGAGCAGGTCCATCGTCGCGGAACGAAGCGGAAAGAGTCCAGTACTCAGCACCCAGCGCGCCTGGTTATCCGGTGAAAGCATCCAGCGCATGAACAGCCATGAGGCGAGTTGTGTCGTGTCGTCCGACTTGAACATGACAAAGGATGAACCGTAGACCATAAGCACATCCTTCTCATTCCCCGGAAAAGCAAGCACGGTCCATTCATCCTTGCTCCCCTTCACAAAGAACGCGCGCGATTGGCCGGCAAATTCTCCCAGACCGGCTGTGGCGAACAATGCCTGGCGCGAAGCAAAACGGTCATACGCAGAAATATCGGACGAAGCCGTCCATGCGCAATTCTTTTGTTGCAGGACTTTTAGATACTGGAACGCGGTGATATTTTCCGGCATGAGGAAGCGATACCCCTGCTCACCTTGCATGCCGCCGCCGAACGCGGTCAGCCACGAGAGCGCCGTCATTGCATCGGCATCGATCAACCAGCCGCCGAAAGAATCGTTCTTCGGGTCGGCATCGGCGCGCAATGCTTGGTTCGCCGCGCATGCCTGTCCCTCGAACTCGGAGGGAGTCGCGGGCGCAGAGTCAAACCCAAGTTCACGCGCCCAGGTCCGGTTGTAGAGCAGGAAGCGTGCCGTCCGCTGTGCAGGCACACCGTAGCGTACGCCGTCCACTTCATCCTGCATCCAGACCGCGTTCGCAAAATCCGAACGGTCCAACGCGCTCATCCCATACACAGGATCGTCCAGATACGGGTTCAGATCCACAACATTTTCCCGCCATCCGAGCGCATGTTCGGGGAATGCGATCACCACCTGCGGACCACCCGATCCATCGAGCGCGGCAGATGTCTGCAAAAACAACTCACTGAAATTACCCTTGCTCTCCGCGCTGACGATGATCCCCCATTCGTTGACTCTGTTGAATTGCGCGACCTGCGACTCGAACAGACTCGCCTCCGCACCGAAATACGGATGCCAGACTTTTACCCGGACTCCCTTCAACGCCTCTCTCTGGACGTTCAAATTGCTTCCCGCTATGAAAGGCGTGACCGTGGCTGTCGCCGCTTCCGTCAAACGCGGAGACGGGGTGACCGTTATTGAATCATTCGCGGGCGTGATCGGACCGCACGCAGACAGGAACAGCAGTATTGAAAGCAGGATGGTCCACGATCTGCGCAGTGTTGTCATGTTAGTAGAGCACCAACGGGACCGGGGCAAAGATCAAAATAAAGATGACCAGCACGATATAGCCAAGTATGCGGCGCTTCGTATCGAGCGGGGTGATGTCATCGAGCGGCGTCGTCCGCATTTTGCCAAGCCAAAACAGGATGAATATCCACAACAACCAGCTGAAGTTGAACGCGGAGAGGGAGAAGGTCAATATCACGGGCAGAACGCTGAAAGCAACCAGCAGACCGATGATGATCGGAAAAAGTTTGCGCGCCTTCTCGCCGAACAGACCGTAGACCACATG
>JBFYRY010000190.1:0-7940 GCA_041302025.1 Chloroflexota bacterium | reverse complement strand
CCCCAACCCCGACTCCCACCCTCACCCCAACGGAGACCGTCACCGCCGCGCCTGATACGCCGACCGAGACTCCCACGCTCACTCCCACCGAAACACTGACGCCGTTCCCGTCGGAAACGCCAATACCTGTCACCCCATGAGTTCACACGGAAATCGAAGAAAAATCTGCTTGACTCTTCTTCTGAATCGCATATAATTAACTTGTTGGATACAAAAAACGAGCTCAACACAGCAAGCGCTTGAGAAAACTCTCGAAGCGCTTGCCTTTGTTTGTCTCTTGAACAAGCCGACTATACGCTATCAGAGACATGCGCAATTCGTAATCTTCCTTTATAAGGAGAGGACCAGTGGAAACCAAGGGACTGACCGCGCTCCGTATCAGCCTAGCCTCACCCGAGACGATCCTATCGTGGTCGTACGGCGAGGTGCTGAAGCCTGAAACCATCAACTACCGCCGCCTGCGGCCGGAGAAGGATGGTTTATTCTGTGAAGCCATTTTTGGCCCGCAACGTGACTGGCAATGTTACTGCGGAAAATACAAAAACCCCCGTTATAAAGGCATCGTCTGCGATAAATGCGGCGTGGAAGTGACCCGCGCCGCCGTGCGCCGTGAACGCATGGGACACATCACCCTTGCGACCCCTGTTGCACACATCTGGTACACACGCCGCATCCCATCCTATCTGGGAATGTTGCTTGATATCTCGCGCCGTAACCTTGACCGCGTGTTGTACTTCGCCCAATACATCGTCACCTATGTGGATGAGGAAGCCCGCAACAAAGCACTCAAACGGATTGAGGATGAGATCTCCGTTTCGGAGCGTGAACAGGCCGCCAGTGTCAATACCAAGATCGCGGAGATCAAGACCAAACGCGACCATACCCTGACTGAAATCAACCAGAAGCGTACCAACCTCGAGCAGGGATACGATGAGGTCATCGCCGAGAAACTCGACCCCGTGATCAAGGAAGGTCAGAAACTCGAAGTACTTCTGCAAGGTCAAATGGGCGAACCCGCCAAAAAGGCAGTCGTCTTTGAATTGACCGGCGAGAAGATCATCGACGCCAATGACAAGGTTGCCGCCAAGCACCTCACTCAGGTCCAGAAGATCGTACAGAAGCACATCGAAACAGTTGAAAATGAACTGAAGGATCAACGCGCCAAGGAACTGGAAGACCTCAAGATGGAAGCTGGGCGCGTCAAAGCCGATGCGGATATGAAGATGGAGACGCTCCGCTCCCAGCTGGAGGACCAGACATCCGCATCTTCCAACCAATCCTCCCGCATGCGCGATGAACTACTGGAACTGCGTCCCTTTACCTTCATCAGCGAGATCCGCTACCGTGAACTCAAACAACGTTGGGGACAGGTTTTCCGCGCCGATATGGGCGCCGAAGCCTTTTTCGACATCCTCGAGCGCCTCGACCTCGATAAATTGTCTGTTGAACTGTGGCACGAGGTCAAGACCACCAAATCCAAGCAGAAGCGCAAGAAAGCCACCACCCGCCTCAAGGTTGTGGAAGCCTTCCGCCGTTCCGGCAACCGCCCCGAGTGGATGATCCTGACCGTTCTCCCGGTCATCCCGCCCGACTTGCGCCCGATGGTGCAGTTGGATGGTGGACGTTTCGCCACATCAGACCTCAACGACCTGTATCGCCGTGTCATCAACCGCAATAACCGCCTGAAGAGACTGCTCGAACTTGGCGCGCCAGATGTCATCATCCGCAACGAGAAGCGCATGTTGCAGGAAGCGGTTGACAGCTTGATCGACAACTCACAGCGCGGCAAGGCTCTTTCCCGCCGCGGACGCCGCGAACTCAAGTCCCTGAGCGACATGCTCAAAGGAAAGAAGGGACGCTTCCGCCGCAACCTGCTCGGCAAGCGCGTGGACTATTCCGGTCGTTCCGTGATCGTGGTTGGTCCTCAACTCAAACTCTATCAATGTGGTCTCCCCAAAAGCATGGCTCTTGAGCTGTACCGACCATTCGTCATTGCACGCCTTGTGCAGAATAACTACGCAGCCAACGTGAAGGGTGCGCGTCGTCTCATCGAACGTAACCGTCCCGAAGTATGGGAAGCGTTGGAAAGCGTCATCGGGGAACGTCCCGTTCTGTTGAACCGTGCTCCCACCCTGCACCGCCTCGGTATCCAGGCGTTCGAGCCAATCCTGATCGAAGGTTCAGCCATCCAATTGCACCCGCTCGTCACCACCGCCTTCAACGCGGACTTCGACGGCGACCAGATGGCTGTGCATGTCCCGCTTTCCCAGAAAGCAGTCAAGGAAGCGCGCGAGTTGATGCTGGCTTCCAAGAACCTGCTCAAGCCGGCAGACGGCGAGCCGATCATTTCGCCGTCCAAAGATATGGTGTTGGGCGTATATTACCTCACCATGAAGCAGAAAGCCAACCACAAGGGCGACGGACGTGCCTTCTCCGGCTTCGATGAAGTCGAGATGGCGTACGCACTTGATCAAGTGGAAGTCCACTCTGAGATCAAATTGCTCGCCACAACCTGGTACGACGACAAAGGCGACCGCCTTTCCGAACCGGTGACCCGCATCATCGAAACCACTGTCGGACGTGTGCTCTTTAACCGCATCCTGCCCCCAGAAGTCCAGTTTGTGAACGAGAAACTCGACAAAGGCGGCGTGAAGGATTTGATCGCTGAAGTGTATGAACTTTGCGGTCAGGAAAAGACAACCGATGTAGCCGATGCAGTCAAGACACTCGGCTTCGAATACGCCATGCGCTCCGGAACCACACTGGCTGTTGCCGATATCTCCATCCCGCCGGAACGTAAAGCCATTATCGATGAAGCCCTCAAGCAGGTGGAAGTGGTCCAGCGCGATTTCCGCCGCGGGCTCCTCACCGAACAGGAAAAGAACGAACGCGAGATCGAAATCTGGCAGGACACCACCGAAAAAGTGGGAATTGCCGTCAAGAAGCACATGGACCCCGATGGCAATCTTTCAACGATGGCTTCCTCTGGCGCGACCAAGGGTGGTTTCTCCACCATTTCACAGTTGGCGGGCATGCGCGGCTTGATGGCTGACCCATCGGGACGCATCATCCCGATGCCGATCCGTTCCAACTTCCGCGAAGGACTCACCGCGCAGGAATATTTCATCTCCACACACGGCGCACGCAAAGGTCTGGCGGATACCGCCCTCCGCACCGCCGATGCCGGTTACCTCACCCGCCGTCTCGTGGATATTGCCCAGGACATCATCATCAACGAACATGACTGCGGCACGCATGACGGTGTATACATTCGAAGAAAAGATGATGTTGCCGGACAGGCAATGAGCAGTCGTCTCTATAGCCGCCTGCTGGCTGAAAACGTTCTTGACCCAAAGACTGGTGAAGTCCTCGGTGAATACAACGATGTCATCACCCAGGAAATGGCACGCAAGATCGCTGGTTCCGGTGTCGAAGAAGTCAAGGTGCGCTCGGCAATGACCTGCACACTGCAACACGGCATCTGCTCCAAGTGCTATGGCCTTGATCTCGGACGCGGCGCCATGGTAGAGCTTGGTTCTGCAGTCGGCATCGTCGCCGCACAATCCATCGGCGAGCCCGGCACACAGCTAACCCTGCGTACCTTCCACACCGGTGGTGTTGCCGCCACAAGCGCAGATATTACAACTGGTCTGCCCCGCGTGGAAGAACTCTTCGAAGCACGCAAAATGCCGAAAGGTGAAGCCGTTGTTGCAGAGATCAGCGGCACCATTCATATCAACCAGTCCGAAAAATACGCCGACCTGCGCGAATTGATCATCGAGCACAGTGAACTTGTCAGCGATGAATACAGCATTCCCGAAGAGTGGAAGTTCGCGGTCAAGGATGAGGCGGAGGTCAAAGCCGGTGATGTGCTGGCAACTTTGGACGATGCGAAGATCGTCGCCCAACACGCCGGGCGCGTCCTCGTGGACAAGAAAGCCCGCAAAGTGGTTGTCTCCTACGATCAGCGCGAAGAATCGTCCTATGATATCCCAACTACATCGCGCCTGCTCGTCAAGAACAATGAAAAGATCGAGGCAGGTCGTCCATTGACCGAAGGTTCGCTCAACCCGCACCGCGTATTGAAGATCCAGGGACGTGAAGCCTGCCAGATGTACCTGATGACCGAGGTGCAGAAGGTGTACCGCTCGCAGGGTCAGAACATCCACGACAAACACTTTGAGGTCATCATCCGTAAAATGATGAGCAAGGTGCAGGTCACCCGCCCTGGCGACACCAAGTTCCTGCCAGGCGACCCAGTGGACCGTCTTGAACTCCGCAAGATCAACGAAGCACTGCTGGCGGAAGGCAAACAGCCCGCCAAGTTCTCGGAGGTTCTGCTCGGCGTCACCAAGGCATCGCTCAGCACCGACTCGTTCCTCTCGGCTTCCTCTTTCCAGCACACCATTAAAGTGCTGGCGGGCGCGGCGATCGGCTCCACAACCGACCCGCTTTTCGGCTTGAAGGAGAACGTGATCATCGGCAAACTCATCCCGGCAGGCACCGGTTTTATCCACGGGCGCTTTGCAAATGAAGAAGGCAACGGGAGTTCCTCGCAGTGGACGGAAATCTCGGACACTTCAGCGGCTGACTAATACACAATAAAGGGCGACCAAACAGGTCGCCCTTTTGATTCCATGATATGTCGTTGCGAGGAGCGTTCTTTGCGACGAAGCAATTTCCGCTTGGCGGGTGATTTACTTCGACAGAAAAACACTGTTAAACGGGAGATTGCTTCACCCACTCGCTACCGCTCGGGGTCCGCAATGACAGGCTCAATAATATTGATTGGCGGATAAAATATCCCCATGCCACACATTCGCGCTTCCAAAAAACCGGATGGACAGCCTACACGCGGGAAGACCGCTTCGAACCGACTCCGCCGCGTCGACAACTTCATCCTGTTCTATGAGCCTTCGCTTCTCACGCGGACCGACGGCTTGTTTCCTGCTTCGATGTACGTTGACCTCGGCTACGGCTTTGACGCGCGTACCACGCTCGAAAGTGCATCGCGTTTCAGGCGCGTAAACCCGGACTTGAGAATCCTGGGCGTGGAGATCGACAAGGAACGAGTTGAAGCCGCCCTGCCTTTTGCCGATGAAAGGACCTTCTTCCGGCTGGGGGGATTCAACCTGCCGTTGAAGGATGGCGAGCATGTGCGTTTGATCCGCGCGTTCAATGTGTTGAGGCAATACGAGGAAAAGGATTTTGCTCCGGCGTATGAAACCCTTTCGCAATACATCCTGCCGGGCGGCTTGATGATCGAGGGGACATCCACCCCATACGGTCAATTATGGTCGGCAAATCTTGTCCGTAAACTGGAAAGTGGAAAGTGGAAGATGGAGTCCCTCGTTTTTAGCACCAACTTCCGGCTGGGATTTGAACCGGAGGAGTTCCAGACCATCCTGCCGAAGAACCTCATCCACCGCGTTGTGAAAGGGGAACCCATCCACGACTTTTTCGAAGCGTGGAAACACTCCGCCGCGGAGACATCCGCCGCGAAGAGCTACGGCGCCAGGCAGTGGTTCATCGCCGCGGCGGAACGGCTGGCGGAGCGGGGTTTTGAGGTCGCAACCCAGCGCAAATGGCTGACCAGGGGATTTTTGATCTGGAACCATTTCGAACGGGAAGCGTCTTGATAACATGGGGATCACGAATCGTTTTAGGATCACAGCGGTTGCCCGAAAGGAGGAAAACATGCTGAAATCAAATCGGTTCCTTTTGGCGGTTGTCGTCCTGTTGGTCGCCGCGCTGGCGTGCTATGTGCCAGGGGCTCCCACTCCCGACCCCAATGCCATCGGCACCATGGTTGCGCAAACCATGGCTGTCGCACAGACACAAACCGGGCAGGCGATCATCCCCATCACGGGGTTGACATCCCCGACCGCCACGCAGACCTTCACACCCACATTCACTGCGACTTCCACCCTCTCCCCAACGCCCGTTTTTACAGCCACCCCGTTCATACCGCTTATCAGTGTCTCCGTGCCAACGAACTGCCGCGTGGGACCGGGAAAGGTGTACGACCGGGTGGGAGCATTACTGGTCGGCGAGACCGCCGAAGTGGTGGGACGCGACCCGACCGGGAATTACTGGTACATCCGCAACCCGGAACAGCCGGACGATTACTGCTGGCTGTGGGGTGAATATGCCACGTTGACCGGGAATTACAGCATCCTGCCCATGATGACGCCTCCGCCCACTCCCACACCCGAGCCCGCCTTTGAACTATCCTACAACGGCAAGGATACCTGCGTGGGCTGGTGGGTGGACGTGACCCTGAAGAATACCGGCGGCATCACTTTCAAGTCCATGTCCATCACGGTGAAGGACACGGTCACGGGAACATCGCTGTCCAAGTCTGCAGACGGATTCACGGAACTGAGCGGCTGTACCGGTACATTCACGAAGGATACCCTTGCTCCTGGCGATGCCCGCGTGGTGAGCGCGCCTGCGTTCAACTATGACCCGACCGGCGACAAGATCCGCGCCACGGTGACACTCTGCTCCGGCAAGGGGTTGAACGGCATGTGCGTGACGGATACCATCACATTCACGCCGTAGTGAGTAAGGTGGAAACATACATTTATCCCGGTGAAGATGCGTCACTTGACGCATCTTCTCTTTCCCCGTAAGATTGTCCCCGCTATAGAACATTAATTCATCACGAAGGACACGAAGGAGCACGAAGGTTTAGATTGTTTTCCTTTGTGTACCGTAGTGCCCTTTGTGGTTAAAACGAATTTGGAGTTTCCATGGAACTTGGATTAGTACGCAAGATTGACATCGATCATGAAATGCAGCAGTCCTATCTCGATTACGCGATGAGCGTGATCGTGGCGCGCGCGCTGCCCGATGCACGCGATGGACTCAAGCCGGTACAGCGCCGCATCTTATACGCGATGTACGACATGGGCATCCGCGCGGATTCGGCGTACAAGAAGTCCGCTCGTATCGTGGGTGAAGTGCTCGGTAAATATCATCCGCATGGTGACTCGGCAGTGTATGAAGCGATGGCACGCATGGCGCAGGATTTTTCGATGCGCCAATTGCTCGTGGATGGACAGGGCAACTTCGGTTCGGTGGATGGCGATCCGCCTGCGGCGATGCGTTATACCGAAGCGCGCCTGACTCCGGCGGCGCTCGACATTTTGTTCGATCTCAACAAAGAGACCGTTGACTTCAATCCCAACTTTGACGACACACTCGAAGAGCCGGGTGTTCTGCCTTCGGCGATCCCGAATCTTTTAGTGAATGGCGCGACCGGTATCGCGGTCGGTATGGCAACATCCATTCCGCCGCACAACCTCAGTGAAGTGGTTGACGCGCTCGTGTACATGCTCAATCGTTACGAGAAACTCGACGACATTGACGTCGAGCAGTTAATGGAGTTCGTGCAGGGACCGGACTTCCCCACGGGCGGCATCATCGTGCAGGAAAAAGGCGAGGATGGCATCGAAGCAGCCTATGGGTCGGGGCGTGGGCGCGTGACCGTCCAGGCGAAGGCGCACGTCGAGGAGATCGAGCGCATCGCGGATCTTGCGCGCGAAGGCTATCTCGAAGGTCTCTCCGACCTGCGCGATGAGTCGGACCGTCAGGGCATGCGCATCGTGCTGGAAATGACGAAGAACGCCGACCCGGATGTCGTCCTGCGCGAACTGTACAAACGCACGCCGATGCAGACCACGTTCAGCATCAACCTGCTGGCGCTGGTGGATGGCGAGCCGCGCACACTCACCCTCAAGCAGGCACTCCGCGTCTATATCGAGCACAGGCTGACGGTCATAAAAAGACGCGCTGAATTCGATCTGGAAAAAGCTAAAGCCCGCGCCCATATCCTGGAGGGATATATGGTCGCCTTGAAGAATCTGGATGAGATCATCGAACTGATCCGCTCCGCTTCAGACGTCGACGCAGCCCGCTCCCGTTTAATGAAACGC
>JBFYRY010000189.1:0-11764 GCA_041302025.1 Chloroflexota bacterium | reverse complement strand
GTCATCCAGCATTTCGACAACCTGATCCCGGGACGCGTCTGGATCATCGGTTTCTTTTTATTCATCGCCCTTGCCCTGCTCGGAAGAATGCACTTCCTGCAAAACAGGAATTCATGGAAAGCGCGCCGCATCTTTATTTCCGCCGACAACAGCATCGACCTAGCGAACGGAATGGCGGTCATGGCGGGAGTGATCGTTTTTATCGCCTTCATCGTACCTGCATCGCGCGCGGGGGTTGAAAGCGCCATCAACACGTGGAACCGCATCACACAGCCATGGGAGGATTTCACAGAGAGGCTGGAAAACGCCGTCAGCGCGGTCGAGGCGCCCAGCGTCGGCAATCCCGGTGAATATTATGGCACGGAATTAAATCTTGGGAACGGTTTCCCGCTTTCAGATGCCTTCATGTTCCAGGTGACCACGCCCGACCTGCCTTCCGGCGAAAGACCGCCGCGTTATTACTGGCGCGGGCGCACCTACGATTATTTCAAAGCCGGACAATGGTTCACGACCGGTACTGTGCGTGAGTCCTTTTCACCCACCGATAACCCACCCATCCTCATAGACACCGAGAATCTCGCCCCGCAGGAATTTTCGTTCAGGATCGGCGATTCGAGGACAAGCCTTTTATACGCCCCCTCTCAACCGGTCTGGCTCAGCAGACCCGGTTCCTACCTTGCCACATCCACGATCACGGACAAGGACATCATCTCATGGCACGCAACTCCATCCCTCCTGCCGGGCGAATTCTACAAGGTCCAGTCGGTGGTCAGGAACCCGAACACAAAGCAACTGCGCGAAGCCGGGACGGATTATCCCGAATGGGTGACGGAACGATATCTTCAGATCCCCGATGATGTATCACCGCGCATCGCAGAACTTGCAGAAGAGATCACGGCAAATTACGAAACATCCTACGACAAGGCGGGGGCTGTCACGCGTTACCTGCGTACCAACATCCAGTATTCACCGAGCGTCCCGGAAGCCCCGCGCGGAAAAGATTCGCTCGAATGGGTTTTGTTCGAACACAAGAAAGCCTATTGCGTCTATTATGCCTCTGCCGAAGTGCTCATGCTCCGTTCGCTTGGCATCCCCGCGCGGCTGGCGGTCGGCTTTTCACAAGGCACGGTACAGAAATTCGAACTCGAACAGACCGGCACAGATCAGGTCATCCCCAATTCATTCATCGTCCGCGAGAGTGAAGCGCACGCCTGGCCCGAGGTGTACTTCCCCGGTATCGGCTGGGTGGAATTCGAACCGACCGGCAACCAGGCGGCGTTGGACCGTCCGCTTCCGCCGCGCGATCCACTCGCCGAAAATGGCACTCTCAACCCCTCTGCCAGCGCAATTCGGGATGACCTCCTCGAACCGGACGGATTGGAACCGCGGGAGGAGACAGATGCCGCCACGGACGTTCCGTTGAAACAGGCGGTCTTTCCACCCGCCTACCTGATCCCGATTTTCATCGTTTTCGCGGCGCTGACAGTTTTCCTCACCCGCCGCTACAACCTGGCGGCGCGTGTCCCGACAGTCCTGCGCACCTCCTTCGAACGGAACGGCGGACAGGCGCCGGGCTGGCTCATCCGCTGGGAACAATGGACCATCCTCTCCCCCATCGAAAAATCGTTCGAGAGCATCAACTTTGGTTTACGCCTGCTCAAAAAGCGTGTCCCCATTCATGCCACCCCCATCGAACGCGCCGAGGCTTTAGCCAAAATCATGCCGAATCTGGCAGGTCAGATAAAAGTACTGCTGGACGAACACCAGACATCCCTTTATACTTTCAGAGTGGCGGATGCGAACCGCGCGCGGCAATCCGCGTTTGATATTCGCCTGCAAAGCATCTTCGCCCGATTCCGCCGCTTTTAACAGGCAGTACGCCATTCGTTCATAGAACGTCCCCGCAACTCCGGGCACCCGCAGGGACAGAGGAAGCATCATGGTTACAACAGCAAAGACCAAGCGCGTTTCTGTCAACGACCAGGTCGTTGCCATTACTCAGCAGACGAACAAACTCCGCAAATCACTGGATGAAAAGAAATCGCCGGAAGCCGTGGATGGTTTGAAGGTCCTGGAAACATCGCTCTCGCGCATAAGCGAAATACTGATCCCTTTCGAACAACAATTCGGGCATTTGCAGGCTCTGGCAAACATCGGGCAGGTGGTCAACTCCACGCTCGAAGTGGACGAAGTGCTCCAGATCGTGATGGATACCATCGTGCGCCTGACCGAAGCCGAACGCGGATTTCTCATGCTGCGCGATGAGCGCGGCGAGATGGGCATCCGCATTGCCCGCAACTGGGAGCAGGAATCCATCAACCAGAACGAATCCTCCATCAGCCGCTCGGTGGTGCAGAAGGTCATCGACGGCGGCGAGGCGGTGCTCACCACCAATGCCCGCGAGGACCCGCGTTTCGGCGGGCAGGAAAGCATCATCGCCTTCAACCTGCGCTCCATTTTATGCGTGCCGTTGATGGTCAAGACCGAATTGATCGGTGTCATCTATGCCGACAACCGCATCCGCACCGGCATCTTCTCTGAATCGGAACGCGACCTGCTGTTGGCTTTTGCAAACCAGGCGGCGGTCGCCATCGAGAACGCGCGCTTGTTCTCCTCCCTCAAACGGACGCTCGAAGAGGTGACCGAGCTCAAGAACCTGATGGATGATGTCTTTGCGTCCATTGTGTCGGGGGTGATCACAGCCGATGTGCAGGACCAGATCACCCTTTGTAATCGAGCCGCCGCGTCCATTTTGGGGCAAGCATCCGCAGAGATCGTCGGAAGAAAACTTGACGATGTCATCCCGACCTTTGCGGTTGAAATCCAGCCGCATATGGCATTGGTACGTGACAGCGACCAACCCATTCTTGGGCTTGAAATGAGTCAAACCCTGCCACTGCGCGGCAATGTGGACTGGCGTTTGAACCTCTCCCCGCTCAAGGATGCCGGGCAAAAAACGCAGGGCGTGGCTATTGTGCTCGACGACCTGACCGAGCAGAAGAAACTCGAAGCACAGCGCAGACTCTTCGAGCGCATGGTCTCCCCGGCTGTGATCGATCAACTCGACCCGAACAGCCTGCAACTCGGCGGCAAGCGCACCGACATTACCGTGCTGTTCGCGGATGTGCGCGGCTTTACATCTTTCAGCGAGACGCAATCGCCGGAAAAACTGGTTTCGATCTTGAACCGTTATCTCGGCGCCATGGCAGAATCGGTGCTTTCGCAGGAAGGCACGATCGACAAATTCATGGGCGACGCAATCATGGCATGGTTCAATGCGCCCGTGCCGCAAAAGGATCACACCCTGCGCGCCGTCAAAGCCGCGCTTGCCTTGCGTGAGGCGGTGGAGAATGTGTTGTATAAGGAGCTTCCCAAGGAGGCGCATCTCGCTTTCGGCGCGGGGATTCACTATGGCGAAGCGGTCCTGGGCTTGATCGGCACCGATCGCCGGTTGGAATACACCGCCATCAGCGACAGCGTCAACACCGCCAAGCGTTTGCAGGAAAACTCGGCGAAGAACCAGATCATCATCAGCCGCGTGGCGTACGAGCGCGTGAAGGATGAGATCAAAGTCAATCCACTCCCTGCCATTGCCGCCAAAGGCAAGACCGCCCCGCAGGAGGTGTATGAGGTGCTGGGGTTGAAGTAAATTATGAAGTCTGAATGATGAAGGATGAAGGTGGGCGGGGAAAGGGAGTAGGGATCAGTGAGCAGTGATCAGTTATCAGTGAAACTTCCGAGGCTTTGGGCTTCGGAAGTTTTTATACCCAGCGCGGTCACAAGTTGCGTTTTTTCAAAAGCGGGAAACCGCAATTCCCTGGCACCGCCCGTCAGGGCAGGTGTGTGACCGTGGGCATTATGACTGCTCACTGATCACTACTCACTGATCACCAACCACCCTCTCCACAAAACTCACCAACTGCTCCATGCCCTGCTCCACCGGCGCGGTGTGGATGAACTCCTGCACCGTGTGCGCGTTGCCGCCGCGCGAGACACCCAGCACCAGCGCGGGATACCCCATGCTTAGTGGCACGTTCGCATCCGTCGAGCCGGTGGTCAGCACCGCATCCAGTCCCTGTTCACGCAGACATTCATCCGCCAGCATCACAAGCGGATGATCCGGACTCAACTCCCCGGCAGGACGCTGACCGATCACTTCCGCTTCAACGCTCACCCCGGGCTTGTTCGCCTTGCGAATGAATTTTTCCGCCGCTGAGACCAGTTTCGCCAACGACTCCTGCCCCTCCGAGCGCAGGTCCAATTCGAACGAAGCCTCCGCCGCAATGACATTCACCGAAGTTCCGCCGGAAATCCTGCCAACGTTCATCGTCGTGCGCGGCTCAACCGGCAGGTCAAGCGACGTCAACTGCACGACCAGTTTCGCCAGTTCATGCACCGCCGAGGGCTGACCGTAATCCGACCACGAATGTCCGCCCTTCGTCCGCGCCGTAACGCGGTAACGCTTCACTCCCACCGCGCGATGATAGACATGTCCCAGCGCCAACCCCTCCAGCACGAGATATGCAGTGACATCCGCGCCGAAACGCTCCACCACCGACTTCATGCCGCGCAGGTCACCCAACCCCTCCTCGCAGACATTCGCCACGAACCAAATATTTCGTTTTCCCTCTCCCTGAGGGAGAGGGGCTAGGGGTGAGGGCGAAGGTAATGGCTGGCGTTCACGCAACATCCACATCAACCCGAACAACGCCGCCACGCCCAGCGAATTATCGCCCAAGCCAGGACCGTAAACCATCTCACCGTCACGCTTCACTTCCAGTTCCGTCTCTTTGGGGAACACCGTATCCAAATGCGCCGAAACGATCAACGGTTTAACATCCGTTCTCTGTTCTCCGTCCACCGTCATCCGTCCATACACATTCCCCGCCTCATCCACCAACACATCCATCAACCCATCCTCGATAAACAGCCTCCGCACAAAGTCCGCCCGCTGTGCCTCATCGAACGTCGGCGCGGGGATTTGCTGTATCTCGATCGCTCTCTCGATAACGCGCTCTGCAATGCTCTTCATCATTCATCCTTCATCATTCATCATTCCAAATTCATCCTTCAAACTTCCCTAACCATGCTCCTCAACACGTTCAAGCGCGCCTCCGCCAGACCGGGCAAAACATCCAGCGGATAGTACGCGCCGCTTCCCTCCACTTTCAACGAAGCAGATACGTTCCCGTACAACACACCTTCCAGCGGATCATATTTTTTACAATACCCTGCCATGAACCCGCCGCAGAAGGCATCGCCTGCGCCGGTGGGATCTGCCACGCGCGCCGGGTAGGCAGGGATTTCCCATTTGCGTTTGGATTGCGAGTCGTACAACAGTTGTCCGCGCGCGCCGCATTTGATGACCACATACTCGCACCCGTACAACGAAACCATCTCCGCCATCTTCCACAGGTCATAGGTCTCGCCCCAGAACAGGTTCGACAACTCCTCCTGCGACGGGATGAATGCCGTCACACCGTTGAGCAAAGCCGGGAGTTCGCGCCGCGCGGTCGGGGTCATGGAGGCAGGCGCCGGGTCCAGGATGAACGTGTGCACGTCCCCGCGCTTCATCCCCGCGATCAACTGCGTCTGCGTCACCAGGTCCATCGGGCAGATGTGCGCGGCGCGCGCGGCGAGATAATCTGTGGGGATATCGGTTACGACGATCGCACGCGCCTCATCCGGCTTTTTCTCATCGGGCGGCTGGTATCCGAGCAGGGCTTTGGGAAAGGTCATTTCGCGGCGGGCAAAATGCGATACCGGGTTGACGCGGTTGGTCTCGAACGATCCGGTATAGGCGAGGAAGTCGCGGACATCCAGTTCCCGGTCCAGGATGCGGATGCCCTGCGTATCGAACCCGCGCGACATGCACTCGTTCAGCCACGCGCGCGGATAATCACCGCCCACGCGTCCCACCAGGCCGATGCTTGATTCCCAGACCCTCAGCCCCGCCGCCACGTACAGCAGACTCCCGCCAGCCGCATCCAGCCGGGGCCGACCGGAGGGAGGCAGGAGGTATTCGCGCGTCAGTTGACCGAAGACCAGGAATTGAGGGATCATCTGTGAGGCTATTATAAGAGAGATAACAAAAAAATCCGCCGGATTGGCGGATCATTCAGTGAAAGGACCTGTCGCAGGCTTGGGCGGTTCGGGCTGATGGATCGGCAACAGGAACGTGAATGTGCTTCCCTTGCCATCCTCGCTCTCGACCCAGATGCGCCCGCCGTGCAATTCGACCATGGCTTTCGCCACCGAGAGTCCCAGCCCCATGCCGCCGTAACGCCTCGTGAGGTGTGTTTCCACCTGGAAGAAACGGTCGAACACACGCGAAAGGTCTCTTGCGGGGATGCCGATCCCGGTATCAGCGACGGACACCTTCAAATAACCGGAATCCTCCCCCACTGTCATGGTGATGCGTCCGCCCGGGTCGGTGAACTGGATGGCATTCTTCACTAGGTTGCTCAAGGCAATGCTGATCTTGACGCCATCCACATCCGCGTAATAGGGTTTGCCGTCCGATTCGAATTGGAGCGTAATGTTTCTGGATGTTGCATCGTCCTGAAAAGTCAGGATGGTATCTTCGGCGATCTTCGTCAGGGATACCTGGTGACTGCGCACCCGCGCCGCGCCGGTCTGCACGTTATCCACGTCGGAGAGGTTCTCGACGATGTCCTTGAGACGGGTGGCGTTGCGGATGATGGAATCGAGCTGGTCGCCGTATTGACCGCCCGCCAGTTCGCGCAGGAAGGTGGCATGACCGAGGATCAGTCCGAGCGGAGTACGGAGTTCGTGCGAGGTGATCGCGATAAAGTCCGTTTTGAGGCGCTCGAGTTCCGCCAGTTCGATGCTCACCGCCTTGACACGGCGCTGGAGATGAAAGTTTTGCATCGTCTGTGCGGCAAGCGCGCCGAGCGTCGCTAGAATGGTCAGGTCTTCTTCGGTATAATGAGCGTCATCCTTTTTGTTGAGCGTTTCCAGCACACCGATCACTTCGCCGCGCACGATCAGCGGCACCGCCGCAATCGAATGAGTCTCGTGACGGGTGACACGGTCGATCACCTTGAAATGACGCTGGTCGGCTTTGACATCCTGAATGATCAACGGTTGACCGCGCTTGAAGACCCAGCCGGCGGCACTGCCTTCGAGCGGCACGCCCAACGGACGAAGCATGTCGCGCTGGAACCACTGCATGGCAAGGAAGCGCAACTCCTCGGCGGTCTCGTCATACTCGAGGATGGAGGCAAGTTCGCTGTTGGTCATCTCGCTCGCCTCGTTGATGATGGTTTGTAGGAAGGCTTCGATATCGGGTGCTGTGGTTAATCCCCGCACCACTTCAAGCAGGCGCTCAAGGTGGTCGATCCGCTCGTTGTTTATCATTGGGCAGATTATACAACACTGAGACAATAAGACAATAGGCAGTTTACTAACCGATAGTACGGCATCGTCCCGAAGGTTTCTATCGAGTAATTTAAACGCTTTACGGCAAACTGCGCATCCTCCCTCGTGCAGGGAGTCCAGTTCTACAAGAATGCCGCGGAGGACGAGATCATCCCCGGCATCATGCACCCGCGGCTGGCAGGTTATCACATCCGCGATATCGAGTTCACCCTCGGCATCGACGTGAACATCACCAAGGTCGGCAAGGACCTCTCGGAAGCCATCTTCGCCGAACCGAACAATACCTACAAATTCTCGGACGTGCCCAAACTCAATGTCCCGGTTGTGCGCGGAATGACCCACGACGGGCTCGGCAAATACCTGCAGGGCGTGATCACCAAAGCGCCCGGACCCACCGCCGACATCGTCAAACTGCTCAAGGACAGCAAGACCGACGTGGTCGTCAACTTCCTGCCGGTCGGCTCCGAGATGGCGACCAAATGGTACGTGGAACAAGCCATCGAAGCCAACTGTGCCTTCGTCAACGGCATCCCCGTTTTCATCGCATCCTCCGAATACTGGTCGAAGCGCTTCCGCGACGCCAAACTCCCCATCCTCGGCGATGATATCAAAAGCCAGGTCGGCGCCACCATCCTGCACCGCCAACTCGCCACCCTGTTCGTGGACCGCGGCGTGAAGATCGACCGCACCTACCAGCTCAACTTCGGCGGCAACACCGATTTCCTCAACATGCTCGAGCGTGAACGTCTCGAAAGCAAGAAGATCTCCAAGACCAACGCCGTCACCAGCATGATCCCCTACGATCTCGGACACGACAACGTGCATGTCGGTCCGTCCGATCACGTGCCCTGGCTCACCGACCGCAAGTGGGCGTACATTCGCATGGAAGGCACCACCTTCGGCAACGTGCCGCTCAACATTGAGGTCAAACTCGAAGTGTGGGATAGTCCCAACTCGGCGGGTGTGATGATCGACGCCATCCGCTGTGCCAAGATCGCGCTCGACCGCAAACTGAGCGGACCCATCGTCGGACCCTCCTCCTATTTCTTCAAGACCCCGCCCAAACAATTCCGCGACGATGTCTGCCGCGAAAAAGTGGAAGCCTACATAAAAGGCGACAGCAACGAATAGGACTACTGCGTATTGTGTACGACGTAATACGCAGTATGTAATACTTACCATATACTTCATGAACAAACGCATCTTCCCAAGCCTGATCCTGCTCGCCGTACTCCTGACCGCGTGCGTACCCTCAACACCCGCCCCCACCCCCGACCTGAGCGTCGCATTGACGCAAGCCTTCGGCACCGCCGTCGCGCAGATGCAATCCGCCATAACTGCGACCCCACTCCCCACAGAGACGCCCGTCCCCACCGCCACCGTTATCCGCACGCCGCCTGCGCTCCCCGCAACATTCAGCGTGAGTCAACTCAATCCGCTGGATACGCCGCACACCTACATCCAGGATTCGTGCCAGTATCTCAAGGACAAGTGGACATCCACCAA
Source organism: Chloroflexota bacterium (assembly GCA_041302025.1). Lineage (GTDB taxonomy): Bacteria > Chloroflexota > Anaerolineae > Anaerolineales > Villigracilaceae > Defluviilinea. The sequence continues at coordinate 2,857 of JBFYRY010000189.1, read as the reverse complement.
CGCCGCGCCCGGCACCATTGTCATGGTCGTCATGTTGCACGGCATCAAGAAGAGCGCCGCAGATGTCACCGCCAACGACATCACCGTGCAGGATTTCAAGCAGATGATGAACGACCTGAAAGACCAGGGTTTCGAAGCCATCAACGCCGCGCAAATGGCGGACTTCATGGACCACAACGCCATGATCCCCAAACGTTCCGTCCTGCTCATCCAGGATGACCGCCGCACCGGTGAGAACTTCAACGATCACTTCCGTCCCTATCACGAAAAGTGGGGCTGGACCGTTGTCAATTCGTGGATCAGTTGGGAGGATGGACCACGCGCGTTAAGTCTCCAGGATAACATCGCCCTCGAAGCCGAAGGCTGGGTGGACCATCAATCGCACGGCTACGTCCACAACTACAACATGGGCGATTCGTCCACAGATGAATTCATCAAGACCGAGTTCGAAAAATCCATTGCCGACTTGCAAACCAATTTCAACAAAACACCCGTTGCCATCATCTGGCCCGGCGGCGGATTCGGTGTACGTCCTGTCCAGTTCGCGCGTCAATACGGTTACCGTCTCGGCTTCACCACCAATCCGCGCGGACCCGTCATGTTCAACTGGATTCCGCTCGCCGACCAGGATGACCCGGCGCGTCCCGCCTATCTCTCCGAAGGCTACGTCAACGACCCGCGCATGGTCATCCCGCGCTACTGGCCCTATCAGGTGCAGGCGAACCTGGACCTGGTCCGCAATATCGGCAATCAAGCCGCCGCCTACGCCGAACAAAACAAACCCACCGAATTGGAATACTACGACATCGTGTGCGCGCCCACGCTGGGTGCAATACCGTAGCGCAAGAAAGTATCTTGCGCTACAAACTCAAGGGGGATGTATACTTAATGCAAGATGGAACACCAATCCTACATTCCAGGATTAAGCCCCGCGGAGCCGGGTCCGCTTTCGAGGTTTATCCCGCCGCTGGAGGAGGGAGTCGTGTCCGCATGGCTCCCGCTTCATGCCCCCGCCGGTAGCTGGCTCCTCGACCCGTTCGGATTCTCCCCGCGGCTGGCGCTCGAAGCCGCGCGCGCAGGGTACCGCGTGCTGGTGACGGTCAACAACCCGGTCACACGCTTCCTGCTGGAGATGTCCGCCAATCCCCCATCCGAATCAGATTTCAACGCCGCGCTCGCAGACCTGGCAGTCGTCAAAAAAGGGGACGAACGCCTGCAGGCACATCTGCAATCGCTGTATCTCACCCGCTGTGAAAAATGCGAACAGGAAATTCAGGCGCAATCCTTCCTGTGGCGCAAAGGCGAAGATGCGCCGTATGCGCGTGTGTATAAATGTCCCAACTGCAAGGACGAGGGTGAACGTCCCGCCACACAACAGGACATCGAGCGCGCCAAACGGATCGCCGCCACCGACAGCCTGCATCGTTCCCGTTCGTTCGAGCGCGTGGTGAAACTCGACGATGAAGACCGAGTCTACGCGGAGGAAGCCATCGAGCATTACCTGCCGCGTCCGCTGTATTTTCTCACCACCGTCATCAACCGCCTCGACAGTTTAGACCTGACCCCTGAACGCAGGCGCGCCCTGAACGCGTTGATCCTCGTCGCCTGCGATGCGGGCAACACGCTGTGGGGACATCCCTCCGAACGCCCGCGCCCCAGGCAACTCACCATCCCGAACCAATTCCGCGAGCACAACCTGTGGATGATGCTCGAGCGTGGACTCACTCTCTGGTCAGAGACAGCCTCCGGCGTGGTGTGTGAAGCGTGGCCCCGTCGCATCCCGGAGAGCGGCGGCATCTGCCTGTACGAAGGTCGTCTCAAGGACCTGGCGCATGAAGTCAAAAAGGAGATTCCCATTGCGGCGGTGATCAGTTCGATCCCGCGCCCCAACCAGGCGTTCTGGACGCTCTCCGCACTGTGGGCGGGCTGGCTGTGGGGACGCGACGCCGTGGAGCCGTATAAACTTGCCCTGCGCCGCCGCCGCTACGATTGGGCATGGAACGCGACCGCGTTGAATGCGGCATTCGCGCATCTTTTCGAGTTACTGCCACTCGGCACGCCGTTCTTTGGATTGGTACCCGAGGTCGAACCACTTTTCCTCACCTCCGCGTTGACCGCCGCAGGCGCGGCAGGCTTTGACCTGCAATCGCTTGCCCTGCGCACGGAACATGACCCCGTGCAGATATTGTGGAAGCGCGGCGAACATTTGAAGCGTGAAGCCAATGCGCCAAACGTGGACGATGTGCGGGAGGCGATGCTGACGCACCTGACAGAACGCGGCGAACCGGCGAGTTACCTGCACATCCACGCGGCAGGCTTGACCGTGCTGGCAACCGGTCACGCGCTCAAGCAAAAGGGACAGGAATTCGATGAAGCCCTGCGCACGACCCAGTCGGTGATGCAGAAGGCGTTGAGCGAGGATGACCGTTTCATCCATTATTCGACAGGCGAAAGTGTGGAGACGGGTTCGTGGGGTCTGAGCCATGTCACCCTGAGCCGCGAAGCGGCGAAGGGTCTCCACCAAAATGGGAGAGATTCTTCGCATCCTTCGGATGCTCAGAATGACATGCAAGAGAGTTTATCCGACCGCGTGGAAGTCGCCATCGTCACCTTCCTACAAAAGAACCCGGACAGCATTTATCTTGAGATCGAAGATGACCTGTATCCGCGCTTCCCGGGACTGCTCACGCCGTCAAAAGGCATCATCTATTCGGTGTTGAATTCGTACGCGGAAAAAACAGGCGGCGCGTGGAGACTCCGCCCGGAGGATGTGGCTGTGGCGCGGCGCAACGAGATGAACACCATCGCGGCAATGATCGAGACCGTCGGCAAACGCCTGAACTACTCCACGCGCAAA
>JBFYRY010000188.1:0-9859 GCA_041302025.1 Chloroflexota bacterium | reverse complement strand
TTGAGTGTAACAACTTATTTCTTGGTCATGGCTACCCTTTTTCAGGGTAGCATACCGTCTCTTCCTTCACCCATCATTTCATGCTTGACACACTACTAGCATGGCTTTGTTGAGCGCCGTGTAATGTCGCCGAAAATGCGGATTCAGGCTCAATTCCACCGTGTGCGCCAGCGGAATGACAATGCCATGCACACCGACCGCCTCCGCCGTGCGGATGAGCGTGCCGAAATTTTGCGGGTCGTTCAATGTGTCGAGCAAAAGGATGAACGGCTGTTCGTTCTACTTTTTCGCCTGGTCAAGGATATCGACCTCATCGCTGTACGGATACGCGCTGACCTCCGCCACGATGCCCTGGTTGTTCTCATGGATCTTATCCAGTTGCGGGCGTTTCGTTTTGACAACAGGGATCTTTCTCTGCGAAGCCAAAGCCATGATCTCAGCAAGTTTTCCCTTGAGTTGAACATTGTCCGCCAGTTCGATCTTGAACACCTCCCTGCGTTTGGCGCGCAGGGTTTCATAGACGGCATTACGGGAGTAGATGAATTCTTTCATAGAGTTGATTTTACCTGTAAAAAAGACTTCGGAAGCCTTGAAGACTTCCGAAGTCTAGTATTGCCTTTATGATTTTCTAGTTTGCAAGCTGTTTTCGTATTTGTCTTTCAATTTTGCCCAACGTTGAAAGACTTCCATTTCCCCGTCGTCGTCATCGCGTTTCATGCCCGTTTCGATCGCAAAGCGGACAATGGCATTCAGTTTGCGCCAGTGTTCATCCGCTGACATGGCGCGTAATTCCTGTCGTTCGATCTCCTCGACAGCTTTCCAACGGTCACGCAAGTGGAAACGTATCTCGTCCGCGTTCATGCGTTAATTATAGCATGTGGTAAAAAAGACTTCGGAAGTCTTGGATTCACTCTTCCACCTTCACTTCCACGATCCGGTCCAGCCGAAAATTGCGTTCTGCGTTGCGCAGGTGACAGTGCGCCTGCAAATAGACGTAATCAGCCAGTCCCATCACCTGCTTGGGGGTGATCCAACGTTCGGTCTCTTCGCCGTCGCCGTCCACATAGCGGATCTGGATGCGTTTGTTGCTGTAGATCGCTTCGCCCAATTCGGTGGGCAGTTGAATGCCGTCGTTGGGCCAGACAGGCGAGTTGTAAATGCCGATGTACTCTTCGAGTGGTCGGTTGTATTCCCTCAACCCGTCCATCATGCCGAAGAAGATTCCGCGCGCGGTCAGCGCATCGTCGAGGGCGCGGTGGATTGCCGTTATCGGCACGTGGAACGCCTCCGCGATGGAGAGCAGGCTGTTGGATGGCAGGTCATAGAACTGGCGCGCCAGGTTCAGCGTGTCGATCAGGTTCGGGATCTGGATCTCATGCCCCAATCTTTTATATTCGCTGTCCAAAAACTGGATGTCGAATTGGGCGTTGTGACAGACCACGCTGGTACTGCCACTTGATGCGTTTCCCTTCGCTGATAACGATCCCCACTTCACAGATGCGGTCACCGAACCAGGGCGAAAGCCCGGTCGTTTCAAGGTCTAAAAAGGCAAAGCGTGCGTTTGAAATATCGAACATGGCGATTGAAACTCCGAAGGAGTGGAATGATTATTGAACTCAATGTGCTTTATCTAAACCCCGAAGGGGTGTCATACGCAAGCATCATCTATGACATCCCTTCGGGATTGCAATGGCATCAATCATGCGACTGGAATCTTACCATCCCTTCGGGATTTGTGGATTTTATAAAGAGAATGATGTCCCCACCTTATACGTTTCGATATTCCCATTGCGGTACAACGTCACCTTTCCTGCGCCGTGGACTGTCCACGTTTTATTCTCGCCGTCATCGATCATGCCGGTCTGTTCGTCAATGCCAAGCAGGATGACGTTCGGAATCTCTCTCGTCAGTCGCGGCGCCCAATTTTTACCAAAGGTGTCGTGATGCGGTAATACCAACGAATTAGGGACAAGGTTCAAGCCTTCGATAACTTTCCCTGAACCTGGGTCAAAGTAAAACTCACACATCACCATCGCCCCCGCGCTGGAACCTGCAATGACCGCGCCGTTTTGATAAGCAGCCATGGCGGCATCCCATGCCAAGCTATCTTTCAAGGTTTGACCGAGATAATGCGTGAAACCGCCGAGTAAATAGATCTATCGTCCGGCGCGGCAGCCGTCGGGATGATGCGAAGCGGGGCGTCGAATCCGCCAGCCAGTTCGATGGCGCGCAGGTCCGGGTCGCGCATCCGCCCGCAGAATTCCGCTCCGCCTTCCAAAAGCAGGTAACCCATAAAGAAATTGTAACCCAAGACAGAGACAGGTCATACAGCGCTCACAGTTGGGGCGCATTAAAAGTATGTAGATGAGTTTTAACAAAGGCAGAAAACTCTAACCACGGAGTCGCGGAAACACGGAGAAAAGCAATTAAAAAAACTCCGTGACTTGGTGTCTCCGTGGTTAGTCTTTTGGGTTATCTACAACCTTTGAGTACTCCCCGCAGGTTGTATAATGAATCAACACGCACAAGGAGATCATCATGTCGAACACAACGGACCATTTCGAAAGCCTGTTCGAATACGCGCCCATCTCGTTATGGGAACAGGATTACAGCGGTATCAAGACCTTCCTGGATGGGTTGCGTGCAAGCGGGGTTCGCGATCTTGGAAAATATCTCGACGAACATCCCCATGAAATTGACCAGAGCCTGCGCCTCATCAAGGTAAATCACGTCAACCAGGAAACCATCAACATGTTCGGGGCAAGGGACGAGGCGGAATTTCTCGCCAGCCTGGACAGGGTCTTCCGCGATGAAATGCGCGTTCACTGGCGCTCGGAATTGATGGCGTTATGGAACGGGGAGTTGATCTGGTCGGGAGACGGGATCAACTACCGGCTGGATGGCGAAGCGCTCCACATCCGCCTGCATTGGAGGATCCTGCCCGAGTGTGAGTCCACGTGGGAGTGCGTGCTGGTAACCATCGAAAATATCACCGCTTTGAAACTTGCCGAAAGGCGGTTCAACAATCTTTTCGAATACGCGCCGATCTCGTTGTGGGAGGAGGATTACTCGGCGCTCAAAAGGGAATTTGACCTGTTGCGTGATCAAGGGGTGGATGACCTGCGGGCGCATCTGGCTTCGCACCCCGAGGCTGTTTCCCATTTCATGAGCATGATCCACGTCCTCGACGTGAACCGCAAAACGCTCAATCTGTTCGAGGCGAAAGACAAGGAAATATTGCTCGCGAATCTCGACAAGGTTTTCCGGGGTGAGATGCGCGCGCATTTCGCGGACGAACTGATCGACATGTGGAACGGAAAAACGTATTACGAGCGTGAAGGGGTCAATTATTCACTTTCCGGAGATCCTGTAAATGTGCATTTGCACTGGACGGTGATGCCCGGTCACGAAAAAGATTTCGATTGGGTGCTGGTGGCGTTGCAGGACATCACGGCACGTAAGAAGGCGGAGGAATACCTGCGTTACCTCGGCACACATGACGTGATGACAGGCTTGTATAACCGCGCCTTTTTCGAAGAGACTTTGATGAAACTCACAGCGAACCGCTCCGACCCGGTCAGTTTCGTCATCGCCGACCTGAACGGGCTGAAAATTGCGAATGATTCATTGGGACATCAGGCAGGCGACAAACTGATCCGCCGCGCAGCGGAGGTTCTGACCGCAAGCATAGAGGATGGGCATATTGCGGCACGCATTGGCGGGGACGAATTCATTATCATCATGGCGGGTGTGGAAGAGCAGTCCGCGAACAATATCATGGAACGCATCCAATCGCTGGTGGCGATGAATAACAAGTTTTACCGCGAGCCGGAGTTAAGCCTTTCGCTCGGCGCGTCCACAAGCGAGCCGGGCGTTCCGCTCGACAAGACCATCAGAGATGCAGATGATGCCATGTACCGCAACAAGGGCGCGTTTCACCGCCGCCGCAAGAGCGACTCGTAAGCACTACCATCCAAACTCGTCGAAAACGATCCCATCGCGATGGTTCTTTATCGCCTTCCCTACATAGGGAATGATATTTCCGGGTAGGTTGTTCATATCCACCCAGCGCAGATCGTCGCACTTATCGGGCTCGGCATTCACGATCTCTCCGCTCCACTTGTGGACCTGCACAAAGAAGTCTACACGCTCTTCGCCTTCGTTACGGTGCACGACGGATGAAAAGGTCATGCCGTCTGCTTCGAGGGTCACGCCAACCTCCTCTTTCGCCTCACGCATTCCCGCCGCGATGACCGTTTCGCCGCCATCCAGATGCCCGGCTGGAACGCTGTAGTCGCCGTCGCGATACCCCGTGTTGAAACGGCGTGCAACGAGGATCTGGTTTTCACGAATAAAAAGCAAATGGACGGTAACCGGGAACGCCGCGCGACTCACTGGAAATATTTCTCCCAAACCTTTTTCTTTTCTTCATCAGGGATGAACGATGCTTCATAGGCGTTGCGGTTGCAGGCGGCGATCTCGTCCATGCTCATGCCCAGGACTTCGTGCGCGATGCGATATTCGTTGTTGAGATTTGTTTCCAGCACTTCGGGGTCGTCGGAGTTGATCGTGACTTTCACGCCCAGGTCGAACAGCCTCTTGAGCGGATGCTCCTCGATCGTCCGCACAGAGTTGGTCAGGTAATTGCTCCACGGGTTGACTTCAAGCGTAATGTTTCGTTCTTTCAGTAATTCCGCAACTTGCATATCTTCGATGGCGTGGATGCCGTGACCGATGCGGTCGGGGCTTGCAAGCTCAATGGTCTCTCTTACAAAGGAAGCGGGTGTATCTTCGCCGGTGTGGATGGTCACCTTCAGCCCCGCATCCTTTGCCTTCATCACAGATCGGACGAACTCACGCAGCGGGAAATCCCTTTCACTGTCAGCAAGATCGATTCCGATAATATGTTCCCTGTGGCGGATCGCCCAGTCCACGGTCTTGACACAGGACTCGGGTCCCATGCTCCGGGATGTGATGGCGATGTAGCCGATCGCCATGTCGAACTCCGCTTCCGCCCGGACCCTGGCTCTGGTGAGGCTTTCGAGACAGGCGTCCCAATCCAAGCCGTGTCCGTGGAAAGCCCAATCGGGCGAGAAACGCACTTCAAAGAGTTTGATGTTCTGCTTTGCCGAGTCTTCGAACAACTCCCATGCGATGCGCTCGACCACATCCGGTGAGGTGATGCTGTCCTGGAAAATGCCGAAGGCTTTGAGCACGGTTTCCAGGTTTTTCATCTGGTCGTAGACCTTGACGTGCCTGTCCAATTCGCTGGCTTCGTACGCAGGCAGTTTCAGGCTGTACTCTTTGGCAATGTCGATGATCGTTTGCGTGCGGATCGCGCCTTCGAGATGAATGTGGATCTCGGTTTTGGGAATGTCGTTGTATTTCGGGTCGAAGTTTTTCATGGGGAAACCTTTTCACCACGAAGGGCACAACACTTGCCCCGGGTGCAAGTGCCGGGGAGTACACAAAGGGGAAGGCATTAAGCCTTAAGTCTTAAACCTTCGTGCCCTTGGTGTCCTTTGTGGTTAAAAACTATCTTGCTATTTTACCTTGTCGCCAGCCGCAACGCCGCCTGCAACAAGACATTCGCGCCGTTGACGCAATCTTCCCATTTCGTGAATTCCCTCGGCGAGTGACTCGCGCCATCCACCGAGGGAACGAAGATCATGCCTACGGGACAGAGATCCGCCAGCGATTGCCCATCATGTCCCGCGCCGGATGTCAGCGATGCATGGCTTAAGCCCAACTTGTCACAGGCGCTGGCGTATGCGTCCCGCACAACATCGCTCATGATGGAGGGCGAGTGTTTGCCAAGAAATCGAATTTTCAATTCCAATCCAAAACGTGCGGCTTCAGTGTTTGCCAGTAATAACAACGCCGCATCGAGCCGCTTGAATTCTTCTTCATCGGGTGAACGGAATTCGAGAGATACATCCACCTGTGCAGGGACGATGTTGAACGCGCCTGGAGTGAAGTCCATTTTGCCGACGTTGACCACGCAATTCTGAAATTCCTTCATCACCAATTCACGTACGGCGAGCGTGAACGCGCTGGCTCCCAACGACGCGTCGAGGCGGTCGTCCATTGTGGTTGTGCCTGCATGGTCTGTGCGCCCGATGAATGACAGGCGATACGACCAGATGCCGACAATCGCAGAAACGATGCCAACATCGATGCCCGCTCGTTCGAGTCGTTTGCCCTGTTCGATATGCAATTCCAAATATCCCGCCAGTGATTCTTTTGGACGCGCCGCGTTCAACATGCTTTCATCGGACAAGCCTGCACGCTCCATGCCTTTGACCAAATTCTTGCGTCCGCCGCGAGGGGATTGCAACATCTCTGGACTCAAATGTCCCGCCAACGCCGCGCTCCCGAGCAGACCGACCAACGTACCTTCCTCGTCTGTAAAATCAATCGCTTCCAAATTGACCTTGAGCCTGATTCCGTTTTCTTTGACCGTTCTCAACACCTCCAACGCGGCGATGACACCGAGTGCACCGTCGAAGCGTCCGCCGTTCGGGACGGAGTCCAAATGAGATCCGAGCAATAGAGTCGGGGATTGCTTCGCCCCTTCGGGTCTCGCAACGACGGATGATGCTAAAACGGCTGAGCAATTACCTGCTCCATCAGTACGGAACGCAAGACCTGAATGTTCGATCTCTTCACGAAACCATTTGCGTGCGGCAAGGTGTGCTTCACTGAAAGTGGGACGGTTCACGCCGCCATCGGCTGTCGCACCGATCAAAGCCAATCGGTTGAACGAATCAAGCATCCGGTCCGGGTTGACGCGCAGGTCTTTCGTCACGACGACATCCCATCCGGCACGGGATCCAGGTCGATCCCCACCACCAGCGCAGTCCGTGCCCAGTGACTGAACTTGAGTCCCAGCCGCCATTTTTCGTATTTACCCGCCAGCATCTTGCGCGCCATCATCTCCTCCTTCTCATCGGTGATAAGCCGTGCCGTGGCGTGGAAGTTCTTCTTCGCAATGCGGACCCTGACCGCCGGGGTTTTGAGCAGGTTCTTCACCCAGTCCGATCTTTCCCTGCCTTCGGAGAGGAGATAGAGCGTGCGGTCATTGATCCCGAACCAGATCTCGATCTCGTGCGGGTTGCCGGTGACGCGTCCCGTGGTGGTGATGTAGCAGTATTCTTCTTTTGCAAATCGAGCGGGAAGTTTATGCATGTTCAGTTTCGTTCGAGAGGAAATAGGTCTGTGCGGGAAGCAGAAGGTGTTTGCGGGTATTCGTGGTGTAGACCGTGGTACAGCGCGAACGAGCCAGGCGTTTGATGAGGGCTGAATCATACAGGATGATGGATTTGTCCCTGATGGATTCGATCACGGTCCAGTGGTCATGGAAGCCCATCAGCCCCAGGATGATGGCACGACCGGGGGTTCCGTCCAAAAATGCCTGCATCGAGAGCCAAAATGTTGTCAAATCGGGGTTGGGGACGCCGCGCCAGGGGACCCTGACGCTCGAGATACGCTGTTTGCCGACCACCTTGTCCAGGATCAGGAGCATCTGAGTGTGGATGATGCCGCCGATGAATACCTTGCTCAGCAGTCGGCGCCGTGAAAGAAAGTGGACCAGGTCATCGAACAACTGCTGGGTCTCTTCATCGGAGGAGCGGTTGATGACCCGTTCGGCGTTGATGATGCTGTAGAGTCCGCACAGGGAGTCGAGTCCGCCCTGTTGGAACGGGAGCAGACCCGAGCCGGGGCGCGAAGCGTAGGTCATGAGGCTATTGTACTCAAAAACCTTACAGTTTTCCGCGTCATGAAAAATCGGTTCATTTGTCAGTTGCGCAGGCAGGGAAAATTGTGTAAGATAGGAGTTGCCATGATACGAGTTTTGGCAATAGCCCTTCGTGACATGCTTTTGTCAAGGAGTCAGCAAGCCTGACGGGTGCCCATGTACCTGCCGGGCTTTTTTTATCCCCTAACGGGGATATTATCCCCATGCAGAATAAGGAGCAAAGAATGCAAACACCCTGGGAGTATCGCTACGCCCACCGCATGCAGAATATGAAAAGTTCGGTCATCCGCGAACTGCTTAAATTGACCGAGCAACCCGACATCATTTCGTTCGGAGGCGGACTGCCCGCCCCGGAGGTTTTTCCGATCAAGGAGTTCCAGCAAGCCTGCAATTATGTACTCGAAAACCTTGGACCTCAATCCCTGCAATACAGCACCACCGAAGGATACCGCCCCCTGCGCGAGATGATCGCGCGGCATACCGCCCGCTACAGCGTGGATGTGTCCGCCGATAACATCCTGATCACATCCGGTTCCCAGCAGGCGCTGGATTTCATCGGGAGGTTATTCCTGAACCGCGGCGATTACATCGTGGTGGAGTCGCCCACGTATCTCGGCGCATTGCAGGCGTGGAATTCCTACGGGGCGCAGTACATCCCCGTGCGGGCGGATGAGGACGGCATGATCGTGGACGACTTGGAGGCGGCGCTCCGCATCGGACCGAAGTTCATCTACGTGCTTCCGAACTTCCAGAACCCGAGCGGCAGTACCCTGAGCCTCGAACGGCGCAAGAAATTGATCGAACTGGCGGACAAATACGGTGTGCCGATCGTGGAGGATGACCCGTACGGTCAACTTCGGTACGAGGGCGAGCACATCCCCTCTGTTGTCTCGCTGGACAGCAAATATCGCGGTCCCAACGGCGGACATTACAGCGGCAACGTGATCTACCTCAGCACCTTCTCGAAACTGCTTGCGCCGGGCTTGCGGCTGGCATGGGTGATCGCGCCTTCGGAGGTGATCCGCAAACTGGTGACGACGAAACAAGCCGCGGACCTGCATACCGCGTCGTTCAATCAATATGTGGCGTATGAAGTGGGCAAGGGCGGCTTCCTCGATGAACATGTCAAGGTCATTCGCGCGACATACAAGGAGCGCCGCAATGTGATGATCGAAATGATGGAGGAGATGTTCCCCGCCGGAGTGAGATGGAGCCATCCGAAAGGCGGCATGTTCCTGTGGGGCATCCTGCCGGAGGGCATGGACGCGGCGGATGTGCTCAAACGTGCGGTCGAGAGGAAGGTGGCGTTCGTGCCGGGTGAGGCTTTCCATACCGACGGCACCGGCAAAAACACCATGCGGCTCAACTTCTCTTATTCTGCGCCGGAGACGATCCGCGAAGGGATCACGCGCCTCGGCACAACGTTGAAGGAATTGATCTCGGAAACTAAGTAAGTAAAGTCCACGCCCCCGTATTATACACACGAACACCCACATTCCTGGAGAGTGTGGGTGTTCTCTTTTTATCCGATTGGATGCCGCATCCGCTGACCGCCGATCAAATGGACATGCAGATGGAAGACGGTCTGCCCGCCGTCGATGCCGGCGTTGGTGATGAGACGGTATCCGCCTTTGGAGATGCCCTGCTCGTGTGCGATCTTCCGCGCGACGATGAAGAGATGCCCCATCAACTGCTCATCGTCCGGTTCCAGGGCGCTCACGGATTCGATGTGCCTGTTCGGCACGATCAGGATGTGTGTGGGCGCGACGGGATGGATGTCGCGGAAGGCGGTCACCTGTTCGTCGCGGTAGACGATTTCCGCTTTCGATTCGCCGGAGGCTATCCTGCAGAAGGTGCACGAGTCGGTCATGGCGTGTTTGATCCTTGAAAGGCGGGAGATGAAGTGAATGATGAAGGCTTTCAGCATGGGACTTGACGGGAAAGGTTTTCAGCCTGAATTATCTCCATTAAACGGAATCTGTCCACCGGTCCGGAAAGAGGCGGCATGGCTATTCCAAGGTCAGGAAAAAGGGGTGGTGAGTAAGGCAAAAGCATCAGGGAGATGAGCAGCAAACCATCTTCTGGCTTGGGCAGCATTTT
>JBFYRY010000187.1:0-8027 GCA_041302025.1 Chloroflexota bacterium | reverse complement strand
GCGCTCATGTCCAAGGTGATGTCGAACGGGAACGGGCGCGTGAAGTTCCCGATCAACGAACCTGCCGAAGGACGCAGGAAGAGCCAGATCGAGGAATATATCGATTATTATCTCTCGCCCGGTGTACAGCATATTGCGCTCATCACCGGCAATATCCTCAAGACCGTGGATGAACTCCGCAGGCGCGGCGTGGAATTCCTGCGCGTACCGGATACCTACTATGAAATGCTCCCCGAGCGCGTGGGCACGATCCAGGAGGATTACAAAGCCATCCACGATCTCGGCATCCTGGTGGACCGCGACGACGAGGGCTACCTCCTGCAGATCTTCACCCGTCCCATCCAGGACCGCCCTACCATGTTCATCGAAGTCATCCAGCGTCACGGCGCCAAGGGATTCGGCAAGGGCAACTTCAAAGCCCTGTTCGAATCCATCGAACTGGAACAGGAACGAAGGGGAAATCTGTAGACCATGCCGGAAAACGTATCCCGCCTGCAACGCGGATGGCTCGGCACCCGATTGTTTCTCAGTAACTACGTTCTCAACGGCGCACGCGAACCGCGCCCGCAACGGATCACCACCACAAGCGGCGCACAACTCGAATTGTATGAGCCTGACAGGCAGGCCCGCGCATCCGTTTTACTGATTTCGGGCGTGAGTGTTTTGGGCGAAGAAGAGCCGCGCCTGATCCGACTCGCACGCGGAATGACTGCCACCGGGGTGCGTGTGGCGATTCCTATTTTGCACGCGCTCAAGTCGTTGCGCTTTCATATCTCCGACCTGCAGGCGGCACGCGATTGCCTGCGATATATGCTGGATCGTTTCGGTCATCCTGTTTCCATCGTCGCTGTCAGCGCAGGCGGAAGCATCGCGTTGACGTTATCCGCCGAACCTGAATTCGCACACCGCATCCGGCTCATTACATTGCTCAGCCCGATCTGCAACCCGCACGAGACAATGAAGATCGTGGAGGAGATCGCGCACACGCCCATCACAGATTTGCAGAACGCCGACAACGAGATCTGGGTCCACATGGTCAACGCATATCGCCATGCCGAAACGCTTGGATTCACGCCAGCCGAAAAAGAATCGATCCGTGACCACCTGTACCGGTACACACTCGGGCTTACCGCCGCAGAGAAAATCACCTTCCACCAAAATGTCATTTCCAAACGCCCGATGAACGGGCACAAATCCATTGATGAAAAAGAGGCGCTGGATGCCGTCTCGCCGATCGGCAGACTGGCGCGTTCCTCCGCCCGCGTGGTGGTCATCCATGACGCCAATGATTTTGTCGTGCCTGTCACTCACATCCGGGCGCTGGAGCGGGAACTCGCTCAACGCACACCGCCAAACCACCGCCTGCTCATCACGCCCGCTTTATCCCACGTCACACTCCAGCCGCGCTATGTTTTGGATATTCTACGGATGATCGACCACATAGGAGAACTGTACGCATGAAATTCGCCACCATCTCAACGCTTCGACATACGTCCCAGCCTGCCCTCGTTATTGACGACAGAGTCCACACCCTGCCCTTCCCCGATATGTACGCCGTCATGGAAGCCGGGGCGGAGCAAGCCGCCAGGAAGGCGTCCAAGGACTGGCTTTCGGTTGACGAAGTGAAATTCCTTTCGCCGCTCCAACCCAACACCCTGCGTGATGGATATGCCTTCGAACAGCATGTGATGACCGCCAACCGCAACCGCGGACGCGACGTGCCGAAGGAATGGTATGAGTTCCCCGTTTTCTATTTCACGAATCCCAATGCGATCTTCGGGCATGAGGACGAGATCCCTTATCCGCATTATACGGAGGCGCTGGATTACGAACTCGAGATCGCCGTCGTCATCGGCAAAGGCGGGATGAACATCAAGCCGGAGGACGCCGACCAACACATCTTCGGGTACACCATCTTCAACGACTGGTCGGCACGAGATGTGCAGAGAAAGGAAATGGCGGTGGGGCTGGGTCCTGCCAAGGGCAAGGATTTCGCGTCAGCCTTGGGACCGGTCATCGTCACGAAAGAAGCGCTTGCCGACAGGTCAGAGAAAAGACCGGGGGTGTATAATCTTGAGATGTCGGCCAGAGTCAACGGCGTGGAAATGTCCAGAGGTAACTTCAAGGATATGCACTGGTCGTTCGGTGAAATCATCGCCCGCGCATCCGACTCTGTGATGTTATATCCCGGCGACGTGATCGGCTCGGGGACGGTCGGCACGGGATGCCTGCTGGAATTGACGAAGTTCCAGGGTCCGTGGCTGAAAGCGGGCGATGTGGTAGAGTTGGAAGTGGAACGGATCGGAATCTTGCGCAACAGGGTTGGGCAACAACCGGGATAATGCTGGAGAAGCAATATGGCAAAGAAAAAGAAGCACGAGATCGAACTATATCCCTTCGAAACATTCAAGATCCTGCTGGAGTATGAGATTAAACGCTCCAAACGCTACAACGATCCTGTGGCGCTTGTCCATCTTTCCGTGGAAACGAACAACCCCGGAATAGAACCCCAGCACGGCGCAGAGGTCTTCATGATCAATACGCTCAATGTGCAATTGCGCGATGTGGATATTCCCTGCCGGATCGATAATGAGTTCCTTGTGCTCATGCCGTGCACGGATGAGTTCGGCGCACAGATCGTTTGCAGTCGGCTGGAGGCACTCTTCCGGCTCGAAGCCGAAGTCTACGAGAAAGTGTCCTATAAATTAAACATCTATATCGGAATGAACAGCCTGCCAAGCGACAGGTCGCTCACCAGCAAGCGTCTCATGGAAGGCGCATTCAAAGCCATGAAACACGCCCGCACAACACAGACCGCGAAAACCGTGGTCTTCTCTGAAATAAAGTAGGGGGAATAGCGAAACGGCTCGTCGTAGAATGGCAACACAGGAGACTACGATGAATAAATGGAACAGGTTTCTTTTCCCGACTCTGCTGGCGGTGTTGGCGCTGGCATGTAATATGCTTTCGGCAGTGACGCCCGCTTCCCCGGCAGGCACAAACGAACCGCCTGCCGCCGCCACGGATGTACCCACCGACATCCCGGTCATCCCCACCGATACATCCACTCCGCCCGGAGTTGTCGTCAGATTGGATAATGTCACGTTCACCATTCCGCAGGGACTGGCAAGAGACGCCCTGGGCGAAACGATCCCCGCCATAAACGACACCAATGCCGCGCCGTGGGATATCCCTCCCGCCCACATGGATTTCACCCTGACCAGTTACCAACTGCAGGATACATTCCACCAGCCCATGATCCATGTCATCCCAGCGGAGGAGTATGCGAGTCTGAATGAAGGCGCGGCAGAGAATATCCAGCATCTACAAACACCGAATATCGAATGGGCAGCTGGCATTCTGCCTCATGTGCCCTTCTTCAATGCCGCGCAGGTCTTTGCGGCACAGATACAACCCATCGCGTTCCAGTCGGGCTCCGGCGTCCGCTTCCTGACCGAATACGCTCAATACTTTGCATCCATCAATAACCGGGACCTCTTTTACCAGTTCCAGGGGCTGACGAGCGACGGCAAATATTACATCATTGCCATCCTGCCTGTTACGGCACCCATGCTCGCTCCCGACGAAAAACCGGATGCCCCCGTCCCGGCGGACGGTGTGCCCTTCCCCGGCTACGACAACCCAAACGCCGATTTCACTGCCTACTACAACGCGATTTCAGAGAAGTTGAACACAGCGGATATAAATTCATTCACACCGACCCTGGCTCAACTGGATGCATTAATTCAATCGATCACGGTGACGCCGTAGGACAATATCCAGCTCAACAACGACCCGGCCATTCTCATCACCGACAGAAAGGAGAAACAGCATGCAAACTCCTCCCAGCCACGAAATCGAATTGTTTCCTCCCGACATATTCAAAATGATGCTGGACCACGAAGTGAACAAGTCGCGGCGGTATGGCGATTCCCTGACCCTGGTGGACCTTCTTGTCGAGGCGGACCCGTCAACCCCGGAAGCCCAGCATGGCGCGGAGATGTTTACCATCGGCGTGCTCACCGTCCAATTACGGAACACAGACATCCCATGCAAGCGCGGCAACGAGTTCATCATTCTGATGCCTTCGACAAGCGTTCCCGGAGCGCGGACAGCCTGTGAACGCATCAAAAAACAGATGACAACCGGGCATCAAAACGAGAATGATTCTACTTTTACGCTTTCCACGTATATCGGCATGGCGGCGCTTCCCATCGATCATGCCGTATCCAGCGATGAACTTTCACGTAACGCGTCACAAGCCCTTCACTATGTGCGAATAAATCACCGGACAGATGTGGTTGAATTTTCCGAGACACAAAAACTTTAGGAGTAGCAAATGCCTTTCTATCACAAGCGCGGACAGATCCCCCACAAGCGGCACACTCAATTCCGCAAGCCCAACGGAGAACTGTACCGTGAAGAATTAATGGGATTGGAGGGATTCTCCTCCCTGCAATCGATCCTGTATCACCACTTCATCCCGCCGCGCGTCAAGCGGATGGAAGACCTCGGTTCCCTCTCACCCGAAACTGTGGACTTCGGACCGATCCGTCACCGCGCCTTTAGGACCTCCGCCATCCCGCCGGGAGGGGACGCCGTTTCCGCGCGGATTCCCCTGCTCGCCAACAAGGACGTCATCCTGGGTGCGGCACGCGCCTCCAAAAGCATGGATTACTTCTACCGCAACGCCCAAGCCTACGAGACCTGGTGGGTGCACGAAGGAAACGGTGTGTTGAAGTCGCAGTTCGGCAACCTCAAGTTCCGGGCAGGCGATTACATCGTCATCCCGTTTGGAACGACGTGGCAACTGCTCATTGACGGAAGCGAAGCACGCTTCTTCACCATCGAGAACCCATCCCAGATCGAACCACCAAAACGGTATCGTAATGCCTTCGGTCAACTGCTCGAACACGCGCCCTATTGCGAACGCGACATCCGTGTGCCGGACGAATTGGAGACACACACCGAACGCGGCGAATTTGAAGTGCGGATCAAAGTGCGCGACCGACTCTCGAAACATATTCTCGATTACCATCCCTTCGATGTGATCGGCTGGGACGGTTATCTCTACCCATGGATCTTCAACATCGAAGATTTTGAGCCGATCACGGGACGCATCCACCAGCCGCCGCCGGTACACCAGACATTTGAGGCGCACAACTTCGTGGTGTGTTCGTTCGTGCCGCGTCTGTTCGACTATCACCCGGACGCCATCCCTGCGCCGTACAACCACTCGAATGTAAATTCAGATGAGGTTATCTATTATGCTGAGGGCAATTTCATGTCGCGCAAAGGCATCAACCGCTGTGACATTTCCATGCACCCGTATGGGTTACCGCACGGTCCACAGCCGGGGATGACTGAGGCTAGCATCGGCAAGAAAGAGACTCAGGAGTTGGCTGTGATGGTGGATACGTTCTATCCATTACATCTCACCAAGGAAGCGCTGGAATACGAGAAGCCCGAGTACCAATCCACCTGGTTCGAGGGCAATGGAGAGTAAAACTCAAGACTTCGGAAGTCTGTCAGACTTCCGAAGTCTGTTTATAATCACACCATGAACATAGAACCATCCTCCTCTGCATCCAAGTTCAAAACCATCAGCGCGAATATACAAAAAGAGATGAAACGACTCCGAGTTCCCGGGGTCGCCGTCGGCATTTATCACAAAGGACAGGAATGGACTGCCGGGTTCGGCGTCACCAGCGTGGAACATCCTCTGCCCGTCACACCTGATACCCTGATGCAGACCGGCTCGATCAGCAAAACCTTCACCGGCACCCTGTTGATGATGCTTGCCGAACAGGGCAAGGTGGATCTCGATGCGCCCGTCCGCAGGTACATCAAGGACTTCACTCTCGCCGATAAAACCGTGGCAAGGATGGTCACGATCCGTCACCTGCTCACGCACACCGGCGGGTGGGTCGGTGATTATTTCAACGATTTCGGCACCGGCGACGATGCACTTGACCAGATGGTGAAGGAGATCGCCAGACTGCCGCAGGTCCAGCCGCTGGGGAGGGTCTGGTCATACAATAATACGGGATTCAACATCGCCTCGCGCGTGATCGAAGTGGTGACAAAGAAACCGTATGAAAAAGCCCTGCAGGAGATGCTGCTCGATCCGGTTGGATTGGGCATGACGTATCTGTATCCAAACGACATCCTTTTCACGCACCGTTTCGTGGTGGGGCATTACCTCGAGAAGAAAAAGGTCAAGGTGGCGCGACCCTGGGCAGTCGGCAGGGCAACCAACGGCGTGGGAGGAGTCGTCAGCACGGTGCGGGACCTGCTCGCATACGCGCGATTCCACATGGGCAATGGAAAAGTCAAAGGGAAACGGATCATCCAAAAGAAAACGCTGGAAACGATGCGAAAAGTCCAGGTCAACGCGGGCGGGCGCGGCGATATGGCGGTCACCTGGTTCGTCCGGTATGCGGAGGGCATCACGGTTTATGCACACGGCGGCGCGACGCACGGTCAGCAAGCCTATTTCTTCTACATCCCCGAAAAAGATTTTGCGCTCGCCATTCTCACCAATAGCAACGAAGGCGGAATTATCACCGCGCAAACATTCGGCTGGGCGCTCGATCTGTATTTCGGCATCAAACTCAAATCACCCAAGCCCATCGATATGCCCGCGGTGGAACTCCGTGAATTCACCGGACGTTATAAGATCGGCATGGAGTGCTTCGATATAAAAGTCAAAGGCAAATATCTGATGTACCACCACATCCCGCTTGGCGGTTTCCCCACACCGGATACGCCTCCGGGACCCGCCAAACCGCCGGTGCGTTTATACTTTTATGAGAAGGACAAATTCATTGGCATGGATGGAGACCTTAAGGGTGCCTTTGGCGATATCATCCGCGATGACAGGGGTGGTGTGCAATACTTCCGCATCGGCGGGCGCGCGCATTTGAAGATCAAATAAGGATGGCTGTATGAAATCCCCAAAATTTGCATTGGCGGTTCCGGTTCTCATTGCGGCGGTGCTTGCCTGCAATTTCCCCTCACGCGAACAGGTACCGCCGCCGAGCGAGGCGCAGACTGCCGCGGCGTTGACCGTGCAGGCATTGTTGACCACGCCCGAGCCGTCCGCAACCAAGCCGCAGGCGGTCATTGCAGTGACGGCATCACCCACGGTCACCGCCGCAAACACCGCCACGATCACACCCACCTTTTCGACACCGATGTTGACCATCAAGGAGCAGACGAACTGCCGTACCGGTCCCGGGCAGGACTATGAGATCGTGTTCACCTACCTGCCCAAGAAGCAACTGACGATCCTGGGACGGTATGACCCGGGCAACTTCTGGCTGGTGAAATCGGACGAGAGTCCCACCGGTCAATGCTGGTTATGGGGCGAGTATGCGGAGGTGAGCGGGAGCTATTGGGCGGTCTCGTCCGTGACGCCGCCGCCGACCCATACCAAAGCGCCGCCGCTGGCGCCGTCCATTCAGGAATGGAATTATTCCTGTAGTGGCGGAACGATGACCTTCACCGTGAGTTGGACCGATCGAGCAGACGGCGAAACAGGTTATCGAATTTACCGCAACGGAGAGGTCATTGCCGAACTGCCACCTAATTCCACATCCTACGTGGAGACGATAGCGGTCACTGCGGGCGATAGCGGTCACTGCGGGCGAGAAGATGGAATACTACATCCACGTGTACAGTCCGTATGGCGCGGCGGACAGTCCGCCGATGAAGATGTTCTGTAATTGAGAATAACAAAATAGAGTCCACTGCAAAAACCAACTCAGCCACAGAGTCCACAGAGAAAACAAGAGAGAAAACTCAAAAAACTCTGTGGTCTCCCCCGGCACTCCCCGGCACTTGCGTCCGGGGCAAGTATGTGGCGAAACCACCTTTTTCCAGTAGAGTCAAAAAAACGTCCCAGATCTTTATCCGGGACGTTTTGGTTAACCCTGTTCTTCCAGTAACTCTTTCGCCTTCTTCGTCTGCTTGCCGCGCTCGTCCGTTTTGAGAATACGCTTGCGGATGCGATACGATTCGGGCGT
>JBFYRY010000022.1:0-22151 GCA_041302025.1 Chloroflexota bacterium | reverse complement strand
TGGCTTCTCGCCTTTTTGCTTCCCTGAGTAAATCAGGATATGCCGCGTTTCGGTTAGTTTTTAAGGTTCCATGCCTATCTTTGGCGAAACTACAGTTAGCTTATAAAATCACTGCCTATGGCAGTGAGTCCCGTGAAAACGGTCTACCGTGAAAGGTAATTGAATGTGGGTATGCTGGGTCACTCTGGAAGGTGTGCAACAATCCAAAGGAGACCCATCATAACCTCACGATGAACGTTTCCGTGTTTTCTTTGTTTATTGAGTGGTTAAACTCAATTGTGGGATGTCGCTGTCCCTCTCTCGGAATCACGATCTCATACTTCCCAAAGAAACCGTTTAATATAATCTCACCGTTTTCATCCGTGGACGCAGTAAAAGGCTGGGTCAGCCATTCACTTTTGATGAGTTGCTTGAGCCGCTCGAACACTGGCTTGGGACGATATTCTTCATCGATCAATCCGCCGCCTTTGATCCAACTGCCCCGATCGGATAGTCCCCAATAATTGATCGAAACAACCGATGGATGCCCGAAACACTGACGATACATCTGCTCGATAAAATCTGCCTGCGCTTGGGGTGTCCACTTCCCCACGCGAAAACCACCTTCGATATCCTGCTCCCAGGAGGGCTGGTGTAGTTCGGTTATGTGAATGGGGATTTCCAGTTCACGATACATCTCCAGCGTGTCCCACATCTCGTGTGGGTGCAGCCAGTGATTGATTGGATGCACCTGCATCCCCAGCCCGGAGACTGGTGCACCGCATTTTTTCAACTCAACGATCAAATCGTAAAAACGCTGGCGGATGTGTGGGTCGAATTCCTGGTTGTAGTCGTTGACAATCAAGGTTGCTGTGGGGTTGGCTGCATACGCCCAGCGGAAACTATCCTCCACCCAATCCGCAGCTTCGGGAATGGGAATCTCGCGCTTGAAGGCACCACTCACTTCAATGCCACGCCACAGGTCGATCTCATGGTAGCGCTCCCTGAAATTCGGATGAGTTGCCTCCGCCCATGAGATGTGGTTGACCGCTTCATTGGTGACATCCCAAATTCCAATCTCCTGCTCAAAGTTTTTTACCAGATTTGTCACACGTGCCTTGATCAGTGGCTCAATGGTTCCTTCGGGCATACCGTACAACCACTCAGGAACACCGGCAGTATAGGGCCAGACCAGCGGATGTCCCTTCGGAGTCACGCCGTTGGCGCGGCACCACTCTAGCACCGGAAGCATTTTCTGCCATTGTGTTTGGCCCGGCTTGGGTTCATAGTAAGGCCAGTAGAACGGGAAAATCGCCAGGTTGAAAAGTTCAAGGAATCGCTGCTTGAACAAGTCGGGCTTGTAGGGCGGGTCGCCCCAGAGCAGATCAAAGATCAAGTTGCCGAAAAGAAAATCCTGCGTCTTTTGCGTGACCTGCACTGGCAGATTTTTCACTTGATCACCAGTCGGAGAGACAAAGCGCAATCGCGCCTGTCCCTTGCGATGGTGTTCCACGTTTTCGGTGGAAAGTTGCAGGTGCTTGTCCCATTCATTTTGCTGATTGGTTGTCATGTAGGCCTCCTGATGTTTGCCATTAATCAAAAACAGACAAATCCCACTCGCTGCGCCACTGGATTTTGACCTGCTCGCCGTTAAATTGAACGGGCAGCCAGACGTAGCGCGAGTCGCGCAGGTTATCTTTGTTCCAGCGGTCGAACATGGCAATGAAAGCGTCCTTTTTACCGACGACAGGGAACACGAAGGCGCTCTGGGCGTAAAAGGTGATCTCGGAATCTTTGCCAGTGCAGGGATCGCTAATCACAGTCCAGGGGCCGAGCGGCGAATCGGCAACGGCGAGTTCAGCGCGGTTGGGATCCCAGCCGGTGCAGCCGGATGAGATGATGTAATACTTCCCATTGCGTTTGAAAACCGCCGGGGCTTCGCGCGATTGATCAATGAAGGCGCGGGATTCGTTTTGGGTGGGGCGCAAATATTCATCGTCGAGTTGAATGATGTGGAGGGTCTTGTTCCACTCGGAGGAAAAGAACAGGTAGGCGCGTCCATCGTCATCCTGGAAGGCGGTTATGTCGCGGCTGTCGTTGCCATTGGGCTGGATACTGCCGAGATAGGTGTATTTTCCGTTTGGCGTGTCGCTGATGGCAATCCCGATGCGGGCAGTTTCGTAATCTGCGGTGTCGGCATGGGCGAACAGGACATACTTTCCCGTTTTGGGGTTGCGCAAAACCTTGGGGCGTTCGAACACTTTCGAGGGATGCAGGTCACTCGCCGGGTTATCCGGCTCGGCGGGGAGCACAATGCCTTTGTTTTTCCAGTTCAGCAGGTCGGTGGATGAGTAGCAAGACACTCCGATCACATCCACGCGGTGGAGGAAACCTTCGCTGGTGTCGCTGTCCTTATTTTCTCCGAACCAGTAATAAACGCCATCATCGTAAAGCATACATCCACCATGCGCCTGGATGGGTTTGCCGTCGGTGTCGAGCCAGGGTTCGCCGGGGTGGAAGGAGGTGTTGAGGGTCATGTGTTCTCCAAAGGGCGAGATAAATCTCGCGTTACGTGGTGTGGTCTTTGATGATATTTTCCAGCGCGGTGCGGCGATTGCAGTTGGCAAAAGCGAACGAAGCCATCAGCGCGTCGATCTCTGGTTCGGTCATGCCGCGGAATTGCTCGGCAAACGCGGGCAGGATGAGACGGGAAACGAAGCGGTCGCCGACTGTGAAGCCCAACTCTTCGAGATGCGAATTCCATTTACCGGGCAGCGCTTCCAGCCGGGACTGGAGGTGGGTCGCCAAAGCCCGCAGGTGTGAATCCAGCCCCGGGGATGCACGATCGATCCAACTATCCGCCCGCAACTCGGTCTTGACCCGGTGGACGGGTTGGATGCGCTTCATCCAGGGTGAGTCGGCGTCGACGGTCACGATCCCCATTCGGCCGATGTCTTTGTAATTCCAGATCGTCCAATGGTCGCCATAAGACTCGATGATGTCGAGGTAATCGCTCATCACCTGGAATTTGGACTCGTAAAAACGCGGATCATTGTAAACGGGACCAAACTCGCTGATGTAGTGCGGTACGTTGTGTTTGGCGCAATACGCGCGGCGTTGTTGATAGACCTGCTCGAGATGGGCGCGGTTGAAATCATCAGTGGGATATTCCACATCGTCCAAGCCGGGGTTGACGTACAGGTGACTGCTGTAAACCGCGTTCGGGTCGGGCGGGGGTTCGAGTCGGCTGAAATCCCGCGAGTAGTTGTTGCCTTCAAAGTTAAGGATGTGACGCGAATCGATGGCGCGAATGGCTCCGGTGACGCGGCGATAGTAACGGTTGAGTTTAGCGGCATCACGCGCTTCAGGCTCGTTCATGATCCCATACATGGCAACGGCGGGTTCATCCTTGTACCGCCGGGCGAGTTGCTCCCAAAGCGCCACGGCGCGGTCTTCGAAGTGGATATGATCCCAAAACTGTGGTGTGCCACCCGCGGGATTATCGCAATGCCAGCCGCGGCTCTGCCAGCCTGGAAAGGCGTGAAAATCGAGCGAGATGTAGACACCGGCGTTGCTCGCCCATTGGATAACCTTGTCGAGCCAGGCGAAGCCTGCGGGTTTATAGACAAAGGGCTGATCGTCCGATTCGAAATGGCGATAGTTGAACGCCACCCGCATGAAATTGCATCCCAGGCTTTTGACGTAATCAAAATCCGCCTGCCCGGCAAAGGCTTGCAGGTAGCGGTCAAAGAAGTATTGCCCTTTTTCTTTTCCCAAAACGTCTGCGACGGCCCGGCGAAAGTCGCTCTCAGCACCTGGATAGCCGCTCATGAAGTTTTCCATATTCAGCCAGCCGCCCAGGCAAAAACCGCGCAGGTGGATTTCATCTCCGCTGGCAGTGTGGATTTTGTTACCGTTGACTTTCAGGAATTCAAGTGCCATTTTTGCACTCCAGGTTGTAGTGCGAGATAAATCTCGTGTTACGTTATCTCGATTTCCAGCACGTCGGGATTGGTCCCGGCCTGGGTGAGTGGGACGTTCCAGGTCATGATCTCGTGACGGGGATAGTCCCAGCCGCCCTGGCGGATACGCGCCTGGTGCTGACCGAAGTCGTAAACCAGCGTATCACCGTCGCCAATGAGGGGCTTGAGCGTTTCGCGCAGGAGCGCATGCGCGGGGCCGCCGCAGAAGGTTTCGTAGTGCAGGCGATAAAAATCAGGGACGATGAGCCATTGTCCTTTTTCGTCGGGGGCACGGGTGATCTCTGTCAGCGTGGCAAAGCCCGATTCAACGGGAGCCAGGCGCGGGGGCAGGACGATCGTCGCGCCCTGTTTAGCGAGAGCGGTCACAGCATCGAGAGTCTCCGCTGAAACGGTTTCCCCGGTCAGGAAAATTAAATCCAGCCCCTGAAGGGTTTGCGCGTTGACTTGATGGTCATAGACCGCGACGTTGTGCAGGGGGACAAAGAGCGTGCGCGAACCGAAGCGGCGCGACTCCCACTGATGCGAGAGCGAGTCGGTGCGGATGAAGCCGTGCGAGAGCAGGCTCCAGATGTTGAGCCATTCGGTGTTCGCCGCGCGCGCCGGGACGTGCCCGTAGAGCGGACCGGGGTACTCGCCGAGCGCGCCCTGGCGGATATCGAAGCAGGTGTCGTCGTAGCGGATGATGCCGGTGCGCGGGCGGAAGTCGCGCCAGGTGTAGGGGCGCGGGTGGGCGGGGACGTAGGCGCGCAGGAAATCGATGTAGGCGTTTTCGATTTGCGCGGCGAGCGGATGCCCCTTTGAGTAGGGACCGCCGCCTTCGACGTAGAGTTTGTCCGCGCCAGACCAATACGCCAGTTTGAGCGCCGACTCGAAACGCTCCAGCGAGTGTCCGAGCGTTTCGTTGTGCCACCAGTAATCCACATCGATCCAAAACTCGACGCCATACTGGCGCGCCGCACCCAGCGCCACCGCCAGCATGGCGGGGCCGCAGGTCTCTTTGAGAATCTTGGGGGCGACGTTCAGTCCGGCGCGCGCGCTGGTGTGGTACATGACCGGGAACAGGAATTCCCCAGCCGAACGAATATCGCCGATGGCGCAAGCGTCGGCGCGTTTTTTCAAAGCGTTCAATACGGCTTCGCGCGCCGCGAACAGATCGAGCCCTTCGGTTTCGATCAGGTAGTGCGCGTCGTCGTAGCCGTAATAATCAATGATAGGCCAGTGCGCGTTGATCTGCATGTGATCGAGTTCATCGAACATGAAGCCGAGAAAGCCCGAGCGCCTGGCGAGGTCTGCTTTGAGCGTGGGGGAAGGCGTCCAGCCGATGGGCGCGCCTTCGAAGTTGGGCGCGTATTTCACGCCGAGGGCGTCGAGCGCATCCATCGCCGGTATCAGTTTGCTTTCATCGCCGCCGAAGTGCAGGTCAAGGAAATCGACGCCGTATTTTTGGGCATAGGTGACGGCGTTGTCACAGCCGGTGGTGCGTCCGAAGAGGGGTTGGGACATGGATTTGATTCCTTTTTATCCGCAGATTACGCAGATTTCACAGATTTTTTCTGCGTAATCTGGATTATCTTTTCAACATAAAGCGTGCCCACCAGTGATGGGGATCGGCGCTCAGAACCGCGCTGAAATTTGCTTCCGCTTCAGGGGCATTTCCCAGCCCCAGGTTTGCCAGCGCCATCAAGAACTGACCCTTGAGTTGGTTTTCGACTTTGGGGTCATCGTCGAACACAATCATGGCGGGCTTGGATGTGTAGAATCCGCCTTCGACAGCGTCGGCGAGTTTTTTCTGCGCGGCGTCTTTCAAGGCGAGCAGGCGTTCGCTGGCCTTCGTTTCATCGCCCAATGCCTTGAAGCATAAAGCGGCAAAATACGCGCGTGGCGAAACGTCGCCCCAGACAGCAAAGTTTTCGTCTGCATGGATGACTTTTTGGTAACAGGCGCGAGCCTGGTCTGAATCGCCGAGGGCGGTGAACGTCTCAGCGGTTTTGAGCCATGCAAAAACATCATACAGCGACATGCCGCGCCCAACGCCGAGATTGGCTGGCGGTTGTTCGGCAGACTGGAAATGCGTCAGCGCTTTTTGCAGATTGCCCTGTTCAACGGCGGACATTCCCAGTATCAAATGAGCGAACGCGAATTGTCCCGCCGCGCCGCCTTCGCCGCCTTCCCAGGCGTAGAATCGGCGCGAGGTGAGAATGTCCAACGCTTTTTGGGGCTGACCGGTCTGGGTGTAAAGTTCGCAAACGGTGACAGCAAGCGCGTCGCGGTTGGTCATCTGTTGGGCTTGTTTTTCGAGCGCGGATAATCTTTCAGCCTGAGATGCGCCGAGGCGTTGCAGGAGTTGATCCATTTCGAGCAGCAGGCGCGGATCAGCAGGGTTGGCGGACAAGGCTTGTTCATAGCAGTGACGCGCCGCGGCTTTGTCACCGCGCTTGTTGTAGAGCGCCATGCCCAAGTTGCGCCAGGGGATGGAAAATCCCGGTTCGAGTTCGGTGGCAGATGTCCATGCGGCGATGGCTTGGTCGTATTGTTTTTTATCGTAGTACAGGTTGCCGAGATAATAGGCAGCGCGCCCATCGGATGGATTCGCTGCGCGGGCGGCTTCGAGAATGACCCGCTCATCCAGGCGGGCGGGGAAGCAATAATCGGGGGATTGCGCCGCGGCTTTTTGATACCAGGTCAGGGCAGAGGGGTCATCCATTTGGGCGGCGCAATAGCCGAGGAGATAGGAGATGATGGGATAAGGAGAAGTGTTCGTTTTGAGGATATCGATTGCTTCTTGATACAAGCCAGTATTGGCGTAGTCGAAGGCGAGATCGAGGTAGTTTTGCACATCGCCGCGCAGGAGGCGGGTGAGTTCGTTGTTGTCGCCGGTGAGGAGGGCGCGTTCGCTGTGAGTCCACAGGTCGAGGGGGTCAAGCGCCAGGGCTTCGGCAAGCACTTTTTGGGCGGCTTCGATATGTCCCAAATGACGTAGGGCGGCGGCTTGGAGGGCGCGGGCTTTGTTGTTGTGGGCGTTGGTCACGAGAGAGCGGTCAAGATGCGCAACGGCTTTGGCATAGTCGCCGCGACGCATGTCGATTTGCGCGAGTGAGAAATATCCGGCGGAGCGTTGGGCATAACTCCAGGTGGATTTGTAGAACGCATCGTAGGCTTCGTCGAAGCGTCCCTGATAAGTCAGAGCAAGACCGAGGTTGTAGTGCGGCTCACCGTCGATTGGGTTGAAGTTGTAGCGCGTCAACGTTTCAAGCGCTTTGCGGAAAAGAGTCTCAGCGCGGACGAAATCCCCGCGGCGCAGGAGCAGACGCCCGAGGGCGTTGTTCGAGCGGCTGTCGGCGGGGTCAAGTTCGAGGGCGCGTTCCCAATAGGGAGCCGGGTCAAGGCTGAAGTGTAGGTACTGCTCCACATGCAGACCGGTCAGGTAGAGTTCATCCAGCGAGGTGATTTGGTGCGGCAGTTTGGGCGGTTTGGCGGTTGCGGGGAGCGGGGCGTTCTTGGGCTGGTACGAGGTGTAGGAGATAAGTTCGGTGCCGTTTGAGTCGAAAACGACGATGGACGATGGACGGTGGACGGTCAACGGTCTGGTGAATGGCTTGCCGGGGATAAGGTCAACGGTTTCATCCAGGAGCGTCTTGCCATCACAGGTCAATACCACACGGGCGCTGGGGAATGATTCAGTGGCGCAGATACCCAGGAAATCGGGAGCAAGATTCAGGGCGATGTGAGCGTTGGCATTTTTAACGGAACCAATCTCCTGGATGGGGTACCAAATCTGCGAGAAGGTTTTCGTCTCGAGTGGCTGAATCCAGGTGAAGTCGGGCTGGTTGTCGGAGTAGGAGGAGGCCATCAACTCAACGTAATCGCCATCGGAGTCGGTGAGCGTTTTCTGCCAGGCGTCGCCAAATCCGCCGGTACCCCAGGTGAACAGTTTTTTGCCGGGTGAAACGTGATGGTTCGCGATGTGGATGATGCCGCCGTGCTGGCCGTGATCGAAGCCGCCAAAGAAATCGAATTTTGACGGGTTGGCAAAATACGAGGTGGCTTCGGCGACATTTTTGGGGAAGGAAATATCCACGCCCGCTGTCCAATCGAGACCGGCGTATTTTTGATGGGCGATGGGATAGTCCGCCATATAGGCGCGCGAGTGGAAGGTGACGCTCTCGACATCGGGCGGGAAAATGAGTTGGTAGTTCTCGTTGACCTGCACTGCGGTGTTGACCCACCACAGGAAGGGCTGGGGCAAGGCGGTGCGGTTGAACAGTTGGACTTTGAGTTCAAAGTATGCTTTGCCGGGCTGGACGCAAATGCCCAGCATGCCTTTCATGCGGTTCATCGGTTCGTGCTCGCTCATCCAGAGTGTGACCGAGCCATCGGCGCTTTGTTCAAGTTTATATTCCACCGGCATGAACGTGGAGGGGCGATGGTGCATGGGAAAGTTGAATTCCATGCCGCCGGACAGCCACGAGCCGAACAGACCGATCAACGCGGGCTTGATGACATGCTGGCGGTAGATGAAATCGTAGCCGTTGGTTTTGTCGAGCGCGGCGTGGATGCGTCCGCCGAAGCGCGGCAGGATCGTCAACTGGATGTATTCGTTCTCCAGAAAGACCGCCTGGTATTTTTCATCGGTTTTGGATTCGTGATCGAGCCGGTCAGTGAAGGGATTCGGGTAGATCCGTCCGCTGGCACCCTGGTTGACGCGGTTCTCGAAAAACATCGGGGTGGGTTCGGGCGGGAGGGTGGGATAGGTGGGGATGGTGATGGTTTGTTCCCAGATGCGGGCGGGTTGGGTGGGCATGATGAGTTCCTTGTAAGGAAGTATGAAATGTGAATTATGAAGGATGAAAAGTGCTTGACATTTTGTTTACGCGTGTGTGGCGCATACGCCGACGTAGCGATCGCCTGCGCCGTAATAGAGCAGCCAGCGGTTTTTGAAATATACAAGCCCGTTGGCGAAGGTCACGTTGGGGATTGTGCCGTCAATTTCAAAGGGCAGTTCCGGTTTCAGAAACGGCTTCGTCATCCGGCCGATGACCGCGGTTGGGTCGCGCGGGTCGAAGAGAGCCTGTCCGACTGAATACGCGCCCGCGGCCAGATCGGGATCATCCGCGTTGCAGCCGTTGTAGATCAACAGGATACCAGCATCGGTCAACCGCGCGGCAGGACCCGGCTCCACGAGCACGCTGTCGAAACGTCCGCGGCGCGGCGCAAGCACCGGCTTGAGTTCGTTACGTCCGCGAATCCACTGGTCATCGCGCCAGATTCCGTTTTCGAGTTTGATGCGTTTGTTCGCGCCGACTTCCATCTCCACCGGCTCCCAATGGATCAGGTCATCCGAAGTCGCCGCATAAATTTCAGATTCGCCCCAATACATCCAATACTTCCCGTTGATCCGCGCAGCAATCAATTTTTCGCCTTCACGGCGGCAGACGATCGCACCCGCCTTTGACCAGAAGTCGCTGTATTTCCCGCTAAAGGTCAGCCCGCGTTTTTCCCAGTGGAACAAATCGGTTGAAGTCGCAACCGCCATATAACAGCAAGTCCCATCGAACATGGCGTAGGTCAACACATATTCGCCGCTTTCGGTTTCGACAATGCGCGGATCCTGCACGCCGGTGCCGAATTCCAAAGCCTGCCACTGTCCTTTTTCTGGATAAAGAACCGGTTCAGGATGACGCAGGAAGTTGATGCCGTCATCGCTCCACGCCAGCCCGATGCGGCTGACTCCGGTAACAAAACCATCTGGCCCGGCGGCGCGATAAACGCAAAACACCCGGTCATCTTTCACCACAACGGCAGGATTGAAAATGCCGAGTTCCTCCCATTTGACATTTCCCAGGAATGGACAATCGAAGGTTGCCTGACCCGGCACGAGAATTGGGTTGACATCCTTCAGACGTTCAAAAGGCCCCAATGGCCAGGCGGGATAAGCGGCATTTTGTGGCATGAGAAATCCTGTGAATTATGGAATTGTCGTTTGAATCTGTCCGGCTAACTCAAACGGCAAAACCAAGCCATCCCAGCGGGAGAGCAGGTGACCAGCGTTGAATAACAATGTGGTTGGGGTTGGGAAAGAGCCGTTCGTACCAAGCAACGGGATTTCACCTAAATGCCAGCGCGTGGCAACTTCAGCACGTTGCCCGGCCGAAAGACCGCTGACATCCACCAGAATGACGCGCAAACCACTTTCGGCGTATTGCCTTGCCATACTGCGTAGGAAAACCGATTGACTGCGCGAAGCCTGATCCTGCAGATCAACCAGGCTGACCAGGAGCAGACCGGATTCCAATGAAATGGGTAACTCCTTGAGACTGGCAATCAATCTCACCGGTAAATTGGCGCTGTTTTTCGCCGGAGACCACTCATACGCGCCGATATCCACCGCACTGCCGTAGGGGATGGCGTTACCAAAGAAATCCATTGCGCCCATCTCCTCCAGGCTGAGACCCGCGTCGATGGCGGGCGAACCAGCCTGAAGGGTGAAGGCTGAGGCGGAGCGTCCGATCTCATGATATTCGGGCTGATTCAGTTTGGGATCGGCGAACAGGCCGTGAGCGTCGTATCCGCTCAGTCGCTGGTATTCATCAAAACCGGAGTAATAATTCTCTTTGAAAGAAAAGAATGGCGTGCCTTCGCCGGTCAGCCAATACAGGTTGTGGTCAAATGCGAGTTTCGCGCCGCCATCTATCAGCCAGGGGACTTTGGAGACGATAATGTTATTGGCAAACAGGTTGGGGCGCTCACCGGCGAATTCCGCCTTGTTAACCAGGGCGGGATATTTACCAGCGGGAGACCAGTTGAAGGTGTTGTTGTAAATTAAAACGCCATCCAACAGCCCATAATTCCACGTGGACAGGAATATGTCGCCTTGACGGCTGGCAAGATCTTTGCGCTGTCCATTGTTGGAACAAACGTTATAGCGGGCAATGGCGTTTTCGGTAGTCACGCCTTCCGCGCCAAAGACCGAGATACAGTAACCGTCACAATCGTGTCCGTAGTTGTATTGATAAGTGTTGTTGCGTGTGCCCCAATCGATATCGTAACAGCCGCCGTCAATTTCGGGCGAAGCCGCATTGTAGGATTCGTTGTACTGCACCACGCAATCAATGCAAGACCAGGTCCAGATCGAACTGGGCGTGCCAACGGTTTTCGGCGCAGGCTGTTGACCCGTATCGTACGCCACAGAATATTCGATCAGTCCGTTCTTGACACCCCACAACACAATTCCATCCCCGTACACGTTATAGACCGTTGAATTGCGGACGGTTACATTTTCAGCCAGCGCGGGGTTGTCATAATCGATCGGCCAGTCCACACCACCGTTGACTTCGATGCCTGCCCATTGATTCGTGTTGTAAGCGGTCACACCATTGATGACCACATCCTGGAAGCGGCTGCCGTTTGCCAGCACCACCACCAGCCCCGGAACTTTATCCTTGAATGGCTCGCCCCAGACATCATGCACCTTCAAATTGGTCAGGCGAATGTGGCGCAGGGTTTCCACGCCTTCCGCGCCGCTGACCAGCACGCCAAAGCGCGTGCCGCCAGTGAACTCGATATCGCTGACTTCCCAATATTCCTGTCCGCTGAGTTTGAACGCTTCGGGATTTTTCCCGCCATCGATGATTGGAAACACCCCGCTGCCATACGCGCCGATGATGATGGGATTCCCATCCGCGCCGGAACCTTGGGGATTTAACGCGCCCTGACAGGTGACACCGCGCTTGAAAAAGATCCCATCGCCGGGCTGGAACTTGCTCCCGTTAACGGAAGCAAGCGTCCCCCAAGGGCGCAAGTGCGATGTGCCCGGATTGGAATCATTGCCTTTGGCGCAATCCACGTAATAGGCCGTGCCGGTAATTGTGGGAATCTGTGGTGCACAACCTGGGACGAGTAACGGAACAAGAACAAAAAACCACAGAAATCGAAACTTGCGCCACGCACAAAGAACAAACATACCTCTATGTCCTTCTGGTCAGCACCGCCACCCCATACGCGGACAGGGTCAACTCACCCGAATAATCCATGCCGCTGAGATGTTCGCGGGCGGACCAGGGGAGTTTGACGGTTTGCGCTTCGTTGCGATGGTTGATGACGATGTAAATGCGCGTGCCATCCGCTTTGGTGCGCTGACAAATTTCCACCCCACGCGGCGTATCGAATGGAGCGCGGATGTCGCTGGCGGTCAGGATGGTATCGGTCAGCGCGAGTTGGGATTTGCCATCGAGATACGCGCCAACGTAGTAGACGAAATTCGTCGCGCCCTTTTGCGGATTCACTGTGACTGCGGGTTGGTCATCGAGCCAGCCGTTTTGTTTTCCGTAACGCGCCATCACCTGCGTGAACTGTGTCTGATCGAGAATGCGCAGTCGCTCCGCCCATTGGTTGGATATGCCATTGATGGATTTGCCCACAACTGGAACCGGCACGTCGAGCGGATAATATTCCTCCACTTCCACGTTGGTCAGCGCGGATAACGCTCCCGGTTGGCGCTGCGGCAGGAGCGAGTTGAACTCGTCCTTCATGCCGGTGCGGATAGTCAATACCAAATTCCCGCCGCATTTCACGAACTCGCTCAGGCGTTGAATCCGCTCTGGGGTGAGGATGGCAAGCCCGGGGGCGACGACGAGCCGGTATCCATCCAGCGGCGCGTCCGCAGAAATAATATCCACGGGGATGTTGCGCTCGGCGAAGGCTTTGCTGTAATGCCGCAGATGATCGACGTAATCGAAATCCTTGTGCTGTTTCTGCCAGTTGATAGACCAGCGGCTGTTGTAATCGTTCAGGATGGCAACCTTTGCCTTGATCTCTGAGCCTGCCAACAGTTCAGAGACTTTGGCGAACTCACGTCCGATCTGCGCGGCGTCCTCGTAGAACGGGCGCGGCTGACCCGATTGATCGACGAGCGAGCCGTGATATTGCTCCTGCCCGTTGTAGGCGGAACGCCACTGCCAGTAGAGCAACGCGTCCGCACCGTGCCCAACCGCATGCCATGCCATCGTACGCGACTCACCCTTGTTCACTTGATTATTGATGGGGTGCCAGTTGACGTTGCCGGGCTGGGTTTCGATCAGCCAAAAGTTCTGGCGTTTGTAGCCGCGCACGAGATCGTGAGCCGAGCCCGCCGTGGTGTGATCGGGATGACCCGTGCCCACGTACCAATCCCACGCAGCCAGGTCGAGGTCTTCGCTCATTTCGTAGTGGTCGTAGGTGTTGAACCAGTTCATGAAGTTATGCGTCATCCAAACTTCTGCGGGGATATGTTTTCGCAGGATGTCCGCTTGAAGTTTTTGGTAACGCTTGTACGATTGCGTAACAAACTGTTGAAACGCCAGCATGAGACCGGGATTATGCCCCTCACGCGGAATGGGAATCTGATTCCAGTCGGTATAAGTCTGGCTCCAATACGCGGTGCTCCAGTTTGGATTAAGCGCATCGAGACTCACAAATTTTTCGCGCAAATATTTTTGGAATTCGGCGCGGCACGTTTCGCAATAACAGACAGTTCCAAACTCATTATCGAACTGCCAGCCGATGATATGTGGATTTTTTCCGAAGCGCTCCGCCATTTTTGCCACGATACTACGCGTGCGTTCGTGGTATTCAGGCGAATTGACACAGTAATGACAACGCCGTCCGTGCATGTGACGGTGTCCGTGCTCGTCCATCGCCAGCGTGTTCGGATATTTCTGTGTCAGCCAGGCGGGCGGCGCGGCGGTGGGCGTGCCCATCACGGTGACGATCCCGTTTTGAGCGAGCAGGTCAATGGCGCGTTCCATCCAGTCGAAATGAAATTCACCTTCGTGCGGTTCGAACGTGCTCCACGCGAACTCGCCCATGCGCACCACGGTCACATGCGCGGCTTTCATCAGGCGGATGTCCTCCGCCCAGCGCGCTTCGTCCCAATGCTCAGGATAGAACGACGCGCCGAAATGCAATTGCTTGGCAACAGGTTTCATAATGTTGTTACTTCTCCGTTTTCAAAACCGATCAACAGGGGGCTGGAGGTATCAAGTCCCAGCGGGGCAGAAAGACAAGTGATGGTGGAATCAATTTTCAGTCCCGCGCGGAGCCGCCATGTCTTGCCGCCATCCTTCGAATGCAATAAGTCGCCATCGCGCACGATCAGGATCTTTTTATGACCATCCAGCAGGATGTGTTCCACCGCCCCAGACTGGATCTGTTCCCAAGCCTGACCGGCATCTACGCTTCGATACAACCCGTTTTCGGTTCCGATATAAAAGACATTTTCCCCGCTGACAGCGGCAGACAACGCGGGCACGACTTCGATGGGAAAATCCAGGTCGCGCCACGAACGCCCGGCATTCGTGCTGATGAACACTCCGCTTTGCGCCGCGGCGATGACGTTCTGCGAATCAACGAATGCCAGCGCGTTGATGTTCGAGTCGTACAAGCCGAAGTTCCAGCCCTGCCACTTCACGCCGCGGTCGGTCGAAAAGAAAATGCCATCCTGCATGGTGGCGGCGAGCACGAGACCATCGCGTGCAAAGTCCGGCGAGATGGCGAGCGCTGTGACCAATGGGGCGGGACTGTCGAGTCCAGATGCCTGCCATTTTTTGCCGCCATCGAGCGAACGCAATACTTTGCCATCCACCGCGGCAAAGGCATAGGTGATGTCATCGATAACGGTAACAGCCACAGAGGTCGTCGGAAGCGGGGCGGTGTGTTTCAGTGCAGTGTAGGAATCGTGCCAGGTTTTGCCGCCGTCCGTCGAGCGGAACAATCCACCCATTTTGGCGGCAAAGATCAATCCATCTTTTTTGAAGTTGGGCGAAGCCGCAAGAGAATAAACAAAATCTTGTCTGTCATTCATGGCTAAAATCCTGGCGCGTCGGGTTCGACGACGGCGGGCGGGTTGTCGCGGTGAATCAGCACGTCAATGGTGAGCGCGAGCGCGGCGGCGCGCACGGCGCTGATGACTGCCTGCTTTTGGACAGCGGCGACATCCACGATCCCGGCGGGAATCATTTCGCGCACCTGTTTGGATACGAGATCGAACCCGAACCCCGCCCCGGCTTGCTCCACTTCGCCAAGCAGTTTGCCTTCGTTGAGTCCGCTGTTCGCCATCAACGCGCGGAAGGGAGCTTCGAGCGCGGCGGTCAGAATGCGGTGCGCGGCTTTGGCGTCCAGCGAGTTTTTATCTATGAGCAATTCATTGAGTGCGGGTCGGCAAGCCAGCAGGGCAGAACCTCCGCCAGGCAGAATGCCTTCGCGTGCCGCGCCGCGCAGGGCATCGGCAGTACGTTTGGCGAGTTCCTTGCGGGTTTCCATTTCGGTCTCGGTCATCCCGCCGACATCGATCGTTGCTGTGCCGCCGAGCAGTCTGCCGAGTCGTTCCTGTAATCGTCGGCGCTCATCGGTCTTCGTCGCGTTCTTGATCGCGGCGCGAATTGTGTTGATGTGTTTGCGGATCGCGATGGGGTCACCTTGCGGATGAATCAGTCCCGTGTATTCGTCGTTTGCCCAAATGCGACGCGCCTGTCCGAAGTGTTCAGGCGTGACGCGTTCGAGCGAATCGCCCGCGACTTTGACGAGCATTTTCGCGCCCGTGAGTATGCTCATGTCTGTCATGCTTTCCATCTGCACGTCACTGCGCAGACCGGGCGTTTTCACGGCGATGATCTGTAGTTTGCCCGATGTGCGGCTTTGCAACATCAACGCCTGTGCCTGTTCGGATGCCGATGTGCACATGACGACGAGACGTTCAATTTTCGCTTCCACCGCAGCGCGGATGACCGGCACCATTTCCTGGGCGGTCTCGATATTCAAGTCGCTGATCAGGATGGCGGCGTTCTCGAATGTGGTACGGGCTTTGATGAGATCGGCAATCATCTGCTTCGAAACGATCGCGCCGGACCAATATGCGCCGGTGACCAGCTCGCGCTCGACGCCGCGTCCACGCCCGGCTCGGACTTCGAGTATCCCATCCGCGCCGACGATGCTGATGAGATTACCAATCGCTTCCGCCAGTTCGTGGTCATGGCAGACGGTTTTTGCCACGCCGTTCAAGGCTTTTTCTCCCGCAATAGGCTGGAACATTTTCTCCAGGGCTTTGACGATGAGTTCTCCGCCTGCTTCGAGATGGTGGCGCAAGACCATACCGTTGCCGCCTGCGGCGATATATTTCAAGCCACCGTTGAAAATGGTCTGAAAAATAATGGCAGATGTGGCAACGCCATCGCCGACGCGCTCATGCAAATTCCACAACGCGCCGCGAATGTACATAGCGCCCGCATCTTCGTCGCGGTCGGGCAAAGCGATGATGCGCCGGGCGATGATCCCGCCGTTATCGAGCAGTTCCGGTCCGCGTGATGTACCGATGCGGTTGATCGCCACTGCGCGCGGGTATGGTCCCAGCGAAGGACGGATGGCGTCCACAATTTTATTGATGCCAGCCTGAAAGGCACGCGCCATTCTCGGCTGGAATACCACTTCGGGGGTTTGTTTGAATTCAGGAATACTTCTGGGGGGAGTCGGGTTCACTCGTCAGCCTCGATTAGGAGTTTTTGGATATCGAATTTGGGAACCCCGAACCGGTCGCACAAACCAAAGGCAACGTGGATCGGGCTTTGTTCGATATTCCATATTTTTGAATGATAAAGATTATCACGCCACTCATAAAAATACAACACCTTGATCCGGTTGCTGAAGTCTGCGTTTACCGTGCGGATGCGTGCCAGGAACTCGCGCATGGCTGATTCGTAGACCGCATTGTCGGTTTGGGGAATGACCAGTGCCTCATTCTCGACCTGATACCCAACGGCAGAAGGAAAACCGGTTTCGGAGAACATCATCGGCTTGTCCATGCGTTCGAGCTGGGTCAGCACCTGGCGCAATTGCATCTCGTATCGATTCAGACGGTTGTTGCGGACACGGCGGTCTGTAAGAAATTTACGGCTTTCGTCAAATGCCCCAAAAGTGGACCAGGCGGGCACATCCATGGGATACAGGTTGATCGAGACGATGTCGCAGGCATTTATCAGCGGTAAAACCCACTCGTGGAAGGTGCCATACTGATCGAAGACGATCCCTTCCATGGCGTAGGTCAATGGGGTGGAAAATCCGTGTTCAGCCATCCAGTGGCGATAGGTGTCCAGTACATTCGCAAGACCAAAAGCCAGGCGGGCGGTAAAGCGTTTGGAATCGAAGGCATCGCCACCCTGGTGCAGTTCATTGCCGACGCAGATCGCTTCCAAGTCGACGCCCAAGTTATGGATTTCCGCCAGTTCGTCCAATCGGACCTGCGAACGCCAATTGTCAGCAAGGTCCTGTGCATTGATGTGCATCCCCGCCAACAGGGACATATCGTACTGTTTGAGAATAGGCGCGGCGCGCTGGGAATAATCCAGCGAGTACGAACGGATGGAACGCAATTCGTTTTGAGATGCGGCAGTGACCTGCTCATCGAGAGCGAGTCCATGTTCGTGAATCCAGGCTCCGAATTTCATGGAATTATCCTTTTTGCATGAGCATAAAAGAGTAACCCCTCGAGAATAGGTGATTTCCTCGAGGGGTTACCTGATGTTTTGTCAACTTATCCTTTCAAACCAGATGTCACCACACCTTTGAGGATGTGCTTTTGGGCAAGGAAGAATGTGATGATCAATGGCACGATGTAGAGCACGCTCGCCGCCAGGGTGACAGTTTTTATTTCGATCCCCTGGGGGTTTCTGAAGGCTGTCGTCAATGCCACACCCAGCAGGGTTTTGCTGTTACTCAAGTAAAGTAACGGCGTTAAGTAATCACCCCAAACGCTGTTCGTGGCGAAAATCATCACCGTGGCAAAAACCGGCTTGGCATTTGGCAGAAATATCCGCCAGTAAATGCCAAAGGGACCACAGCCGTCCACTTCAGCTGCATCCTCCAATTCCTTGGGAAAGCCCAGGAAAAACTGGCGGAACATGAAAATGTAAAATGGACTGCCGCCCAGAGCGCCTAGGATCCACGGCCAATACGTATTAGTTAATTTCAACTTGGAATAAAGAATGAATTGGGGAATCAGGATGACGATGAAAGGCACGATCAGCATGGCAACGACGATGCCAAACAACCGCTTACTGCCTGGAACGTTATACCGGGCGAAGGCATAGCCGACCATCGAACTGACAAAGGCTGTTATCGTGGCGGTCGAAATCGCCAGCAGGGCCGTGCGTAGGGCGATTTTGGCAAATGGTGTCATTGTGAAAACGAGTTTGTAATTCTGCCACTGCGCTATTTTAGGGAAGATTCGAATTGGGAAACTTAAGTATTCAGCATCAACCTTGAAGGAGGAGACCACCATGAAGAAAACCGGGGCGATCAAAACCAAAGATGTGAGAATCAGGATCAAATATCCCAAAAAACGGGAAATGCGTTTCATCAGCCAGCCACTTCGTTGGGCGTCCATGTTATTTGCCTCCTTCTTCTGTTGCACCGGTGTACACCCAGTATTTTTCTGACCAGAAAACGATCCCGGTCAAGATCAGGATGCCGATAAATAACATCCACAGAAGCGCGGTGCCATAGCCATAACGGCCCTGATCCATGATCTGACTCCAAGTGTGGATCATGTAGAGATAAATTGGACGGGGCGGCACGGAGGCGGAAGCAATCCCGACACGGGTGAAGAGCAGGGGCAGGTTGAGTTGTTGGAAGGCCCCAATCAACCCCAGGACCAGTTGGAAGAAGATCACGGGTGTCATCAGCGGCAGGGTGATGTGCCGGAATACCTGGAGTCCGTTGGCCCCGTCAATGCGGGCCGCTTCTTTTAGTTCATCCGGGATGCCCTGCAAACCGGCCAGGAAAATAATCATGCCGCTGCCCAGTCCACCCCACAGGGCCACGCCGGTCATCCCTTGCAGGGAATAGTCCGAGAGCCAGCCGATGGCGATCGGTTCAGGCGTGAACAGGCTGATGAAATTGTTCAGCATCCCAAAATTGCGCTCCAGGATGATCCGCCAGGCGGTGATGGCTGCCGTGGCCGGGATCAAACTGGGGAGATAGAAAATAGTACGAAAAATGCCGCGTCCCCTGACATCCTGGTTCAGGATCAGTGCCAACGTGAAAGAGACAACAAGCCACAGCGGCAGGTTTAACAGACCCCACAAAACCGTGCGCATCAGCGAAAAACTGACATCCGCATCATCAAAAGCACGAGCATAATTGCGCGTACCAACAAACTTGATGGTTTCCAGGTTCAAACCATCATAATTGGTGAATGAAGTGAGTAGTCCAACTACCAGGGGGAAAACACTTAAAAAAATAAATCCGATGATCCAGGGTAAAACGAGTGTATAAAAGGTCAGTGTGCGTTTCTGACTGCGGGTCAGTCCAGCTTTTTTGACTTGCCCATAGATCGATTGAGGTGTGAGTGTTTCGGTCGCCATGCACAACTCCTGAAGATGAGCGAGGTGAGGAGGCCGGAATGCGCCCGGCCTCCTCCTAAAGGTAGTTCAGACTGGGGATTAACCCATGATGCGGTCAATGCCATCCTTGATGGCCGAATTGGTTTCAGATTCGATGCCCGCGATCATATCGTCAAAGGTGATGGTGCCAGCGAGCGCCTGGTCGAGATATTTGCCCCACAGGCTGCTGATGGTCAATTCGCCAATGAAGGGATTGAATTGCAATGGCGTGGTGTTGAGCGCCAGTTCGCCCTGCAAGACTTTGTAAGCCTGTTTCTGGAAGTCGGTGGTTTGCGGGATCAGGGACCACTGCGACATCATGGCCGGGACGCCCCAGCCGCTGCCAGCGCGGTCAATCGAAGGCTGGCCGCCATGGTACCACTCGAATACTTTCCAGGCCGCATCGGGCACCTGGGTGGCGGAGGTTACGATAGCGCCGGTTGCGGTGACGGTCGGGTCACGGCGTACGCCAGCCCAGGTCGGGGCGGGCAGCATCATGGCGCCGTCTTTGTTCAAGTCGCCAGTGGCCATGGCGCTGAACCAGTAGCCGTACTGAGCCATGCCCAGGGTGGCGCCGACATAGTCATTGCCAAACCAGCCGCTCGGGCTGGGATTCTTGGGGCTGACGGTCAGTTTTTCAGCGGCCATATCGTAGTACCACTTGACCACGGCCTTTGCATCCTCGCTGCCGGCGATGTTGACCTTGTCATAGCCAGCCGAGAAGAGACTCTTGTCAGTTTCAGCAAGCATGTTCATCCAGAAGCGGTCGATCCAGGCGCCTTCATAACCATAGCCGTACTGCATCAGGCGGTCGCCATCAAAGACGGTTAGCTTCTTGGAATACTCCATGATCTCGGCATAGGTCAGAGCTTTGGTGTCATCGGGAACGGGCAGACCGGCGGCTTCGAAAAGGGTCTTGTTGGCAAAAACGGTGCAGTCAGGGGAGAAGTCCTTGGCCATACCATAAATCTTGCCTGAGCCGATTTCCAGCGGGCTGTTGGCTTTGTAGTAATTGTTAGCCGGAGCCAGGTCATCGATTTTGATGATCTCGCTGGATTCGAAATAGGGGGTCAAATCGAGCAGCAGTTTGCGGGCCAGCATGCCGGGAACAGAGGGTGCCTGGATGCGGTAGATGTCAGGCGGTGAGCCTGCAGCATACATGGCATAGAAGCGGGTTGGGTCATCTTCCACGAACTCAATCGTAATGCCAGGATTGGCATCCTGGAAAGCAGCGATCTGATCCTGGTTGAGTTCGTTGCCGCGGTGCATTATCACCACGTTTCCTTCCACAGGCTTGGCGACTGGAGCTTCTGCCACCGGGGCTTCGGTCGGTTTTTCAACCGGGGCTTCAACGGGTTTCTCCACCGGGGCTTCGGTTGCTGCCGGACCGCAGCCAGCCAGCAAAACCCCACCGACAACGGTGCCGGACAGTTTCAGAACGTCACGGCGAGACAGTTTTTTGGAAATTTGTTTGGTCATTCTCTTTTATCTCCTATGTTTCTTTGGAAATTCAATATGATTTTCTTGCATTTCACTGCCTTGCTCATTGTCAAATTTATTCTGGTGGCACCTCCTTAACGAAAAATGCAAATAACATCTTTAACCGATTGTTGACTGCGCTCATTTGAGAACATCCATGATTTTCAGAATGATATTAATGTTACCATAGTTCAAGAAAACATGTACGTACAGGCAGACAACATGACATCTATCATATAATTCATGGACTTTTATCCTGCAATAAAAAATAGTCCGTTGCTACAATGTGAGCAACTTCTAGCCATGGTTATTGAGGTCGGATCGAACTGTTCCTTATGATTAGATCTGTCGCCAGCACAACCGGCTTGACTTCTGCGCGCATTTTTCCGTCTTGCCGTACGTTGATGGCGTGGATTAATAACTCAATCGTCCTGGCGCCCATCAGTTGAAAATCCTGCGATATGGTAGTGAGCGGCGGTG
The DNA here is from genome assembly GCA_041302025.1 of Chloroflexota bacterium. Classification (GTDB taxonomy): domain Bacteria; phylum Chloroflexota; class Anaerolineae; order Anaerolineales; family Villigracilaceae; genus Defluviilinea. The sequence continues at coordinate 823 of JBFYRY010000022.1, read as the reverse complement.
AATTAAATTCGCTTTCAGCGATATTGTCGTAACCGATGAAGGCAATATCCTCCGGTACGCGCAGTCCGCTTTCGTGTAGTTTCTCGATCGCGCCGATCGCCATCTGGTCGTTGCCTGCAAAAACAGCATCCATGTCTGGATATGTTTTCAGTAATCTTGAGACTGCTTCAGCGCCACTGGCGGAGTTCCAATCTCCTTCAGCCCAATGCGCATCGACAGGATGGAGTCCGTTTTTTTCGAGAGTGTCGTGCCAGCCCGATTTTCGGGCTTCCGCGTCCCCAAACGAAAGCGGACCGGAGATATGCGCGATGTGCCGATACCCTTGATCGATCAGGTGTTGTGTAGCGCGACAGCCTCCATCATAGTTGTCCACCGTCACATACAGGGCGCCTTCGATCGGGGCAGAACCTTGATAAACCACAGGCATCGGGAGTTTGGCTAATTTTTCGATGGTCTCCAGCCGCTGGTAGTTTGTATCGGGCACCGCCCAGGCAACGCCCTCCACCTGCATCTCGTTAAAGTAGCGGATCAAACTCGCGTAATCATCCACCCGAAAACCGGGCAGATTCTTGAGTAGCAAGGCATACCCGGCTTCCTCAGCCTGGAGTGCCAGACCATGCAAGACCCGTGAAGGTCCCGCAAGATTCAAACCAGCCGTAACAACTGCGATGGTGTGGGTGCGTTGCTTAGTCAGACTGCGTGCCACGGCGCTGGGATGGTAACCCAGCTCATCAATGACTTTTTGCACCTGCTTACGGGTAATATCTGCCACATCAGGATGATTGTTAATCACTCTGGAGACCGTCTGTTTCGAGACCCCCGC
>JBFYRY010000186.1:0-13914 GCA_041302025.1 Chloroflexota bacterium | reverse complement strand
CAGCCATCCGAATCAAGCCAACGGAAGTCCGTGGTTGGGTGTAAAATACTTCCTGCTCTTTGAGGAGGAGTATTATGAAGGATACGATTCGCACACTTCACCCCGACAAAAAGCGGGGTGTGAACATTAGCAGAGAAAAATACGAAGTCATTCATAAAGCTATTACAGCAACCCTGCGCCAGAACAAGGAAATGCCTTTTATGAAACTTGCACGCGCGGTGGAAAAGGAAATGCGCGGCAAATTCGATGGCTCGGTCACGTGGTATGTAACCACTGTCAAACTGGACATGGAAGCACGCGGAGAGGTCAAGCGCGTCCCCAATTCCAGACCCCAACTCGTCAGGCTCGTAAAATAGCCGTCGCAAGGTAGAGGGGCGGGATGGACTCTCCCCAACAGAATCCATTTTTATTATTTACTTGTATAAGGACTCATCATGGCGGATACACCGAATTTTGACATTCAACAAGCTCATAAGTATTTTTCAACTGATTGCTTTAACAAGACCTGGGACAACATGGACAAGGATCGGAATCGTTCCGCCGAAGAGACCATGGAAATGCTGCACACAGCCATTGCGTCCCTCTGGCACTGGACACAGCGGGAAGATGTCACGCCGAAAAACCTGTCAATCGGATACTGGCAGGTCTCCCGTGTGTATTGTCTGGTCAAACAGCCAAACAATGCCCGCAGATATGGATTGTTGTCATTGCAATACGCAAAAGACCTATCCCCTTTCCTCAAGGGCTATGCTTACGAGACCCTCGCCCGCGCAGAAATGATTGCAAACAACCGCGTCATTATGAAGGTTTATCTCGAAAAGGCGCGTGAGATCCTGGTGCAAATCAATGACGAGGAAGACAGACAGGCTCTCGCAAAGGACCTGGTAACCATCCTTTAGGATAAACATCTTTATGGAACGACTTATCCCCGTCACCACCAAAGAAGATATTTTCCCTGAATTCCGCGATACCCCCATCGGGCTTTTACTGGAATATCACAACCTCAACCGCGAGTACGATATATACTCACAAGCCCAATTGCTCGTCGGCATGTGCATGGACAACCGCAAACACCTACATATTCCCGACAACTTCTCGTATATCATCCGTGCGGGAGGGGCGAACCTGCGCTACAGCGAGTTCAAGGTCTCGTATGCCATCGCAGTGGGAGGCGTGAAGAGCATCGCGTTGATCGCTCACAACCAGTGCGGGATGGTCAACCTGATGGCGCGTAAAGATATATTCATTCAAGGGCTGGTCGAGTCGGCGGGATGGGAGAAAGAGTTTGCCGAACAACACTTCACACAATTTGCTCCCATGTTCGAGATCGGCAACGAGATCGACTTTGTTTTGAGCGAAGCCCAACGATTGCGATTACGGTATCCGAAGATTCAGGTTGCGCCTCTGATGTACAAGGTGGAAGACAACCTGTTATATCAGGTCAAAGAAAGTTGATCCGCTTTAAACCACAGAGACACTGAGACATAGAGAAAATATCATACTCCGTGCCTTCGTGTCTCTGTGGTTAGGTATCCGAAAATTATTTACGGAATTTCTTCTCGATCTCCATCACAATCATCACAATAAACCCTGAACCGATTGCGATCAACAAATCGATAACACCCAATGGTTTGACCGAGAAGAACTCAGCCACAGGCGGGATATAGATGACAGCCAACTGCAAGGCAGTGACCAACAACATCATCCAGAACAACAGCGGGTTGGATGCCATGCCCATCGCAAACGCGGACTCCCTACTCGAGCGTGACGCCCATGCCTGAAAGACCTGCACGAACGCAAGGAACGTAAAGACCATCGTCTGCCATTCCTCACGACCCGTGAAATAATACCACGAGCCAAGTCCCAGCGCCAACGCGCCGATCAACGCACCCACCCAGATTACCTGCCCCCCCGCGCCGCGCGAGAATACGCCCTCTTTCGGCGAATATGGCGGGCGGTTCATCGTATCTTTCTCCGGCGCTTCCACGCCCATGCCCAACCCAAGCAAACCATCGGTCAATAAGTTGAGCCACAGCAACTGCAATGGCAACAGCGGGATCGGCTTGCCCAAAAACGGAGCCAGCAACATCACCAATACCTTGCCGATATTCCCCGCCACACTAAACCGCACGAACTTGCGGATGTTATCGTAGATCGTGCGCCCCTCTTTCACCGCCGAAACGATCGTCGCAAAGTTATCGTCGAGCAGAACCATATCGGCGGCTTCCTTCGAAACATCGGTACCCGTAATGCCCATCGCCACGCCGATGTCCGCGCGGCGCAGGGCGGGCGCATCGTTCACGCCGTCACCCGTCATCGAAACGATATGTCCATTCTCCTGCAACGCCTGTACGATCTTCAACTTATGTTCGGGCGAAACGCGCGCAAACACACGCACTTCATCCACGACACCCTTCAACTCATCGAAACTCAACTTCTCCAACTCAATGCCTGTCAGCACGCGTCCGTTATCGGCAATCCCTAATTGCCGCGCGATCTCCTGCGCCGTAAGCGGATGGTCGCCTGTGATCATCACTGTGCGGATGCCCGCGGTCTTCGTCACCGCCACCGCGTCCTTCACTTCTTCGCGCGGCGGGTCGATCATGCCGAACAAACCGATGAATGTTAACTGCTGTTCCAGATCCGTTTGGATGACTTCGGGAATCTGATTCAGCAATCGGAAGGCGACACCGAGGACGCGCATCCCCTTCTTTGCGAGACGTTCGTTCGCCGCTTCAATCCTGGACCTCCAGCCTGCATCGAGCGTTTCGGCCTTTCCATTCACCCACACCTGATTCGACAGATCCAGCAACCCGTCAACACTACCCTTGGTGAAGGCGATATAACGATGATTGCCTACGTCCAATCCCGCAAGGACAGACTCAGCGTATTCCTGCAAGTGATGGACGGTCGTCATACGTTTGCGATCCGAATCGAACGGCAATTCCGCCGCACGCGGGAACGACAGGTCAAGCGACGATTTCCAATATCCTATCTTTGCGGCGGCGGCAACCAACGCGCCTTCCGTGGGATCCCCAAGCGTGTGGAAACGGTCATCGCCTTCGTCAATGAGACGGGCGTCATTGCACAATGTGCCGCCGATCGCCGTCAGCGAAAGAGCGGATTGGGCCGGCGTGCCCAGGTTTCGGGTCGCATGAATCGAACCGTCGCGTTCCATCGCGGCGGATAAGTCCAGTTGATGGTCGGCAACATCCAGCACGACGACCGTCATCCTGTTTTCCGTCAGCGTGCCCGTTTTATCCGAACAGATTACCGTGACCGAGCCAAGCGTTTCCACGGCAGGAAGTTTTCGGATGAGGGAATTCTTCGCCAACATGCGTTGCGCGCCGAGCGCGAGCGTGATGGTGACGACAGCAGGCAAACCTTCAGGCACGATGGCAACCGCCACACTGACCGCGGTGAGTAACATATGACGAAGTTCGTCGCCACGCAACAGCCCCAACACAGCAATGAGAACCGCGATCACAACACCGACAATCGCAAGATTTTTCCCGAGTTGGTCGAGGCGTTTCTGTAACGGGGTCTCCTCGTTGCCGCTTTGCTGAATGAGATCGGCGATCTTACCGAGTTCGGTTTGCATGCCCGTGGCAACGACCAGTGCGAGACCGCGTCCCTGTGTGACGATGGTGCCCATGTAGCCCATGTTGCGGCGGTCACCCAATGGGAGTCCATCGCCTGAGAGTGCAGCGATCTGTTTTTCAACGGGTTCCGATTCGCCCGTGAGCGCGGCTTCCTGAATGCGGAGGTTCACCGCTTCGAGCAAACGGACATCTGCTGGCAACACATTCCCCGCTTCAAGTTGGATGATGTCGCCGGGCACAAGGTCGCGGGCGGAGATCTCCTTGAGCGTCTTGTCGCGTAGTACGCGCACATTCGGCACGGATAATTTCTTGAGGGCGGCAATTGCCTGCTCGGCGCGGTATTCCTGAACGAAGCCAAGAATGGCATAGAGAATGACAATGGCGGAAATGGCAATGGTGTTCTTCAAGTCGCCGAGCAAGCCGGCAACTACAGCCGCTGCGATGAGAATCAACACCATCGTCGCGGTGAGTTGCTCCCATAATATTTTGAGCGGCGTGCGCCCGCCCTTTTCAACGAGCTCATTACGCCCGTATTGTTTCAGGCGTAAATCCGCTTCGGTTTGTGTGAGACCCGTTTCAGGTCCCGTTTGAAGCGCTTCAAGTGACTTCTCGATGGATTGCAGATGCCAGTTCATGATTATGAGTCCAACCTTTTATTTTTTGAGCGTATCCACGCAAAAGCAGGGATGTGCGTACGGTAGTGATACATGAGATAAGATGCCATCGCCAGAAAACCGAGTGTGAAGACGAGCGGCAGGTGGGTCTTGATGTAATCGCTGATCAACATCCACTCATGACCAAGGACGTACCCCGCGCCTATCAACAGTGTACACCAAGTATACGCCCCAATGAAGGTGGCGAGGAAGAATTTCGGGAAGGGAATTCTGACAAGCCCAGCGGGGATGCTGACGAGAGTCCTGATCCCCGGCAGGACACGCCCAAACATCACGATGCCTGCGCCCCATTTTCTGACCTGCTCTTCAATGCGTTCGATGTAACCCAGATTAATGCGGAAGAATTTTGCGAGTCTATCGATCAGCGGGCGACCGCCGACCCGCGCAACCCAATACGTGATGGACGCGCCGATGGCGCTTCCCAATCCCGCGTACAGACCCGCCAGCGGAATGAATACCGGCGAGATACCATGGCGTTCGATCAACATCCAGCCCGCGAAGGCAAGGATGATCTCACTGGGCGTGACGCCTGTGGCGTTCTCGATGATCATCAAGCCGAAAACACCCAACCAGCCGAACTGGTCGAAGATGATTTGCAAAGCCGAGAGAATGGTTTGTTCTATTGTGTCGAGCATGTTGATCACCTCATGTTCTAAAGTCAGTTCAGATTGCTTCGCCGCTCGCTTCGCTCGGGCTCGCAATGACAAAATAAAAAGACCACCGCCAAAGAATTTTTCTTGGCGATGGTCTTGCCTTTTGCTGGACAGCCGGGACCTGGGTCCGTATTGACGACTGCGCATCCCATTGCTGGGCGGCTACTCCCCATCGGAGGTTTGTAGATTATATAGCGATTTCAGAACTTCATATCGCCAGATAAGAATCTTCTTATCCAATCGGCTGCGGAATACTTTGCGTGGCTCTCAATGCTGAACGGATCATCAGATATTCGGTGATGTTTTCCGCTGTGATGAGACCCACCAGTTGACCGCCGTGTGTGACGGGCAGTGTCTTGGAGCCAATCTCCTGCAAACGCATGAGCGCCATTTCGAGCATCTCATACGAGTCGACTTCGGGCAGATCGCGGCGGATGAAGTCCATGACGGGCGCGGACTGTCCATGTTGGGTAAGCGCCAGCATGAACGCGTCTCTCTCAAGGACACCTGCCACTCGTCCCGCGGCATCCACTACAGGGAAATCGTGCTGTGATCCCGACAGGATCAAGCCGACCACTTGCGCCAGGTTATCGCGCGGCGAGAGCGTTTTGAAATCTGTGAGCATGGCGCGTGTGACTGGGATACCACTCACTGAGTTCTTCATCTGCACCATGCTGGCTTCCTGTGAAGCGCCAATGTATACGAAGAAGGCGATGAACAGCAGGAAGGGATTGCTGAACAAACCGATGAAACCTAAAATGAACGCCATGCCCTGACCGATGTTGGCGGCAATCTGCGTTGCGCGGACATAATCCATGCGCATGGCGAGGATAGCACGAAGCACACGTCCACCGTCCATGGGGAAGGCGGGGATGAGGTTGAACAACACTAGCGAGATGTTCACCGTCATCAGGCGTTCGAGGAAAGAGCCTGATGCAACGGTCAGGTCTGTGAGGGGAACTAGGCTATTCGTCAGGAAAAGATACGCAAATAGTCCCACAGCGATAACCACGTTGACAGCAGGTCCCATGAGGGCGACCCACAGTTCCTCGATTGGCTTTTCAGGCATCCTTTCCAATCGAGCCACGCCACCGATCGGATATAGCGTGATGTCGCGTGTCTTGATCCCGTATTTGCGGGCAGTCAGCGCGTGGCCGTATTCATGCAGAACAACACACCCAAACAATGCAAGAATGAACAGCACACCGTTGAAAACCTCTCCCCAATTCTGATGCTCGACCCAGTGGCTGTACCCAACCCAGCCGATCAGCAGAAGGAAGGTGGCGTGCACAAACACGTCGATCCCTGCAAAACGTCCAAGTTTCCATTGCCATTTCATTTTCTCAACTCCATATTTTCTTGTGAGACCCTAATGGTCTCAGAGACCTTTAGGGTCTTATATGTTTTTTATAACGCCCATATTCTAAAAAACCTTTATTAGAAAACTGTTTTAAATATCTATCAGGAACTATCAGAGTTAAACAAAAAGACCTGCATACCATGCGATATGCAGATCTTTGGCAAAATACTTAACTCTATTTAATCAAGCCCAGCTTCTTCCCAGCCTCACCGATGACATCCATGGCGCGTTCGATCTCGCTCGGATCATGCCCAGCAGTGACGGTGGCACGCAGGCGGGCGAGCCCCTCAGGGACGGCGGGCGAAACGACAGGCAAAACGAACACGTCATTATGTTGCGCTTCGCGCGTCATCGCAAAAGCAGTCATATCGTCACCGCACAACACAGGGACGATGGCAGTCTCGGTCAGCATGGTGTCGAAGCCCATGCTTTTGAGGCCGTTGATGAACTGTTTGGTGTTCAGGTTCAGTTTTTCGATGCGTTCGGGTTCATCGAGAATGACCTTGAAGGCTTCGTTCGCGGCGGCGGCTTGCGCAGGCGGTAACGCGGCAGAGAAGATATACGCGCGACTGGCATGACGCAGGTAGGTAATGATGTCCTTGTTCGCGGCAACGTACCCGCCCACTGATGGGATGGTCTTGCTCAGGGTACCCATCTTGATGTCAATGGAACCGTACATATCGAAGTGTTCTTCAATGCCTGTGCCTGTTTTTCCGAGCACGCCCACAGAATGTGCCTCGTCGATCATCAGCCAGACGTTATATTGCTTGCACAAGGCAACCATCTTCGGCAGGTCAATGATGTCACCGTCCATGCTGAAGACCGAGTCGGCGATGACCAGTTTGGCGACATCCGAAGGAGCGTTCTTGAGCAAGCCCTCGAGATGTTCCATGTCGTTATGACGGAAGCGACGGAACTCGGCGCCGGACATCAAACACCCGTCCACGATGGAGGCGTGGTTCAGTTTGTCTGAAAAGACATAATCGCCGCGTCCCATCAAGGTGGAGACAACGGTCAGGTTGGTGGCATATCCAGATGAATACGTAATGGCGGCTTCCGTATGCTTGAAATTTGCGATCGTTTCTTCCAGTTCATTGTGGATCGCCAGGGTTCCCGCCAATGTCCGCACACCATTCGTGCCGGTGCCGTATTTATCCACGGCTTTCTTTGCGGCTTCGTTGATGCGCGGGTGATTGACCAACCCCAGATAACTGTACGACGCATACATCCCCATCTCGCGCCCATGGACATCCATACGAAATCCTCCAGAAAATTAATGGCAAAAGTGTAGCAGAGGGACGGGGTTCTGTCTAGTTACATCTGCACTGGCTTGCCCGAACGCGCTGATTCAAGAAAAGCCGAAATCACGGCGACATTCGCGCGGCTGTCATCCAGCGAGACCAGCGAACTCTTTCCAAGCAGAACCGCGTCCGCCATATCTTCCACTTCGCCAAGGTACAACTCCTGCCCCTTGACCGTGATGGTCTCGGTCTTTTCATCACAGGTCAGATAAATCTTCTCATTGACCCCGGGCTTGAATGGGTGTGGAACACTGAGCGTCCCTTCGCTCCCGACGATCTCCATGAAGACATGGTACGGGATATCAAAACTGGAGTCGAACTGGGCATGGACATCTCCGCTGAACCGCATCTGACCGATGAACGTCACATCGACTCCCGTCTCACCCGTTACCTGCCAGCCAAACACATCCAGCGGTTCCTCCCCGAGAACGCTCCGCGCGTAACTGATGGGATAGCACCCCACATCCCAGATACTGCCGCCTCCCATTTCAGGATTAAACCGCACATCATTCTCACGGGTATTGACATAACTATAAGAACCGCGGATCAACTTCAAAGTCCCGAGTGAACCGTTCTTCACGAGTTCCTGCACCTTCAATGTTTGCGGATGATGCCGGTACATGAACGCCTCCGCCACAACACGTCCATGTTTGTGCGCGGCGGACTTGATCGCATTCACTTCGTCCACGCTCAACGCGATGGGCTTCTCGCACAAGACATGCTTGCCCGCTTCGACCGCCTTGATCGTCCATCCGGCGTGCAGGTGATTCGGGAGCGAGTTGTAGATCACATGAATGTCCGGGTCGGCGAGCAGGGACTCATACGAGCCATACGCGCGCTCGATCTTTTTCTCTTTGGCATACGCATCCGCAGACGCCTGAGAGCGCGAGCCAACAGCCAGAAGATGATTCCGCTTTGAAACCTGTAAAGGCGGGATCAGCGCACGGTTGATATGTGCCGTGGAGAGCAATCCCCAATTCAATACTTTGTTGGTCATGGTTACCTGCCTCTTTTGGATGGATGTCACTATCTTATCACTCCTGCGGACAGAATTTACACCCCCGCTTCTCCGCCTCGACGATGGCCTGATCGCTGGACCAAAAGAAGTTTTTCTCCCCGATCACTTCCACCAGTCCGCCGCGCTTCATCATGTTGTATGCGTTGTCATGGACTCCCGCGAACATGAGTGTGCCGCCCTGCTTGTGGAGCCGTTCATGCAAGCGGTGAATGGCTTCGATGCCAGCCGTATCCACCAGCGACACCCCGCGCATGGACAGGATCAGGGCATGAGTGTCCGTCAGATTCTGAAAGGCTTCGTTGAATTGGCTTGTTGCCGCGAAGAAGAGCGGACCCGTGAGGAATGCCACACGGACATGTCTGCACTTACCCGCGTTTTCGATACCGCGTTGGCGAAGTTTTTCCGCGTCCACTTCCTGCACTTCGATGTCGATACCCGCGATCTTGTTCAGGAAGACCGCCCCTGCAAGGAAGGAACCGATCAGGATGGCTTGTGTCAGGTCAAGCACGATGGTGGCAAACATAGTGATCGTGAAGGCGATCATGTCGGTCTTGAAGCGTTTGCCGAAGATGAATTTGATCGCGTCCCATTCGTTCATGCGGACAGCGGTCACCATCAACACGCCCGCCAGCGCCGCCAATGGGATTCGTCCCATGAACGGCGCGAGCAGGAACATGGACAGCAGCAACCCAACCGCGTGGACAATGCTCACGAGGCGGGTTTGTCCGCCCGATTTGATGCCGACGCTCGAACGCGCGATCGCCGCCGTGGCAGGGACTCCGCCAAAGAACGGGATGAGCATGTTGCCGATACCCTGTGCAACAAGTTCTTGATTCGCTTGTAGGCGGATGCCCGTCATGTTGGAACCGACGGCACCACACAATAATGATTCAACCGCGCCAAGTGCAGTGATCGTCAGGATGGGAGCGATGAAGTCAGGAAGATTCGTCCACGGGATGTTGGCGAGGCTGAGGCGGTCTTGCAGGAGAAGAGTCTGGGGGATGTCTCCGATCATGGGGGCGGACCAACTCAAAGCGTAGTTGAGAAGCGTGGCGAGGATGATGCCGAGGAGCGAAGCGGGGAAACGCGCCGTCCATTTTTTCGGCATGAACAGCATCGTCCCGATGACAATGAGTCCGAGGATCAGCGATTGGAAGGCTGGGGTGAATCCGCCCTGGAAATATCCGATCAGTTTTTGCGCGGCGGTTTCCGTGGCGGGAGTCTTGACGCCGAGGAAGTTGTCGATCTGACCGATGAAAATGATGAGGGCGATGCCCGATGTGAAGCCGCTGATGACAGGCGCGGGGATGAAGGCGATGAAGCGACCGAGGCGCAGGAGACCGATGAGAAGCAGGAGCGCGCCCGAGAACAAGCCCGCAACCCAGATGCCCTCGAGACCGTAACGCTGCACGAGCACGATCAACACCGCAGACATCGCGCCTGTGGGTCCGCTGATCTGGAACGGCGCGCCGGTGAGCGCGCCCATGATGAAGCCAGCCAGGATGGCAGTGACCAATCCTGCGGCTGCACTTGCCCCCGAGGCGACCCCGAACGCCAGCGCCAGCGGAAGCGCAACCGCGGCGACGGTCAGACCTGCGAGCAGGTCTTGCTGAAATTTGGGGAGTGAATACCCCGAGAACTCGTCTTTGTAGAGACGAGCGAGTGAACGATGTGGCATGTTTATTTTCTCCGAAATAGTCGTAGATTCACAAAGGCTCATGCTCCCCGAGGGCGTCCTTTGTGTCAACGGCGGGATTTTATCATAAGGGAAATAATTGGAAGTATTAATTTTAAGTCCGGGACTGCTATAATTTCCGCATCATCACACAGAGGTATCTTCATGACCGAACAGGATCGAACTTCGTCAGGAAAAGAGAGGGGAAGGTATTTGACCGTAATGGGCGCGGATATTTCCAGCCTGAAAAAGTCGGAGGACTTTGGCGGTGTGTATGCCTACGAAGACGGGACACAGGCGGACGCGCTCAAAATTCTGCGCGACCACGGCATGAATTACGCGCGCATCCGCGTATGGGTGGATTCACCCGATGGTTATCATGGCAAGACACAACTGCTGGAGATGGCGAAGCGGCTCAAAGAGAACAGGATCAGACTGCTCGTTGACTTTCATTACTCCGATAGCTGGGCGGACCCCGGCAAGCAACCCAAGCCCGCCTCATGGGCAGGTCTCGATCTTGATGGGCTGAAGAAGGCGCTGTACGATCACACCTTCGATGTCTGCAACAGCCTGAAAGAACAAGGCACACCGCCCGACATGGTGCAGGTTGGCAACGAGATCACGAACGGCATGTTGTGGCCCGACGGCAAAAACGATGAAAGTTTCGATAACCTTGCCGCCCTGCTCAAGGAAGGTTACCGCGCTGTAAAGGATTGCTCACCCGAGACACCGGTCATGCTGCATCTGGACAATGGCGGGAAAAATGACATGTACCGCTGGTGGTTCGACAGCATCATTGAGCGCGAAGTGCCTTTCGATCTGATCGGCGCTTCGTATTACCCATATTGGCATGGCACGTTTGCCGACCTGCAAAACAACCTGAATGACATCGCCGTGCGGTATGAGAAAGACATCATCGTCGTCGAGACAGCATACCCATTTACTTCGGATGACAAGGACAATTTCCCAAACATCACCCTTGAACAGGAACAACCCGGTTATCCCTTCACGCCCGAAGGACAGAAGAACATGCTGGCGGCGATCATGGACATTGTCCGCGCGATACCGAACGGACGCGGCTTGGGCGTTATGTGGTGGGATGCCACGTGGACGGCTGTGCCTGGCAATGGCTGGGATCCCGCCGACCCCGCAACCGGCAACAACTGGGAGAACCAGGCATTGTTCGATTTCGAAAACCGCGCCCTGCCCGCGCTGAGTCTGTTCAATCAACCGTGATAAGATGACGCGGTATGAATGCCGCACAACAGGACCTCACCATGTTTGACACACCCCACCGAAGATTCAACCCTCTCACAGGCGAAGCCGTTCTCGTCTCACCGCACCGCGCCAAACGCCCCTGGCTGGGGCAGGTGGAAAAGACCCCGCCGGAGAATCTCCCGCAGTATGACCCGACCTGTTATCTCTGTCCGCGCAACGAACGCGCAGGCGGATTGAAGAATCCCGATTACAAATCGACATTCATCTTCGATAACGACTTCTCCGCGCTGTTGCCCGATGAGACGCCCGCACACGCCTCCGACCACCCGTTGTTTGCCTCCGTTTCCGAGCGCGGACTCTGCCGGGTCGTCTGCTTCTCCCCGCGCCACGACCTGACCCTCCCGGAACTCGACAACGCCGCTGTCGAAACCGTCCTTGCCACATGGACGGAACAAACCGTCGACCTCGGCAAAAAAGATTTCATCCACTACGTGCAGGTCTTTGAGAATAAGGGCGCGATCATGGGTTGTTCCAACCCGCACCCGCACAGCCAGATCTGGGGCACGGAATTGATCCCCACCGAACCGGCGAAGGAACTCGAACGGCAAAAAATATACTTCAACGAAAACAACCGCACGCTTTTATCCGATTACATCAAAGAGGAACTCAAGCGCAAGGAACGCATCCTCTTCTCCAACGATCACTTCACGGCGCTGGTCCCCTATTGGGCAACCTGGCCCTTTGAGACCGTTGTCATCGCGCATGGCAGAGCGGCGCGATTGAACGATCTCGCCTCTGCAGAAATCAGCGCGCTGGCAGACATCATGAAACAGGTCACCACGCGTTACGACAACCTCTTCGAAATATCGTTCCCCTACTCGATGGGCTTCCATCAGGCACCCTTCGATGACCAGCCCCACCCCGAATGGACATTGCACGCACACTTCTATCCGCCGCTGTTGCGCTCGGCAACCGTCCGCAAATTCATGGTCGGCTACGAAATGCTTGCCATGCCCCAGCGCGACATCACGCCCGAAGCCGCCGCCGAACGATTACGCTCACTCTCAAACACACACTACAAACACCCATGAACATCACCGACCAACTCACCAAACGCTACCAGGAAAAATTCGGAAACGCACCCGCACACATCGCCCGCGCGCCGGGACGCGTCAATTTGCTCGGCGAACATGTGGACTACAACGACGGATTCGTCCTGCCCGCCGCCATTGACCGCGCCACGTATGTCGCCTTCTCCCCGACGGATGCGCCTCATTCCACGCTCTGGGCTGTGGATTTTGACCAACAGGCTTCTTTCTCCGCTGAATCCATTCCGACCAAAACCCAGGCGGACTCCTCTCCCCTGCCCGAATGGGGACTGTATCCCGCCGGTGTGATGTGGTCACTGCTGGAGGAGAATCTATCCACCCCATCCATGAACGCCGTCTTCGCCTCCGATGTGCCGCGCGGCTCGGGCTTGAGTTCGTCCGCTTCGGTGGAGATGGCTTTTGCGATCGCATGGCAAACTCTCGGCGGCTGGACCCTCCCGCCCATGAAACGCGCCTTGCTCGGTCAAAAAGCCGAGAACAAATATGTCGGCGTCAATTGCGGCATCATGGACCAGTTCGCATCAGCGTGCGGCGTGGAAAACAAACTTCTCCTGCTCGATTGCCGGTCACTGGAATGGAAGACGGTGCCGTTGCCTGGGAATGTTTCCATAGTCATTGCAGACACAACCGTGCGAAGAAAACTCACAACGGGCGAATACAATAAACGCCGCTCCGCCTGTGAAGAGGCTGTGCGCTTACTACAGCAGGATTTACCGAACGTAAAATCCCTGCGCGATGTCTGCGTGGAGGATTTCAATCGGCTGGCGGATAAACTTCCAGTGGAGATCGAGCAGAGAGCGCGTCACGTGGTGGAAGAGATTGGGAGGTCGAACCAGGCTGAGGCGTTGTTAGAAGCGGGGGATGTCCGGCAGTTCGGCAGGTTGATGAACGAGTGCCACGTCAGCCTGCGCGACCTGTACGAAGTCTCATGTCCCGAATTGAACGTGATGGTAAATGTCGCGCAACCCATCGAGGGATGTTACGGCGCGCGGCTCACGGGCGCAGGCTTCGGCGGCTGCACGGTCAACCTGGTTGCGAACGAACACGTTGAAACCTTTGCTCGAACGCTGGCACAGGGATACGAGTCTGAAACAGGGCTTCATCCTGAAATATACATCACCCGCGCATCCAACGGCGCGAAATTGATCGGGTAACGATCCCCACATTCTGTCCTTCGCACTAAAAAAACTGACAGTCACCTTCACAGGTAGGACGTCAATAAAGGGTGGAGTTGGATAAAAAACAAAAGAAGGAGTCGCGCGGAGCGGCTCCTTCTTTTGTTGAGGGGTTGAAAAAAGTTGAGC
>JBFYRY010000412.1:0-2555 GCA_041302025.1 Chloroflexota bacterium | reverse complement strand
AGAATACAGCACGCCGTCAGAATAAGCAGCGGCTGTAATTGCGCTGTTTTCTTTTGTTTCCCAAACGATTTCACCTGTATCAATAGACACGGCGATCATTCCGGAACAAGGAAAATAGAGTTTGCCATCATAGATGTAAGCCAGATTGGAACCCCTACATACTGGCTTTTGTAGCAACAAACCACCATCTGTTGCTTTGTACACAGAAATCTGACTGTCGGTAAAAAAGACAATCCCATTTTTCGCCAATGCCGGTTCATTATTGGCCGGCCAACAATCTGTGTAACGATGCCATAAATGTTTGCCAGATTTTATCTCCAAGGCATATATTTCCGAGCAACTCCTGACAAGTACAATTTGGTTGTCGATAATCGAGATTTGTCCGATATTCGACCTGAGCCGCGTCGACCATTTTTCGGACAATGGGAAATTCTCGGATGTAAAAGATATACTCCAGGTTGACTTTAAGACAACATAAGAACCTGTGCAAGAATAACTTCCCTGCTTTTGGCAGAACCTACGAACAAGCAGAAGTTTAAGAAACGGAAGTTGTTTTTGCACGACTACTAAGTGACCAATATCACCAAACCAACCCGTGTTATCCATTTTTTATTCATCCAAAACTCCTCGAAAAGCATTTGCGACCCCACTGCAAAAATGTATTTCTCACCGCGAAGCCCGCAAAGTACGCTAAGAAAACGCCTTTCCTTTGCGTTCCTGGCAGTACATTAAAAGCGCAATTTATGCCCGTGTTCAGTATAGCATCCTGACAGAGACTACTTTGCACGCGAGGTAATTACGAGGCTAGATATTTGACCTTTTCCCATCAACTTCTGCGATCAAATGAAAATGCAATTGCGGAAAATCCTGATACTCCCCGCCGTTGACGATGAGACGATACGCGGGGAGTTGAAACTCTTCTATTAGACTCTGCACCGTGGAATACAGTTCCGCATAAAATGCAGAGTCGGTTGAATCCAATTTCATCAACGACTCAACCGACTTCTTCGGCACCAGTAACACATGGAATGGATACGACGGCTTCGGATGATGGAACGCCATCAAAGTCTCTGTCTCGCGCAAGCGTTGTACGGGAAGGACAAAACTCATGTGTTCAAACACCCAACCGATCAAACGCCTGACCCACGGATACCATAACCATCTCCGCACATCAACCTTCCAACTTTCAACCTATGACGGTTCTCCAAATACAACCTTATCACCCTCCATCGCGGTGATACAAGCCAGTGAATGGATTGGCACACCGAGCGGCTTCAACGCTTCGCGCCCGCCTTCGAAGATCTTCTCGATCAACGCGCCGATGCCCACGATCTTCGACCCCGACGCTTCTGCCAGCCTCGCCAAACCCAGGATCGTCTGTCCGCTCGCGAGAAAGTCATCGATGATCAACACCTTCTCGCCATTCGCCAGGTATTCCGGTGAGACGATCAACTCGACCATGCGTCCCTTCGTGTGTGATGGTGCAAGGGTCAAGTACACCTGGTCCGGCATGGTGATCGGTTTATGCTTGCGCGCGTACACCACCGGCAGTCCGAGATGAATCGCCGTCGTCACAGCCGGGGCAATGCCTGAGATCTCGGCGGTCAGGATCTTCGTTGCGCCGAGCGAAGCGAAGATCCGCGCGAACTCCCGCCCGCAGGCATCCATTAATAATGGGTCCACTTGATGATTGACAAAACTATCCACTTTCAAAATTCCCCCGCCCAGCACTTTGCCGTCCCGCAAAATCCGTTCCTCGAGTTCCTTCACATCCGCCTCCATGAGTAGACAAATTTTTCGTGATTGTACCACTGCCCCCACCCGCCCTGTCGGGCCCCCTCCCCAAAATTCGACGGTACCTCTGTCGAATTTTGGGGAGGGCTTGGGGAGGGGGGCGGGTCGAGCCTGTGTTAGAATCTTCACCCGTGAACCTGATCCTGGCATCCAATTCGCCGCGCCGTCGCCAACTCATTGCCCTCGCTGGCTGGAATTTCGCCATCTCTGTTGCCGATGTGGATGAGAGTACCCGTGAGAACGAATCGCCCGCGAAATACGTCCTAAGACTTGCGGAAACCAAAGCCTGCGCCGTCACCGCACAATCGGATCAGATCATCCTCGCGGCAGATACCGCCGTTGTGGATGGACCGGATATCCTCGGCAAGCCCAAAGACGATGCAGATGCGGCGCGGATACTGACCCAACTGCGCGGACGGACGCATCAGGTCTACACCGGGATTGCCCTGCTTCGAATGAGCGATGGACTCCTCCTCAAGGATATCTGCATCACGGACGTGCCCATGCGCGACTACTCCGACAAGGAGATCCGTACCTACGTCGCCACCGGCGATCCGCTCGACAAAGCCGGCGCGTACGCCATCCAGCACGCGCAGTTCAGTCCCGTCGCCAGCATGGACGGTTGTTACGCCAGCGTAATGGGACTCCCGTTATGTCACGTGGTGCGCCTGATGAAGAAGATGGGCGTGGAACCCAGTGCAAATGTGCCGGTCAACTGCCAGACTTTGTTGGAATATGAATGTCCGGTGTTTGGTTCGATC
>JBFYRY010000185.1:0-7774 GCA_041302025.1 Chloroflexota bacterium | reverse complement strand
CACAAGGGACAAATGCTCTCGCGCGAATTCATCCTTGAACGCGTCTGGGGCTGGGACTTCATCGGCGACAGCCGCACCGTGGATGTGCACGTCCGCTGGCTGAGACAAAAGATCGAAGAAGATGCCAGCGAGCCGAAACGTATCGTCACCGTACGAGGCGGGGGATATCGTTTCGAAGGCTGAATCAAAAGCAAAGCGTAATTGGTAAATGGTAATTACCAATTACCATTTACCAATTATCAAAATGAACTACATCTCCATCATCACAGTCATTGCCATACTTGCCGCCGCGTGGTTTGCGTGGCGATATTACAAACTGCGCCGCGAGGTGGATGAATTTGCCAGCCGTGTGCGAAGCCAGGATGCCAATACCAACATCAAGGAACTCGAAAATCTATCCAGCACGATCGTATCCCTCATTTCGATGTTCGACCTTCGACGTTCGACTTTAGATGCGGAGCGCGCCCGCCTTGCCACCGTCCTCGACCAGATGACCGATGGCGTATTGATCGCTGATTCGCAGGGCATTGTCCAGTTTGCGAATCCTGCCGCGGGGAAACTCTTTCAGACATCGGAGCCCATCCACCGGAGCATCGCAGAAGTCGTCCGCAACCACCAGCTCGTCGAAGCGTGGCGGCGCTGTCAGCAAACGCGCCAGATGCAAAGCGAATCCGTGGAACTACCCACGCGGCATCAATACCTGCAACTCGTCGTCGTCCCCGACCAGCATTCGAGCGGGAGCCTCCTGCTTGTGCAGGACCTCACGCGCCTCCGCCGTCTTGAGACTGTGCGCCGCGATTTCATCAGCAACCTCTCGCACGAACTCCGCACGCCGCTTGCCTCCCTCAAAGCCCTGACCGAGACTCTTCAGGATGGGGCGCTGGATGACCCTCCCGCGGCACGTCGGTTCATTGACCAAATTCAAGTGGAGACGGACGCACTGACCCAGATGGTGACCGAACTCCTCGAACTTTCCCGCATCGAATCGGGACGCCTCTCTCTGGACCTTCAGCCTGTTTCGCCGCGCGAACTGCTTGTTTCTGCCTCCAGGCGGATGCACCTGCAAGCCGAGCGCGCAAATTTGAGTCTGCGGGTGGAATGTGCGGACGATCTGCCCAGGATCCGGATCGACTCGCAAAGACTTGAGCAGGTACTGGTGAACCTCATCCACAACGCAGTCAAGTTCACACGCCCGGGCGGAGAGATCGTCCTTTTAGCGGAAGCAGGCATCGGCGAAGTCCGATTTGCGGTTCGGGATACAGGCATCGGCATCCCGGATGAGTCCGTTTCCCGCATCTTCGAGCGATTCTATCGAGTCGATAAATCCCGCACCGGTAGTGGCACGGGATTGGGGCTGTCCATCGCAAAGCACATTGTGGAGGCGCACAAGGGCAGGATCTGGGCGGAGAGCGTGGAAGGGCGTGGAAGTACGTTTTATTTCACGATACCGGTTGAATAAAAAATCCTGACGCAAGTCAGGATTTTTTTGTGCCAAAGTTATTCTTCATCAACCATTCCTGGATATCCACCGCCTTGTTCTCACTGGGCGGGTTCAGGCGCACGTAGGTACCGTCGGGTTTCATCACGCGGGCGCGGACGTTATCGCAGAAATAGGTCGCCAACATGCCGTGACGCAGGTACTCGATATGTTCCTCGCTCTCGACCGGGAAAACCACTTCCACGCGGTGGTCCTGGTTGCGGCGCATCAGGTCGGCACTGCCCATGTACATCTCTTCCTTGCCGTTGTTATGGAAGTAAAAAACACGGCTGTGTTCCAGATAACGACCGACAATGCTGATGACCTTGATGTTGTCGCTCACGCCTTTGAGACCGGGACGCAGGCAACACATGCCGCGCACCAGCAAGTCCACTTTGACACCCGCCAGCGAGGCTTCGTAAAGCAATTGGATGAATTGCGGGTCGACCACGGAATTGACCTTGAAAATCAGATGCGCGTGATGTCCCGCCTGGGCGTGTTCGATCTCGCGGCGGATTAGTTTCTCCAATTCAGCACGCAAGTTGATGGGCGCGACCAGAAGTTTTTTAAAGTGCTGTTTGGTGGAATACCCGGTCAGGTAGTTGAACAGGTCGGTGACATCGGCGCCCATGGCTTCGTTGCAGGTGAAGATGCCGATATCTTCGTAGATGCGCGCAGTGACGGCGTTGTAATTGCCCGTGCCGAGATGGAGATAACGACGGATGCCGTCCCCTTCCTTGCGTACGACCATCGTCACCTTGCAGTGGGTTTTGAGTCCCACCAATCCATACACCACATGGACGCCCGCTTCTTCCAGCATCTTCGCCCAGCCGATGTTGCTCTCCTCGTCGAAACGCGCCTTCAGTTCCACCAGTACCGCCACCTGTTTGCCGCGTTCGCTGGCTTCGAGCAGGGCTTCGACCACCGGGGCGTTCTGTCCCACGCGGTAGAGAGTCTGTTTGATCGCCAGCACGTTCGGGTCGCGCGCCGCCGCCTTGAGAAAATCGACCACCGGGGCAAATGAATTATAAGGATGATGCAGGAGGATGTTCCGTTGCCGGATCACGCCAAAGATATCGCCTGCCAGCATGGCATTCTCGAATACCTTCGGCGTTGACGGATGATAGACCGGGAACTTCAGATCATGCCGTTCGACATTCCCATACACCTGCCACAAACTACCTAATCCAAGCGGCGCAGGGAATACATACACATCGTTCTCGCGGATCTCCAAATTTTCGATCAGCAGTTCACGGATGTTCTGCGGCATGGTTTCGTAAATTTCCACCTGTACCACCGAGCCGAATTTGCGTTTGCGGATGCTCTGTTGCATGCTCTCCAGCAGGTCGTCCGCTTCGAGTTCCTGGATCTCCACATCGGCATCGCGGATGATGCGGAAGGGATGCGCCGCAACCACTTCCATGCCGGGGAAGAGCGGCGCAAGGTT
Organism: Chloroflexota bacterium; assembly: GCA_041302025.1. Lineage (GTDB taxonomy): Bacteria > Chloroflexota > Anaerolineae > Anaerolineales > Villigracilaceae > Defluviilinea. The sequence continues at coordinate 4,850 of JBFYRY010000185.1, read as the reverse complement.
CGCCATGATGACCTGTTCGAGCCATACAAAATAATGATGATGGGGGATCGTCCCATCCTTGCGCGAGGCGCCGGAGGAGCGTTTGATGGGCACCAGCCGCGGCAGGGGATCGGGTACTTTCAACCGCGCGAATTTCTCGTGTCCCTTTTTATCCCTGACCACGATGGCAAGGTTGAGGCTGAGATTGGAAATATGCGGGAAGGGATGTCCGGGGTCGAGCGCCAGCGGTGTCAGCACAGGGTAAACGACTTCGTTGAAGTAGGCGTTGACCTTTTCGAGTTGAACATTGCTGAGTTTGGAATAATCGAGCAGGTGAACGCCCGCCTTGTCGAGTTTTGAGAGCAGTTTCTTGTTGAAGAAATGAAGCGCGTTCCCGTACAACTCGAGGGATGTCTTGCGCGCCGCCGCCAGGACCTCGGGCGGGGTCAGCCTATCCGGGAAGACTTCCATGATCCGGGCTTCGACCTGCTTGCGGATGCCCGAGACACGCACCATGAAGAACTCATCCATGTTCGAGCCGAAGATGGCAAGGAATTTCAACCGTTCCAACAAGGGATTCCGTTCATCCAGCGCTTCATCGAGGACGCGGCGCTGGAACTCGAGCAGGCTGAGTTCGCGGTTGAGAAAAAGGTTTGGTGGCGCGGGAGTCGTCTCTTTATTCATGCAGTTACGATAGCTCGTTCAGGATTTTTGGCGTGAGGAGCCATTCCAGAACAGCCTTCCGTTCGATGCGCAGATCGTCAGCCGAGAGACAGCAGATGCCGCCTTTCCTGAGGTTGATGGCAAGATCGGGATTTCCGGCTGTCAACGTGCCGATCAATCCGCTGAGACACGGCTCATGACCGACGAGCACAATTTCGTCCACGCTGTACTTTTCGTTTATCTCTCCGATGATCTGGTCGGCGTTGCCTGTCGGCACAAGAGTGTCGCTGAAGGTCAGTTCCTGTTTGTATTTTAGCACCTTCGCCACGATTTCCGCGGTCTCGCGGGCGCGGATGTAGGGGCTGGAGACAATCAGGTCCGGCTGTACATCCATCGCTTTGAGGGCATAGGCGATGTCTTTCATTTTGCCGCGTCCCTTTTCGGTGAGCGGACGCAGGCTGTCGTCTTCGTAGCCGGGCGTGCCCGGGTCCACGGCGTTGCTGTGGCGGATCAAATAGATTTTCATTGAACATTCTCCCATGGGAAGGGTTGGTCTGGCGCGGGACGCCAGAAGGTATCGAGTTGGTTTTTCTCCGCGGCGTAGGCGGAGAGGGCTTCGGCGCGGCGATGCTCTTCATAACGGCGGACAGGTTCAGGGTCCGAAAGAGAGGCGTGCTCCAGGAAGTCCGCAAGGGTTTGGGTGAAGACCTCCGCATCCTGGATCTCACCCATCAATGATTGGTAACCGTTCATCCGCTTGAGGTTCCCGGCAGGAAGATCCTGAAGCACAGGGTGGATGATCTCGACCATGTAACGGAAGGATTTGAAGGCAACGCGCACACGGTGGATGGTGGCTGGACGGACAGGATCAATCTCGTTGTATCTCTGTTTCACGCGGAGGAAGGCATCATCGACCGATTGCATGATCTGCGATTCGAGTCCGCTATCGAAATTGGATGCGATGGATTCACGTGTCTTGCGGATACGTTTGGCTGTTTCCGTTATGTCAAGTTTTTTCAAGCGTTTGCGGAGGGAGCGCAACATCCGCGTCTCGGAGGCTTGCAGGGACTGTTGGAAATCGCGCAATTGCGGAAGTTCCTGCAGAATCTCGGAGAGCTCGGCAAGGATGACCTGGGTATCGCGCAGGTCATCGAATTCATCAAGTTGATCCTTGATGGTTCGGATGAGTTTTCGCAGGCGCGGACACGGGGAAATGGAATTCAACAGTTGGACGAGGGCAAGCATGCGCCGCGTGGCGACACGCAGGTCATGCACCGCTTCATTGGAGAACTCGGCGCGGCAGTGTTTGAGTTCCAGACGATAAGTCTTCCAGCGATCCTCCAGGGCATCCAGCAGGAGTGGACGCGAGTGTTCTGTCGTGGGTATGGTCATAAGGATTCCGTCATTCAGTTAATGTTAATTCATGGCGATTAACAAACCTGAAACAGGATATTAACGGTTTATGAATGATACTCCTCGATGACGATCAGGTCAAAATGGGTTTTCATAATTGTTTTGCGTTGGCAAACCCGCTGTAAAGCACGGATTTTCGAGTCGGTGCTATCCTAGGGGCATGGAAATATTTCTGGTCGCAACAGTCACTGCAATGATAATAGTGGTTATCCTCGATACAGAGCAGAAGCGCCGCGCCTTCCTGTGCCAGCAGGAACAGGCAACCAGACGTAACTGATCGCACCAGGAAACGTTTCATTCTCTCCTCCGCACAAGAGCTGGGTCTCCTCCCTGGCTCTTGTGCCATTTAAGGGCACTTTTTATCCTGTATCTCCAAAAATTTGTTAACCAAACTTTAAACGGCTCTTGATTTACCCTTAACTGCTCCTTGTTAGACTGTCATTTGTACGAGTGGAAGGTGTCGTGGCATATCACTTCCCATGATGCCTTCAAACGTTCTTCACAGGTTCTCAACCGTGAACTGCCACACTACAAACGACATGTACGCCTCAACGATAAGGAGAAAGAATGGGACTTGCTGATTTACACATGCACACGATCCATAGCTACGACGGGACGGCTTCCGTCCCCGCTGTGTTGACCCGCGCCCGGCAGATCGGGCTGGATGTGATCGCCATCACCGACCACGATGAAATTACCGGTTCGCTTAAAGCCCTGGAACTCGCTCCCCGTTACGGGGTGGAAGTGATCCCCGGCAGTGAAGTGACCACCTCCGAAGGGGACTTGCTCGCGCTGAACATCACGCAAAAGATCGAACGCGGACTGCCGTTGACCGAGACCATCCTCAAAGTGGGTGAACTGGGCGGCTTCTGTATTGCTCCGCACCCGATGGCAGGCGGCTTTGGCATGAAGAGCCTGAACGCCTACTCCATTTTGAAAGCGCTGCGCAACCCGCAGGTTGCCCGCACGTTGATCGCTATCGAATCCTACAATGCCACCACACTCGACCGCCTGAGCAATCACTATGCCCGCATCCTTGCCGAACGGCTTGATTTCACCCAGACCGCCAGCAGTGACGCGCACGTTGTCGAAGCCATCGGACTTGGCGCGACCGAGTTTGACGGGCATACCGCACAGGATCTGATCACCGCCCTGCAAAACGGGGATGTGCGCATTCGCAAACAAAAGGAATGGAATTCTGTCCGTATTATCGGAAGCTGGGCGGCGAACTATGTGGGCAGTGCATTCACACGCCTTGCCAATACCGCGTAACAGGAGCATAAAAATGGAAGCTTTGATTTTTCTAATCACTTGTTTGGTAATTATTGTTGCAATTGACACGACTCAAAAGCGCCGTAATTACTTGAACCTCAATAAGTAAAAATGACAAAACATATTCTCGTAACAAATGACGACGGCGTCATGGCGCCCGGCTTGCTCGCGCTCGTGTATGAAATGCGCAAGCTTGGAAATGTCTCGGTTCTCGCGCCAGACCGAAACTGGTCGGGAGGCGGACATGTCAAAACACTTGACCGCGCTCTGCGCGTCAAAGAAGTCCGCCTGGCGGATGGCACGCAGGCATTCGCCAGTGACGGCGCCCCATCCGATTGTGTGGCGCTCGCCACACTCGGTTATTTCAAGGAACCGATCGACCTGGTCGTCTCGGGAATCAACGCGGGCGCCAACCTCGGCCACGACGTCACCTACTCCGGCACCGTGACCGCCGCCATGGAAGCCGTGATCGCAGGGGTGCCGGGTATTGCCGTCTCGCTTGAAACTGTGGATGGACACATCGGAGACATTGACTACGGACCTGCAGCGCGCGCCGCTTCGAAAGTTGTCCGGCAGGTGATCGAGAACGGTCTTTCGCACGAGATTTTGCTCAATGTCAATGTGCCGTTTCTAGCTGACGAGAAGATCCGCGGCGTTGTCCTCACCCGGCAGGGACTGCGCGTCTATCACAGCCGCCTTGACGAGCGCACCGACCCGCGCAACAAACCCTACTACTGGATCGGCGGCGACGCACCCACCGGAGTCCCCGAACGCGGCACGGATGTGGGTGCTCTGGCGGAAGGTTTTGTCTCCGTCACGCCGCTTCAACTTGATCTCACTGCCTATCGCGCATTGACGGATTTAAACACCTGGCACTGGGACGAAGCACCCTATGAAACAACACTGCTCGAATCATCTGGCAAATTGACCCTGTTTTGCAGTGATTGAATCCATCTCCTCCTTGTTCTGTCTCCCGCGGGAGACCGCTGTCCGCCAACTTCCGGTGGACAGTTCTTTTAACCCTTAACAAGACGTTAACCTGTTCTTCTCTTGACCTTAAACACCAACTGATAAGATTTCACAGTATAAAAACTAGGAGAAAAATAGAAATGACCAAAACTGTTCGTTCATTAATGTTCGTATTTGTAGTGGCAAGTCTCATACTTGCCGCATGTGGCGGAGCCGCCACAGAAGCCCCCGCCGCTGAACCCACCGAGGCCATGGCGGAACCGACTGCGGCTCCCGCCGATCCCTCTGCCCCCACCGAAGAAGCAATGATGGAAATGCCCATCACCCTGCCTGTTGTGGTGGAACCCGCTGACGTGACCGGCGACATCATCACGGCTGGTTCTTCGACCGTATTCCCTGTCTCCGAACGCATGGCGGAACTCTTCCAACAGGAAGGCTACTCTGGCAACATCACTGTCGACTCCATCGGCACCGGTGCTGGCTTCGAACGTTTCTGCAAGACCGGCGAAACCGACATCTCCAACGCCTCGCGCGCCATCAAGTCCAGCGAAGCT
>JBFYRY010000184.1:0-11489 GCA_041302025.1 Chloroflexota bacterium | reverse complement strand
GACGTTGCCGGTATTGGTAACCAGATATGAGTAATGCAGAACCGTCCCGACAGTCGAGTAGCTTGTCTCGGTCACACTCTTGACGATGGTCAACGCGGGAGTGGAATCCAATATATTGGCAATACGCGTCGAAACATCAAAATCGCTATTGTAGTGATAACTACTTCCAGAAAAATCGTATATAAGCGTCTTTAGCGGCTGGCTGGTACCACCGCCACTAAGGATCTTCACAGTATAAATCACAGTGACAGTCCCGCCATATTTGTCCTTGGTGGTGCAAGTACGCGTGGAGTCGATCCAACCGCATCCATCAGCATATAATTTTGTCGCGGCATCCGGGTCTGTTCCTGCATCCGCAGTATAGGTTGTTGCCACATTCAGTATCTGGAAGATCGTGTTCGGAAAATTGATAAAAGTTTCGATTTGTTCATAACCCTGAGGCGCAGTATCGCTGACCAATTTGATTGTATAGGTATTCCCCACCACCAAATCCATTGTCCCGCCCGCGGCAATGGATACACCGTCAAGCTGAACATCCAATACAGAGTTACGGCTCTGGGAAACAAGGTGCTCCACGAAAATTTGACGCGGGGTGGGTGTACTGCCGGTAACCGCGCCCCCATCAGAAGATGCCGTGATGTGATAGTTTCTGGTTTTATTGTAGGCGTTTGAATCCCGAGTGACAGCAACTTCATAGTAAAAATCTTTACAAGCACCGGGTGCAAGGTTAATACCGTCACTTGTATATGCGGCAAGAGTGCCGGCACGAAGATTAATGTAGGGGTCACCGGTATAAAGGTCCGCCCCGTCGTCGAACACAAAAACGGATTTTACATTAGTCAATGCTTCACCAGCTGTGCTGGTGTTACAAACCCTCACTCCAATCGGAAAATGATTCGGACCGACATTCACATTGTTGCTATCTAAACCGATTACATTCCAAGTAATTGGCGTCACAGTCAAGGCGCGGGCGGCTAAGACAGAATATTGGGGACTAAATATGGATCCCGCCACTACCACACCCACAAACAGGATACGTAAAAACCCGCCCAGATAATTCTTCATAAAAAATCTCCTCTCACGAGATTGTTCATAAGCCAATTAATGCAAAAACGATTGCTCGGCAAAAATCGGTTGTATACGTAGAACGAATAAACTTAGCAAACCTTTCAATTCTGAAAGGATTGTAGTATTTCAGACTAAAATTGTCAACGTTTCAAAAATGCACAAATTAGCGCCCAAAAGCCTTAACATTTTTGCAAGGTCGTTTACATGACGTTACAAAACGGTACTTGTTACAACCAGAATCAGCGGCGATGGTAGGCATACAAGAGCCTAAAAACCAGTGTGATTCTTCTTATGTTCTGCATACACCTCGATGATAAAATCATCCCATGCTCCCCGATTTCCGCGTCCGACAACGCGATTACCTGCTCGAACTTTCGCGCGCCCTCACCCAGGAACTGGATCTTGAGAAACTCCTCGCCCGCATCCTGAAAATTTCCATCGAAATGCTTGCGGGACAAGCTGGGCTTATTGCCCTTAAGGAACAGGATGGCTGGCGCGTCGCGACCGCCCATGGAATTGCTCCGGCTTTCCTGAGTTATTTGACTCCACTGTTGGCTGATGAAAACGTCCGCGAACTGGATGTGCGCGAACTCAACCGCATGTTGAAGGAACTGACCTATACCGCCAGCATGGGGCTCCTCAACGGTACCGCCCTGCCCCTCGCCGCCCACGGACAGGTCATCGGCGTCATCTTCATCTTCCGCAATTATCCCGACCTTTTCACCCAGAACGACCGCGTATTGCTTCAATCCTTTGCAGACCAGGCGGCAATTGCTGTGTTCAACGCGCGTCTTTATGGACAGGTTTCCATCGAAAAGCAAAGACTGGATGCGCTTCTCGATTCCGCTGCAGACGGAATCATCATCCTCAATGCCGACCTGACCATCGAACGCGTGAACGATGCCTTCGAGCGCATCTATGGGAAGACGCACGACCAACTTGCAACCCTTCCGCACAACGATGTGATCCAATGGGCAAATGAACCGCAAGGCTCTACACTACAAGAAGCCATTGCAAACGGCTGGCCCCTGACCCCCAACGCAACCCTCTACGTGGAAGGCGACCTCAAGCGCGACATTCAACCACCGCTTCCGGTGGGAGTCACCTACGCGCCCTTGATCTCCCCCGAAGGCAGACTTCGCAACATCATCGTCAGCGTGCGCGATATTACCCACTTCCGCACAGCGGACGAGATCAAGGCAACCTTCATTTCAATTGTCAGTCACGAACTGCGGACGCCAGTGGCGCTCATCAAGGGCTATGCCTCCACATTGCGGCGCGACGATGCCAAATGGGACAAATCCACGATCAGCGATTCGCTGGCGGTGATTGAAGAGGAGGCGGACCGCCTCAGCAAGATGATTGACGACCTGCTCGATGCTTCCCGCCTGCAGGCTGGCGGAATGAGCCTTAACCGCGCGGATGTTTCACTTGCCGCGCTCTCAAATCGCGTTGCGCAAAAATTCTCCACGCAATCCAACAAACACACCATTGTTACTGATTTTCCCGAAAAATTCCCTGTCATCCTTGCCGATGAAACACGCGTCGAACAAGTCATTACCAACCTTGTCTCCAATGCGCTCAAGTATGCATCAAGCGGCGAGATCAAGATCAGCGGACAGGTGCGCCCTGAGCAGGTCATCGTCTGTGTTTCGGATGAAGGACCAGGCATTGAGGCAAAGGATCTGCCGCACATCTTTGACCGATTTTATCGCTCGACGAAAGCCGTCAAGAACACGAAAGGCGCGGGGCTGGGACTGTACCTCGCGCGCGCCATTATCGAAGCGCATGGCGGACGTATTTGGGCTGATGCGGCGACACGCCCTAACGGGCAGTCGGCAAAGCCTGAAGCGGGTGCGAGGATTTGTTTTTCGTTACCGAGGTGAACTTTCCATCACCCCCAACCCCTCTCTCAAAGGGAGAGGGGAAATTGTGTCAGGATGGTAAAATCTATCGAAACAGAATCAGGCGTCCCGTAGGAAAGAAGCGGGAAATACATCCAAAAAGAGGAAATCATGGCAAATAAAGTTCTCCCAAGAAATAAAGTCGACAGGAAATTCAAATGGAATGCCGAGAGCGTGTTTCCATCCGATGAGGCGTGGGAAAAGGAAGTCGATCAGATCATCAAAGATATTGACAAGGTCAAACAATATCAGGGAAGGCTGGCTGAAGGTCCTTCCGTTCTGTTGGATGCGCTGAATACCGTGGAAAATCTGTTGTCGCGCGCACAGATCGTTTTTGTATACTCAGGCTTTTCGTACAACGTGGATACGACCGACCAAAAAGCCGCGGGGTTATTCGGCAAGGCGCAGGGTATGTTCGGACAGGTGGTTTCAGCGGTTGCCTTTTTGAATCCCGAGATACTGGCGATCGGCAGGGAAAAGATCGAGGGATGGATGAGCGAGAGTTCCAAACTCGCTGTTTACAAACAATCATTCGATGACCTATTCCGCCAGCAGGCGCATGTGCGGTCGGCGGAAGTGGAGGAAGTGCTCGGTCTGGTCAGCGACCCGTTGGGCGGGGCATCCACTTCCACCAGCATGCTGACCAACGCCGATTTCAAATTCAAATCCATCAAGGATGAGGACAAGGTCATCGATGTAACGCAGGGCAATTACGATTCCAAATTGATGGGGCTTGCCAATCGCAAAGCGCGTAAAACGGCGTATGCCGTGTACATGGATCAATATCTCGCGCACAAGAACACGCTCGCGGCAAACCTTTCCACATCCATCAAGTCGAATGTATTTTTTATGCGGGCGCGAAAACATGAGTCCACGCTGGCGGCTTCGTTGTTTGGGCTGAACATTCCCACTGAAGTGTTCTATAACTTGATCGGTACCTTCAAAAAGAATCTGCCCGTCTGGCATCGCTATTTCGAAATTCGACGCAAGGCGCTGGGCGTGAAGAAACTTGCCTATTACGATATGTGGGCGCCGATCTCAAAGAAGAAGATCAATGTGCCGTATGAGAAAGCGGTGGACCTGATCTGCGAAAGTCTCGCGCCGATGGGCAAAGAGTATGTGGATACGATCCGCAAAGGCACGCTCAAAGACCGCTGGGTGGATATCTATCCGAATCAGGGCAAGGCAAACGGCGCGTTCTCATGGGGTTCGCAGGGAACATATCCGTTTATCATGATGAGTTACACGGACGATGTCGGCAGTATGAGCACGCTGGCGCATGAACTCGGTCATTCCATGCATTCGTATCTCACATGGAAAAACCAACCGTTTACGTACTCAGGATATTCGCTGTTTGTTGCGGAGGTCGCTTCCAATTTCCACCAGGCGATGATGCGCGGTCACCTGCTCAACTCGAACAAAGTGGACAAGCACTTCAAACTGGCATTGATCGAGGAAGCCGTTGGCGGGAACTTCTTTAGATACTTCTTCCAGATGCCGACCCTTGCCCGCTTCGAACTGGAGACTCACCAACGCGCCGAACGCGGCGAACCCCTGACAGCCGATTCGATGATCGCCCTGATGGCTGATCTGTTCGCCGAGGGATTTGGTCCCAGCTTTGACCTGGACCGCGAACGTGTCGGCATGACGTGGGCGACCTTCCAACACCTTTTTTCGGATTATTACGTTTATTCCTATGCGACAGGCATCTCAGGTGCGCACGCCGCGGCGGGACGAATCCTGCGCAAGGAACCGAACGCCGTGGAAGATTATCTCGGCTTCCTCAAATCGGGTTCATCTGACTACTCCTTGAACGTGCTCAAGAAAGCAGGCATCGACCTGACCTCGCCCAAGACCGTGGAGGAAACCTTCGCTGTCATGGAAGGGTATATTGATCGGATGGAAGAATTATTAGATAAATAGATACACGGGTAGATACGTATACACGTAGACACGTACACACGATTTCCTTGTGTACCTGTTTACATGTGTACTTGTTTACTTTTCACAAATCCAAAATCGTAAATCTCAAATCGGAATTTGAATAATGCCACAAACACAAATTGCATGTCCACAATGCCGCCAGATGATCGCGGCGAACATCGAACAACTTGTTGATGTTACACAAGACCCGCAAGCCAAACAGAAACTGCTGGGCGGCGCGATCAATACTGCGCGTTGTCCGCATTGCGGGTTTCAGGGAAGACTCGCCACACCCATCGTGTATCACGATAACGCCAAGGAACTCCTGCTCACCTTTTTCCCGCCTGAATTGAATGTCCCGTTAAACGAGCAGGAGCGGATCATCGGTCCGCTCATCAAAAAAGCGACCGATAGCCTGCCCGCCGAAAAACGCAAGGGTTATTTGCTCAAACCCATTCCCAACCTGTCCTATGATTCGATGGTCAAACTGATCCTTGAAAAAGACGGCGTCACGGCGGAGATGCTCAAGGAACAACAGGACCGCGTCACCGTCATCGAAAGACTCCTGCAGGCAACATCGAACGATGTACGCAGTGAGATCATCAAGCAGAACATCAAACTACTCGACGAGCAATTCTATGCCCTGTTCAGCCGTCTCGCACAGAACGCCGCAGGGAGCGGGCAGGAACCCATCGCCCGTGCCATGGTCGAGATCCAGAAGCAACTGCTCGATGAGACGGAGTTCGGGCGTCAGTTGAAGGAAACGGTCGGTGAAATGGAAGCCGCCACCAAGTCCCTGCAAGAGGCGGGACAGAGTCTCACGCGCGAGAAGTTGCTGGAGATCGTTGTCGAGTCTCCGAGCGATGCGCGACTGAGGGCATATGTCAACCTGGTACGCGGCGGCATGGATTATCAGTTCTTCCAATTGCTGACCGAAAAGATAGACAGGGCTTCCGGCGAACAAAAGGCAAAACTCGAAGCCATGCGCGAGAAACTGCTCGAGTTCATCAACGAGATGGACAAGCAAATCGAAGCACGCTACAAACAGGCACAGGAGTTTGTGGAAAAGATTCTTTCGCAGGATGATGTTGTCAAAGCGGTGCAGGATAATATTCAAAACATCACCCAGGATGTGGTGGATATTGCGGGACAGATGCTGAAACAGGCTTCCGAGAAGAACGATTACGCGCGCATGGGAAAACTGCAAAAGATGATCGAGGTTCTGCGGCAGGCATCCACGCCGCCCGAAGTGGAATTCATCGAGCACTTGTTGGATGCGCCAGATAACGCCGCATTGGAGCAGATGCTGGAAGCCAACAAGGACATGGTCAACGACCAGTTCATGCAGACGCTGATCGGCCTGGTGGCGCAGGTGGAGGAAGCCGCGGGACAGGGCAACCCCGAAGCCAAAGCCATCGCCGAAAAACTGAGCAATATCTACAAAACAGCGTTGAAGTTATCGATGAAACAAAATTTGGGATAAACAAAAGTCCCCAAAGGTTTTTGAAACCTTTGGGGACTGATTTTTATCTCAACCCCGCGAACAGATCGGTTTCCAGTTCCCTTCCCCCATTGACCAGACTAAAGGCACGGAAGAACGTCCCCTGCATGGCAAGGACGGCAGTCGCCGCGTCTTCGCGCATCTCCGCCAGCGCTCCCAGCGTGGAGAGTTGGCTTTCATGACAACGGATCGCCCGCCACGCAGTATGGCAATATTCCGCCATCTCGATCCTGGTAGTGACCATCCAATTCTTCCAGGCAACTTCCCCGCGCAGTTGATCGTCCACGGCAAAGGTCATGTCGTCCATGAAGGGAGCGATGAGGTTTATAAAATCCTCTGAATCCACCATGTAATATAGTTTGGACACGCGGTGCGCCGAAAGGTTCTCTGAATCCTGGTAGCCCGCATCTGCGGCGCATACAATGGCGGCGTTGGTAAACTGTCCGATGGCGATATGGTCGGGGTGTCCGTAGTTTCCATCGGGAGGAAAAGTGACGACGACTTGCGGTTGGACGCGGCGGATGTGCGCGACGATTCTGCCGATGATCTCGGCGTGGTCCGCTTTGTCCACATCGCCGTCGATGTAGTTCAGGAAACGGAGTCCGCTCATGCCGAGTTCGTTGACGGCATTCTCTAATTCCTTCGTGCGGATGTGGGCGAGTCGTTCCCAGCCGGGGTTTGATTCCGGGTCCCCGAACCAGCCCCTCTCCCCGTGCGACGCGCAGACGAGGTGAGTCTCAACTCCTTCCGCGGAATACTTAGCCAGCGTGCCGCCCATCCCCATCGATTCGTCGTCCGGGTGGGCAAAGACAACGAGCAGTTTCAACGGAGCGGTTGTCATTGGTGTGCCTGCGAACGGACCCGGTCGAACTCCAACACGAATTGCTTCGCGATCGCGGGGTTGTAGATGACAATGAGGTTCTCGTCGTTTTTCTCCTCGGCGCTTTGCGAAAAATTATACGAACCGAATGCGACGATCTTTTCATCGATGATGAATAATTTGTGATGCATCTGCCCGGGGTTGCCGTCGATCAAAACATCCACGCCCTTCTGGCGGAACGGGTCGAACTCGGTGCCGGTATTCGATGCGATCTGTTCCTCATCCATCACACCCCTGACATCCAATCCATCCGCATGTTTCTGAGACGGGTTTGGCGTCTGCGGGTCGATATCGGGACCGAACGAATCGTCCTCGAACATCTCCTTGAATTCCTGCGAGTAATCCTCCGCGATCTTCGTGGATAGAATGCGGATGAGATTGTTGTTATCGTCGTAAGCGCCGGAGTCTGTGAAATTCATCGCGCCCAGCCAGACTTCAGATTTGTCGATGACCATGAATTTATCATGCATCAATCCCGCCCGGTTATCCCCCGCGATGGGAATCCCGGCTTCGATCAATGCCTGCGGGTCGGAGCGGTCCATATTGGTCGACTCCATCACGATGCGGACGGTGACCCCGCGGTCGTGGGCACGGATGAGGGCATACCGCACGCTGTTCAAACTGATGCTGTACGCGGCAATATCGATGCTCAAGCGCGCGGCATCGATGGCTTCGACGAGCGGACCATCCACGCCGCCAGTGCCCTGCGAAGAGAACGGGTTGGCGGGATCGGTGAAATACAACTCGAACCACGAGCCGCGCACGCCGTAACCGACTTGAAGGTCGATGGGCGTGAGTTCGGTTCCAGGAGTCTGGGTGGTGTCAGTGTCGGGCGGAGGTGTCTGTGTTATTTCATCGCAGGCGGTCAACAAAAAACAAATAACAAGAAGCAGTGATGCAATACGTTTATAGGGTTTCATGATTTCCTTTACAGGGCTGGGAAGGTTTGCAGGTTTTCGAGATTATAATCCTCCCCCGTGACTACCCCCAACTCGAACGCCAACCGACAGATCGCCCGCGCCGCCGGGACGGTGATGATCGCCATCCTGTTCGGTCAACTTGCCAGCCTGGTGAATCGGATGCTGGTGGCAAATGCTTTTCCCGCCGTGGAGGTGGATGCCTTCCTTTCTGCAAACCGCGTCAGTGAGACGCTCTTCACGCTCATTGCGGCAGGGGCGCTGGGATCGGCGTTTCTGCCCACGTTCACCGGTTTGCTCGTAAAGGATGAGAAGGCGTCCGCGTGGAGACTGGCTTCTTCGCTCATTAATCTCGTCACGCTGATCCTGACCATCGCCGCCCTGCTGGCTTCGGTTTTCGCGCCGCAGATCGTCCGCTATTTGCTTGCGCCGGGACTCTCGCGCGACCCGCAGGTCTTTACACTGACAGTGGAACTGCTCCGCATTCAATCCGCTTCAGCGGTGCTGTTCGGCATCGGCGGACTGGTCATCAGCATCCTGAACGCGCATCAGGTCTTCTTCATTCCACAGATCACAGCGGCGATGTACCAGATCGGGCAGATCTTCGGCGTGCTGGTTCTGGCGCGCTGGCTGGGGATCCACGGGCTGGCATGGGGTGTGATCGTTGGGGCAAGCCTGTTCCTGCTCGTTCAATTACCTTCGCTGTTCAAACTCAAGGGTCAATATTCATTTTCACTCGGCTTGACGGATCCCAACGTGGTGCGGGTCTTTCAATTGATGGGACCGCGCGTATTTGGCGCGGCAATTGTCCAGTTGAATTTCTGGGTTAACAATAACCTTGCTTCGAACATGGCAAAAGGAAGTATTCAAAGCATCGGTTACGGTTTTACATTGATGGTCATGGCGCAAGCCGCGATCGCCCAATCGGTGGCAATTGCCGCCATGCCGACCTTTTCCGCGCAACACGCCTTGGGTAAAGTGGACGAGATGCGCTCATCGCTCGCCTCTGCCTTGCGCGGAATGTTCCTACTGTCGCTCCCTGCCAGCGTGGGGTTGATCTTGCTGGCAGGACCCATCGTCTCCATGTTGTTCGAGCGCGGGGAATTCATGGCGACAACTGCTGAAATGACCGCCTGGGCATTGCTTTGGTACGCGGCGGGACTGGTCGGTCACAGCGTCATGGAAGTGCTGACGCGTGCCTTCTACGCACAACAAGACACCAGGACCCCGGTCATCATCGGCGTGGTTGCGATGGGCTTGAACGTTGTCTTCAGTCTCTTGTTCTCGAGACTCTTTGCACAGATCGGCTGGATCCCCGTTGGCGGGCTGGCGCTGGCAAATTCGCTGGCAACCGCGCTCGAAGCGGCGGCGTTGTTCATCTTCATGCGCAGGCGTTTGAACGGCATCGAGAGCAGGTCCCTTGCGGATGGCGCGTGGCGCGTCTCGCTGGCGGCGCTGGGGATGGCGATCGGCTTGGGGTTGTGGATCCAGGTTACGAGTGGAATGAACCACTGGCTGGTCGCGTTGGGCGGGGTCACGCTGGGGGGAGTCTTGTATGTGGCTGGAGTCATGATTCTCAAAGTCCCCGAAATAAAAGCGCTTACAGAAGCGGTAAACCGTCGGTTAAAAAAGTGACTGCCACCTTGGCTCCCTGCACTTCGCTTCGGGAGTGCTTCGCAAAGTGACAGTCACTTCGTCGAGAGTTATTTCTTCTTGCCTGCCTGCACAGCGGTGAATAAACCGCCGAGCAGTTGGGCGGCATCGGCGACATCGAGCTTGCCGTCGTTGCCCGCCACAAGCACCTTGTCCACAAGCGCATCGAACGCATCGGGAAGTTTGTCCTTCAAAAACTGAATGACGATCTTCACGACATTCTCGGCTGTCTCCCTGGGCAGTCCGGTTTTCTTGACGATCAAGTCCACAAGTTCTTTCATTTCAATGCTCCTTTTTGAAAATTATTTCCAGATCATCCATTGAGCTGTCGCCACAATGAGACCAAGCAGTATCCCGCCCACCACTTCGAGCGGGGTGTGTCCCAGCACTTCGCGCAGGTCCTTTTCGCTGATGGGGTGACCGCGAAGCAGTTCACCGAACAATACGTTGATGCGCTGTGCATGGATACCAGCCTGCCTGCGCACGCCCGCCGCATCGTATGTCACGATCATGGTGATGGCAATGCCAAGCGCGAACAACGGGTCATCGAACCCATTATACAACCCTATCGCGAAGACAGTGGCGGTCACCAGCGATGAATGCGAACTTGGCATTCCGCCGGTTGTGATCATCAGTGCCCAATTCCATCGGCGCGTGCGGAAATAATCGAGAGGCAGTTTGATGATCTGCGCCAACAGCCATGAGATCAGCCCCGCAATGAGTACCTTGTTCTCGAACAGCGAGCCGATGTTCATTCGGACTCATCCTCTTCGAACGGAATGACGGCATCTCCAGCGACCTGCTTCACTTTGAGTTCCGCCGCTTCCAGGAGTACGCCGCACCTCGCCGCCAAAGCCTGTCCCCGCTCGAACAGCTTGATCGCCTCTTCGAGTTGACTCTGTTCCTCTTCCAGCGTGGCGACGATGCTCTCCAGTTCAGCCAGCGCCTCTTCGTACGATAATTCTTCCACAGGTTTTTCGGATTTTTTTGAAGTTGATTTTGGCATACATACCTCTGACGATTTACGATTTACTGTTACCAACCGTCGCGTCGAAATTTCCATCTGCAACACGCACCTTGACCCGGTCATCGGACTTGGCCTGCGCAATACGGGATATAACACTGCCATCCTCTTTTCGTGTCACCACAGCGTATCCGCGCGCCAGCACCGCCAGCGGGCTCAACGCTTCGAGCCGGTTCCGCATCCCGGTGACGTGCGCCGATTGTAATTGCACCCGGTGAAGCAGGGACGAATACGCGCGCCGCGAAAACTCATCCACGCGCTGACGCTCGGATCGAATGCGGCGCGCGGGAGAGAGATAGCGCAGTTGGGATGTGAGTGAGAAAAGAAAATTCTTCTGTTCAGCGACCAGGCTGAGGATGGAAGCCGCCTGGCGGGATTGGAAATTGGAAAGTAGATTATGGAGATCTTCGATGGTGATTTGTGTCGCAAGTTCCGCCGCAGCAGTGGGTGTCGGCGCGCGCAGGTCGGCGGCGAAATCGCAGAGGGTGAAATCCGTTTCGTGACCGACGCCCGAAATGACCGGCGCTTGCGACCCTGCCACAGCCCGCACCACGCGCTCATCGTTGAATGCCCACAGGTCTTCGATGGAACCTCCGCCGCGCGCAATGAGGATTACGTC
>JBFYRY010000411.1:0-4267 GCA_041302025.1 Chloroflexota bacterium | reverse complement strand
GTTCGAGATCGTGAGCATGTTGGTACCGGTGGCCAAGGCCGGGAAACTCGGCCAGATCGCCAAGCTGGGCAAGGCCAACTTCTTGAAGACGTTACAGAAGCATAAGTTCTTCCAATCGCCACGCATGAAGAAAATCTTCGAGCGGATGGTAACGTTCATCGATCGCGCCGAGACGACCCGCATGTGCTTCGCGGCGGGGACTCTAGTAGTCACGCAGCGTGGGTTGAAATCGATCGAGAAAGTCAAAGTGGGGGAGAAGGTCCTGTCCCGTGACGAGCACACCGGGCGAACGGCGTATCGACCGGTGCTGAACACCTTCGTCACCCATCCCAAGACTGTGCTCCACCTCCGTTACCGTGTGCTTGGCACGCGCCCATCGACTCACAGGATGAGAGCGTTTCGGGCGGGGCCGGGCGCCACCGATACCACCCGCAGCGACAGCGGTGGGGACGACGAGGACCCGTCATCGGAACTTGTCTGCACCGACGCGCATCCTTTTTGGGTGGTTGGAGAATCGGCTTTCGTCGAGGCGGCCGACCTGAAGCCAGGAGACAGGCTAGGCCTGTCCTCGGGCGCAACCGCCGAGGTGGTCTCCATCGGCAGATCTTTCGCTCAGATTGGCGCCACCTTCACCACGTACAACTTTGAGGTCGCCGAGTTCCACACTTATTTCGTCGGGCGGGAAGGCGTATGGGTTCACAATTTCGCCAAAGACCCAGCCTGCGAGCGGATTCTCAGCATGTATATTCGGCAGCGCGACAAGATGGGAAAGAAGCCGTGGGAGGCATTTGAGAGGATTCTTACCAAGCTCCCCAAGTCGGCAAAGGGGAAAGCGTTAGGCAAGGCTGCTGAAGAAGTAATGGTGGACGCGTACAAGTTGGCCAAAGCAGGCGACCTTGACGCCGTGCCTTCGGTTGAGAAAATCAACATGGCGATGCGCGGTCGCAAGAATCCGATATTCATAACAGAGGATATCGATGGCATCAAGGTCACCACATTCAAGTATGCGGAGATGGAAACTCATCATGGAGTGCCAAGGTATTTACAGGAGGATCTCGGATTGAAACCGGAACTGTTGAACGAATGCCCAGGCGTTCTGGCTACCTTTGAGAGCCATAGGGCACGTGGAGGCAAGAGCATCCACGCGTTCGTTGCCGATCATCTCCCCACCAAAACTGGCCGCCCGCACGACAATTTGGATGATGTGATAGACCTGCTGAAAGAAGCTTACCGTGAAGCTAACGTGCCGGACGTTGGAGACGTTGTGGAGGCATGGCTCCGAAGGGCCTATGCGGAGAGTCATCCATGAACATCATTGTGAACATCTTTAGAATTTACCCTGATAAGTCCCCTGCTGGTTTGTTTGAGAAGCTTCGCGAAGCATATCCTGCGGGAGTAGGCGCTCACCTATTCGAATGCAGATTACCTCAAGGGGATCCTCGAATCGAGTCGATAACCAAGATTCTCAATGACCACGGGATGCAACCGTGGACCTATGCAGATGGGCACCCGCAGGACTATCACTACAGAATCGAATACTTGCGAGAATATGACGAGGCAGATCTTAAGGAGGTTGGATATTTTGCGGGAGCACCAGGGAGCAATGTCGGATTGACCGTCCACAAGTCAGAGGCTGGCATCTTGCAACTGCAACTGGCCAAGGTGCACAAACTCCGAGGCGTTGCGGGTGCAAACTGGCCGTGGGTAGTCGTCCCCAAGGAGGTTCGGCAGCGCATGGTCAAGGCGAGACTCGCACACGCTGTTTTTCGTGAGGTCGAGATCTACAACCGCAAGAAGAGGGTGACCGAAACAGACCCTGGCGTACGAGAAATGACCAGCGATCTGGTGTTGCCGCCAATGTCCCCTAGTTGCACCTTCCGGCACAGCACCGGGGAACCGTTTACGGGCGACTACAGCAAGGGATGCAATATCCATGAAGGCTACTACAAACCACCCGAGTTTCACTACAGAGCGAAAGATCTGGAAACCATTGGCGAGTTTGACGTTGCCCTCACACATGAGCGGTTCGGCGCTACCGATTCCAACGCGCATAGGAAATTGGTGTTCTCAAAGCAGTTTTACGATTTCTGCGTCGTCAACAAACTCAAGATGAACTGGATTCCGGTCAGATTGGACCCGCAAAGTGTTCAAGAAAGCCAGTTTTGAGTCAGAACCGTAGCCAATGATGTTCGCTAGCCTGGATTTTCACCACACGAAATCGACTAACATACCTGAGAGCGTGGGCAAACTACCGCAGGGTGATTCGTACGGGTGTGTTCTTTAGCCAGGGAAGTGTAAAAGGGCTATTGATGAACCCAGAATGGATGAGAATTGGATTGTTCGCTCGTTTTCCCAAACGCACTTCGATCTCTTCAGGTGACACAAAGATTTTGGCCGGAGTATCTATGAATTTTCTGAAGATGACGTCGGCCTCGCTGTCCTCGTAGCCCCTAAGATGCCGGGCCAATATATGATAGGTCGCTTGCCCCACAAGCGTGAGCAGAACGTCGAGGTCGATTTTGATGGCGACTGAAGACGACAAAGCCGTTGTGTGAAAGAAATCGACGGCGCCAGAGATGGCGTTTTCAATCAACATTCTCAGCGCATAGCGAGTGATGATGTTGGCGCAGGAAGTCTTCTTGTCATTGGTCAGAATGATTGTCGGAAGATCGTGTCCCAGATCCTTTACAGCAATTTGCCTGATGCTGCCCGCGTAACCACGAATTTGCACTTCCCGGTCGATCACTTTGGGTGTTCTGTATTTCCTTTTCACATTGCTCAGCTCCACCTTTCTCCAAGCGGAAGGGGGTTCGTTCGCCACTTCCTTCAGGATGTCCGGAGTGCGTCGCCGCAAGGTGACAAAAAAAATGTCCATCTTATTCAGTTTCGACAGATTCGGGTAGGTTGTCAGCTTGGAGTCAAACACGAGATGGGGAGGTTTCTTGCCGGATTGCTTCTCCCAGAATGCGATGAACCTGAAAATTTCGTCGGCTTCTTCTCCTTTGCGCAGATCAGCATTGCTGTAGCAGAAGATTTTTGATTTGGCATCTTGCGCAAAGAAAGTCAAAATAGCCTTTTGACGTCGCGACCGCATGGAAACGTAGTGTTTTTCGACCACATCCTCCTCGCCAAAATAGGGAAGCGACTGGAAGTCCAGATTGAAGGATTCGCCCGTGATGATATCCGCTTTTCGCAATTTCATCAGCCACTGCTGCATGAACTGCAAGTTGTTCGTATGCGTTAGCCTCGCCGAATATTCGGAGACATACGCGGTTTTCGGTAGCTGAGGCAACCCGACAGAAAGAGCGATCCCCTGGTCGAAAACCATATCCATGATGTGGCTCTTCCTCTCCTTTCCAATCAGTTTGAGGAGCAGACATGAGAGAAAAGCGTTTTCGGGGGGGATCATTTTTGACCCATACCATTTCAGCGACGTCGGAATCAGGTGTATCTTCATTTCGGCCAGGATCTTCATGAGGAGAAACACGCCACCGCAGCGCGTCTCGATGACACGGTTATCAAGCGACAATTCACGGACGTCTGCATACCCTGCCTGCTCTGGTCGCGGTCTCTCAGGCATCTCTTCGTCTTTGCGCCTGGGTAATCGAGAAAAGCCTTCTTCCTGAAGGATCTTCCAGACTGAAGCAGGACTGAGGCTGGTGCCTTCCTCCTTCATGGCCGATTGAATATCGGCAATGGAATAGTTTTTCTTTCGCCATGCGACAACGCGGTCACGCGCTTGATCTCTCTTGGGTCCGTACCTCGGGCCAGGTTTTCTATCGACAAAAAAGGCTCTCTCCGGGTCGTTTCTGAATTTGTGGCAGAGCACACGAAAGGATCCGGATGTGAAACCAAAGCGGGAAGCCACCTCTTCGGTGGGAATTTGCTCGACAAAGTGTGCCCTCAGCGCCTCATACTGACGATGTCGCGGCTGGTCGGGCTCTAGAAAGAATTTTACTTCATTAGTTATCGATTTCCTAAACCGTACATGTTTTTGTGCTGTTGTTTGTGTGGCTGTAGGTGGCATGTAGACTCCTTTTTCACGCAGTATTTGCATGCTCTATATCGCCAAAGTATTAGATAACAACTACACAAACTTTTGTCAATATAGTAAATACATAATTATAAGAAAAGATAGCCAATCTGCAGCAGGGCCGATTCCCAAACCATTAACGGAGAATCCTGCGTGAATTCAGGAAGGCGTGATCAGACCGCGTTTTTTTCGGGTGAATTTAGTTAGGCAATTATTGTGGTGAAAATCCAGGCT
>JBFYRY010000410.1:0-3202 GCA_041302025.1 Chloroflexota bacterium | reverse complement strand
TTCGAATACAGCCGCCGCTTCACGATCCTTGCTGTTGCCTTGTCGTTGATCGGTGGAGTGGTGGTGATTTTCATTCGCGATGCAGTGATCGGCTTATATCAATTGTCTCCCTCAGCCATGTTTAATTTGCGTAATATCATGCTCGTGTACGCGCTCTCGGCATGGCTGCGTGTTCTCAACTTCATGCTCTTTATCGGCGCCTTGCGTGCGGGCGGCGACACGCGCTATGCCATGTTCACCGAACTCTTCTCGATCTGGGTCATCGGCGTCCCTGCCGCGTTGATCGGCGGATTTGTGCTTGACCTGCCCGTGTATTATGTGTACGCGATGGTCTTACTCGAAGAAGCCGCCAAGGCAGTCATTATCTTCAGGCGTTACATCTCCCGCAAATGGATCCACGACCTCGTCAACACTGAAGTGTAATTACTTCAACTCGATCTTCAATATCGTATACCTGTCACCGCGCGACTCGGTCGCCGCTGCAAACGACCTGACCTGAACCGTCCCATACTTTTTCTCCAGCAAACCGGCGACAAGCTCTGCTGTCCCTTCATCGGTGACCTCGACCGCGTGCGCCGACACCCATTCACCCCTTGGAGTCCCATCCGCTTCACACGGGACAATTCGGACTGTTCCATTGTTCCTGACGCGTTTCACCTTCCCCGAACCCGCCACTGTGCGGACATAGATCACATCCCCAGCCTGCGTGAACCACACAGGCGTTTTCATGGATTGTCCATTCTTGCGGACTGTTTCCAGATTCAGGAACGGCTTCCCATCAAACTGATTCAGATTGTTTTCCATTGCGCCTCATTCTACCGATCAATTGCTTCAACTCTGCCAGTCTTCCCTCGCTGACATTTGCCAGCAGGAGCGTCATGCCGAAGGTGATCAGGATATTTGTGATGAAGAAGAACACCACTTCTTCCAAGGGCAAGATGCCAGAGAATATCGGCACCAAATACCAGTTGCAGGAGAATCGCAGGCAATGCCCGGAACAGGGTGATGTGTTTTATTGTTTAGTTCGACTCAGCCATAAAATCAGTGACAGCCTGCATGAACTCGGCGGGACGTTCCTCGTGTGGAACGTGTCCGCATAGCGGGATGACGACGAGTTGGGCGTTGGGCAATTCGTCCGCAAGCCGAACCGATTGCTCGGTGGGGACAATGCGGTCATCGTCGCCCGTGATGACGAGGACGGACAGGTCGAATTCGTCGAGGCGTTCGGCGAGTCCGCTTTCGCGGCTGGCAAGCGTCAGTTCCCAAAGCGCCTTGTCCCAGTCCGCAACGCGAAGCGGTTTTTGGTATCCCTCCAAAATTTCGGGGGTGACCTTGGATGGGTCGTGCCAGGCGAGCTCGATCAGTTCGGGTCCGCGCGTTTGGATTTGACGCGACACCAGCGGACCAAGATGACGCAATTGCGGTGTACCCAACAGCGGACGGATCCAAGCGGGTGCGCCTCCTCCCGCATAGACAGCTGGATCGACCAGAATGAGGTTTTGTACACGCTCAGGGTATTTCAACGCGGTCAGCATCGCGATCGTCCCGCCTGCCGAGTTGCCGATGAGAGTGGCTTGCTCGATATCGAGCGCGTCCATCAAGCCGATTACAAGCTCCACTTGTGAATCCTGGCTGTACGGACTTTCACCTTCCCATTCCAATGGCCGTTCAGTGAGACCAAAGGCAGGACGGTCATACGCGATGACCGTGCCAAATTCCGCAAGCGGAGCGGTCACTGCATGCCACGAGAACAGGCTGGCGCCGAATCCATGCAACAGAATGAAAACAGGTTCGCCTTGTCCGTAGGTTTTGTAATGGACATCCACCCCGTTCACTTCGACGAAACGACTGTCTTCATCCGCAAGCGTTTTGGCGGGGACGGTGTTCTCCAACGGCGGTACCGGAATGAGAAAAGGTGCCACGAGGACGAGTATGAGAATGACACCCAATATGGTGCCAGTGATCTTCCAAAAACGGTTTTTCTTCATTTCTCCTTCAACTCTTTCGTAAAGTACAAAGCCAGATCGTCATCCACGGTGACCTGCTCACCATGTTTGGGAAAGTGACCCTTGGAGTACAATCCGCGCCCGTCTGGGATGTAGCCTCTCAGGACGTAAAGCCTTTGCGCCGCGCCGTAGTCGGAGTCCATGCCCACGCCTCTCAGGGATCTTTGCCTCATAGAAAGGCGGGTAGGTGGAACTCCAGCAAATGGTCAGATAGCCTGCGAACTTCCCTTCGATGAATGCAACCAGGACATTCCGTGTCCCGTGTACCTGCTCCATGAAGTAGCGCTCATATTGCGATGCGGGCTTGTTCCAGCCGAGTTCCTTGAACGCCTGCGCCATCGCCGGGATGTCGCCTTTTTCCAACAGGCGGATCAAAGGGCCGGCGCGTGTCATCGCGGCTCCGGAATGGGTTCGAGGACGTAACAACCCGCATTAGTGGGGTGATCTTCCACCAGCGAGCCAGCCTTTTCCTTGCGGATCAACCACAGGATGAGCCAGTCCCCGCCCGCGGCGGCGGTGTGGATCAGGCTGAACCACAGCAAGTTCCCGTCGCCCAGCGCGAGGCTGAGAAAATACGCAAGAATCCCCAGAATGAAACCCGGCATGAATGCGCCGATCCGATAGGCGTTCACCTCCACAGGTTCCTTCAGGTGGGCGTAGGGCGTCAAAGTCTTCCATTGAAAACCGAACTTGATCGCAGAGAACGGTTTCCGCCCGGCAACCGCCCATGCAAGACCGTGGATCAGTTCGTGGACGACGATGCCTAGGACGACAACCAGGAACAGCCACCCAAGCCCCCAGGTGCTTTCCGTTTTTTCCGCGCCGTGGATCACATTGAACAGAATAAACTGCAAAACCACCACAGGGATCGAGACGCACAACACAAAAATATTGGCACGTTCCATCGAGACGGACAGGTCGCGTTTATTTTCCA
This sequence comes from Chloroflexota bacterium, assembly GCA_041302025.1. Lineage (GTDB taxonomy): Bacteria > Chloroflexota > Anaerolineae > Anaerolineales > Villigracilaceae > Defluviilinea. The sequence goes on along the minus strand of JBFYRY010000410.1, from coordinate 262 downwards.
TTATTTCCCGATCTCCTCTTTCGATAGTTTATAGGCTCGCAGCGTCTGTTCCTTATCGCGTTCGATGATCGGGCGTTCGGGATAACCCTTCACCCTGATGCCCTTTTCCCATGGCGCGTGGATGTCTTTTGCATCCAAACCGCGCAACTTGGGCACCCACTTACGGATGTAATCTCCGTTCGGGTCGAATTTTGCGCTTTGCAGGACGGGGTTGAAGACCCTGAAATAGGGCGCGGCATCGGTGCCTGTACCAGCCGTCCAT
>JBFYRY010000183.1:0-7850 GCA_041302025.1 Chloroflexota bacterium | reverse complement strand
TTTCCATTTGTGAGACTTACAAGAAAGTCAGTGGGCAAAACGGTCACAAGCCCATGTTCTACATGTCCCACATTGCTGGCATCTACGACGATCATTTGACGAATTATGTCAAGCAGAACAATGTCCAAATCTCGCCGGACGTCCTTCATCAGGCTGGGCTGGCAGTGGCACGCAAGGTTTACAATATGATGATCGAACGCGAGTATCCTTGCGTGTTCATCGGCGGTGGAGCGCGTGGATTACATCACTTCACCGAAATGGTCGGTGGCAAAGTCTGCATCACGATCAACTGGGAGGGGACTGCCGATAAATTGATCGAGCAGAATCCGCCGGTTGTGTACCGTGTTTTCAATCCGGTCCCCAAAAAGGTGATCGACGAATTGATGGAGAAACTACCCGACTTCAAACGCGGCTACCTGGATGACGGAATGGAACCGGAAGAATACGATGAGTTCGGACCCGTTGAACTCTTCCGCAGTAGTTTCATCAAGAGTTGGAACCGCGTAATGGCACTCATCAAGGAACGTCGCGCCGCGATGTAAAATCAACAACAAAAGGAGCTTTCCACCATGGAATCGCAAAAACTCACCGTTCGTGACATCCAGGAGATGCGCGACAAAAACCAGGTCATCACGATGCTGACCGCCTACGATTACCCCGTTGCAAAACAGATCAACGACACAGGTATTGACATGATCCTTGTCGGCGACTCTGCCGCCATGGTCGTACACGGATTTCCCAACACGCTCAACGCTACCATGGACATGATGGTCATGCACTGCGCGGCTGTGGCACGCGCCTGTTCGCGTACTATGGTCATCGCGGATATGCCCTTCGGGTCGTTTCAGTATGGCATCGAAGAGACCATGCGCAACGCGGCACGCTTCGTTACCGAAGCAAGGGTGGATGGAGTTAAATTCGAGGCGACCCCCAATCACATTGAGAAGACCAAAGCCATCGTCCAGATGGGAATCGCTGTGATGGGTCATGTTGGTCTGCATCCGCAGGCAGTTGGCGCTTTGGGAGGCTTGAAGGCACAGGGGCGGACTATCGAAACCGCGCGAAAGGTGATGACCGAGGCGCTGGCATTGCAGGATGCGGGAGCGTTCGGGATCATCTTTGAGGCTGTCCCTGCAAAACTGGCAGAGTATGTCACGAAGAAGTTACGCGTTCCCACCATCAGCATCGGCGGCGGACCGGGCTGTTCCGGTCAATTACTGGTGACCTATGATGTGCTTGGCATGTTCGACACCTTCACGCCGAAGTTTGCCAAGAAATATGCAAACTTCAACCAGACTATGAAGGACACCTTCGTGCAATACCGCCAGGAGGTTCTGGACAGGAAGTTTCCCTCCAGCGAACATGTCTATGGCGTTTCGGATGAGGTGATGGAAGCGATTGAAAAGGAATTCGGCAAAGCCGATTAAAGGAGATTTATCATGCCATTACGACTTGGACCAACAGAATTGACCATCATCCTTGTGATCGTCATCCTGCTCTTCGGAGTGGGACGCATTGGCAAGATCGCTGGCGAACTTGGCACAGCCATTCGCTCGTTCCGGGAGGGGGTCAATGGGGATGTGGTGGAGCAGAACAAGAACGATTCGGTTGAATAAAGCACGTACACATAAAACTGATCCCAGTACATTGCCCGCTCGGACGAAATGATTTTTATAAACAAGACATTGTTCATTCTCCACTATGGACAATGTCTTGTTCGATTTTGCAAACTCGATGAGATGAGCGATACCCTCATGCGCGCCGCGACATTGTGCTGTGCATGAGCCAATTGAATCTCTCTGCGTGTGCCTATCATCGCATTCCGAAGTTGATGATGGGGTAGTCATCATGTTGTCTTTACGGCTGTAAACTCATTGTAGAGAAAGTTTTGTCTCTCAATCTTGACACCGTCAAGATTGTATCCTAAAATCGAGACATGTGAACCGCCACCGCCGACGATAACCATACTCCATCGTCGGCGGTTTTTTGTAGGATACCCATGATCCTCGACACGATCTACGTCATCCACCACACCCACACGGATGTGGGATTCACCAACGACCAGCCCATCTTTTGGGAGATGCAATACCGCTTCATTGACGAAGCCCTGCGCCTGATTCAGCGTTACGAGGCGAATCCACCCGAAAGCCGCTTCCGCTGGACGATCGAAACCACCTGCGGACTCGATGCCTGGCTCAAGACCGCCTCAAGCCGTGACATTGACCGCCTCATCGCTGCTGACAAAGCCGGACTCATCGAAGTCATGGCGATGCAGACCAACAACACACCCCTGCTCGACACGGCTCAAATGATCGAATCATTGCGCCCAGTTCATCGTTTACGCCGCGACTACGGACTCGACATCCGCCACGCCATGAACTGCGACATCAACGGGCAGAACTGGACCCTCCCCGACCTCCTGCTCGATGCAGGCATCGAGGGCTTCAGCATGGCGATCAACCACCACTTCGGCGGACCGCCTCATCCGCGCCCGAACGTTTTCCTCTGGCAAGCCCCGAGCGGACGCACGCTCCCAGCGCTCAACGGCTGGCAATATTCCAAAGCCAATGAGTTCGGTCTTGCTCACGAAACTGACGAAGTCTTTCTCGAGTGGCTTCCGAAGATCGAAGCCTATCTAGCTGAGATCAACTACCCGTTGCCGTTCATCATCCTCGAAGGCTTTCATCCCTACGGTGACAACGGCTCCGCCTGGGGTGCATTCGCCGAGTTTGCCAAACGCTGGAACAAGAGCAGGCGCGCGCCGAAGGTCATCACCGCCACACCGCGCATGTTCTGGGAACGAGTCAAAAACCATCACACGGATTTGCAAACGGTTCGCGGCGACTGGACCGATTACTGGAACTTCGGCTGTATCTCCTCCGCCAGAGAAACCACCATTGCGCGAACGACCCGCACTCGATTGCAAAAATCGGATGCGATTTATGCTGCGCTGAATTCCCTCACCCCTAACCCCTCTCCCATAGGGAGAGGGGAATCAGACTCACTTCTCCCCTCGGGAGAAGGGCTGGGGATGAGGGCGAACTGGTCCGAAAGAACTTATAACCTCCACCGCGATCCCGCCTGGCATATCCTCAATCTCTACTGCGAGCACACCTGGGGCGCAGACACTGCCTCCAACGAGCCGCAACTCGAAGACTCGCTGGCAATGGATAACCACAAAAAGAATCTTGCCTACACTGCCCGCTCACTGAGTCTTCTGCTTGAACGCGATGCCCTCGCCGATTTCTCGCACCTCATCCCACGCAACGACCCCACCGACCTGTTGATCTTCAATCCGCTTCCGTGGGAGCGCACCATCAGCGGACCCATTCCCAAAAACGTTCTCATCCCACGCGGACTCAACGATGACCCTTCCTCCAGCCGTCAATTCATCGGACGCATGGCACAGCCCACCGACTTCTGGACAGGTCGCGCCGAAACAGGCTGGCATGGCGGCATGGGTTGGCAGCTCAAGCCAACAACCGTCCCTGCGTTCGGGTACGTTGTCGTCAACTGGGAATCGCTCACCAGCATGGTGGAAGCCTCTGAGAGCGAAGACTCGGTCATCGAGAATGAACGTTATCGCATCACCTTCGACACACAGAAGGGCGGTATCACATCCCTGTTCGACAAGCAACTGGATCACGAGTGGGTGGATCCAACGGCGGGACACCCCCTGCATGGATTTGTCCATGAAGAAGTTGCAGATCACGATTCGCCCGAGCCGCGCAAGCTGCTGTGCACCGTCAACTGGATGGCTGACACCGCCACTCCACGCGGCTGGCATCCCGACTGGCAAGCAGAGCGAACCGCACCGAGCAAAGTTCTTTTGCACAAAGTGTATCGCCTGTCGTTTGCCACGGTCGTTGAGCAGATCGTCGAGCACGCGCTGATCGGAAAGATCTCTCAGCGTGTTCTCCTGTCCGATCACAGCGACCAGATCGAGTTCCAGTCCGAGTGGCAGATGGGAACGACCATTCATCCCGAAGCCACGTACCTGCTATTCCCCTTCAACATTCCCGACTCCCAGGCGCGTTTTGATATCGGCGGCGTGCCCGTCCGCCCACACCTCGATCAACTCCCCGGTTCATGCCGTGACTATTTCACCGTGCAGGGCTGGGTCGATTTCAACAACGGCGAGCGCGGCGTCACCATAGCCATGCCTGAAAACCCGATGGTGCAACTCGGCGACTTCCACTTCGCGCAGGACCAACAGGACATCATGCTCGAACGCGCCCTGTTCCTCGGATGGGTGACGAACAACTACTGGGAGACGAACTTCCCCGGCGCGCAACCTGGTACGGTGACCGCGCGGTATGCCATCCTTCCCTATGCAGGCGACTTCGACGAATCACGCGCCCATCAATTTGCTTCTGAATCTGAACATTCGCGTCCGCTGATACAACATCTCGGCGAACCATCCGCTTCGGATCTGTTACCCGCGAGCGGGACTCTCCTTCACCTGCCCACGCCTCCCATTCTGACCTTGAACCTGCGCGCCGCACCCGAAGGTGGAGCCCTGCTGACACTTTTCAATGCCAGCGATGAAAAGCAAACCGCCATTGTTGCAAGTGGGTTGATTCAAATTGAATCCGCACATCATTGTGATTTGTTCGGCAACAAACTGGAAACACTCACCGTCAACAACGGCGCGGTTGAAATAACCATTATGCCGCGTCAAACAATGACTTTGAAATTAAATCCATAACTTATGTCGTTGCGAGCGAGCGGTCTTCAGCGAGCGAAGCAATCTCTTGTTTTGTGGAGCATCCCATCTAACGGGAGATTGCTTCGGACTATTGCCCTCGCAACGACATCTTAACTTTTTCGGAGGAACACATGACCAAAATAGCATTCATTGGAGCGGGGAGCCTGGGCTTCACCCGCGAACTCGTCCGCGATATTCTGACATTCCCATTGCTTGCCGATTCAGAGATCGCGTTGATGGACATCAACCCCGAGCGGTTGGACTTTTCCAAGCGGTCGGTGGAGAAAATTGTCAGCTTGGGAAAATATCCAGCAACGGTAACAGCCACACTGGATAGAGTCGAAGCGTTGCGTGACGCGGATGTGGTGCTCGTCACCATCCTGGCAGGCGCGACGGATGTCTGGCGGCACGATATCGAAATCCCAAAGAAATATGGCGTTGACACCAACGTGGGCGACACACGCGGACCGAGCGGCATCTTCCGTTTCCTGCGCACCATCAACCCGATGATGGATATTGTGCGTGACATGGAAAAAGTTTGCCCAAACGCAGTGTTGCTTAATTACACCAATCCGATGGCGATGTTGTGCGGCGCGATCCAGCGCGCGAGTTTCATCCCGACGACTGGCTTGTGCCATTCCGTGCAAGGGACGGCGCAGATGCTCGGTTGGTGGATCGGCGCAGGGCTGGATGAGATCACCTACACCTGCGCGGGCATCAACCATCAGGCTTGGTATCTCGATTTCAAGGTCAACGGTGTGGACGCATATTCGCAAATTTATCAGGCGGTGACCGAGAGCGAAGAGATCTACAACATGGAGATCGTACGCAATGAGATGTTCCTGGCGTTCGGTAAATACGTGACCGAGTCTAGCGGACACAACTCGGAATACAACTGGTGGTTCCGCAAGCGCCCCGATTTGATCGAGAAGTATTGCATCCATGGCACGGGCTGGAATCCTGGCGAGTATGCGTACATTCTGAAGGAATACCAGAACAACGAAGCCACATGGAAGGACCAGGCAAAGGAATGGTTCGCGGCAGAAACGCCGATCGATATTGAACGCGGGCACGAATATGCGGCGTTCATCATCAACGCACTGAAGGGCGGCGAGTCGTTCACGTTCAACGGCAACGTGCCGAACACGCATCTTGTCACCAACCTGCCTTTGGGCGCGTGTGTCGAAGTGCCCGTGCTGGTAGACAAGGCTGGCTTCCATCCCATTCATGTGGGTGCGTTGCCAGCCGAATGTGCCATCCTGACCAATGTCAGTTCCCAGATCGAGGAGATGGCGATCACCGCCAGTCAACTCGGCGACCCGACCATGATCTACCGCGCCATCTGTCACGATCCGCTTACGGCGGCAGTGCTCTCGTTGCGAGAGATCAAAGATATGGTCAATGAGATGTTCGCGCAGAATAAAGAATATTTACCACAGTTCAAATCTTTCAAGATCTAAAATCTATTTGCCACAGAGACACAGAGAACACTGAGAAAAGAAATAAAAAGCTCTGTGCCTCAGTGTCTCCGTGGCAAAATTCAAAAGGAGACACACATGATTCCATCTTTCCTGCTTGCCAAACTCTATGTGAAAGGTTCGCTCAAGAATAACGACACTGGTTTCGAGTTCGCATTGAAGAACATCATCGACTCGACTATGCTGATCGGGATCGGTCCCATCAGCGTGGGTGAGAAGAATTACGAAGGCGAAGCCATCACCATGACCGTGGCGGATAAATCCGTCAATGGCGCAGAACTCTCACGCAGTAACTCTGTCCCCGTGCGGATGGGCATGCCGTTGAAGGTGTCCGTTACGGGTGAAAAGCTCGCTGATGGCGAACAAAAGATCACGATCGCCGCGACCACAAGCGACATCGGGAAGATCAAGTTCGATATCAGTGATAAAGTTGCCTAGCGCGTAGTTCGTGGCGCGTATTGTTGATCCCGTCGCCTTGAACTTTTCTACATGGAGAGAAATATATGGACATCACAAAGCTAACTCTGCATTCGCAATTTCAGGTCGGGGAGGTTGATCCGCGTATTTTCGGCGGATTTCTGGAGCACATGGGACGAGCCGTCTATCAGGGTGTATATGAGCCCGAAAGCGCCCACGCAGACGAAGATGGATTCCGCCAGGATGTAATGTCCGCCTTGCGTCGTTTGCGCATGACGGCAATGCGTTACCCCGGTGGCAACTTCGCATCCGGCTATCACTGGATGGATGGGATTGGACCGAAGTCACAGCGACCCGTTCGGCGTGAACTGGCCTGGCAATCCATTGAACCGAATCAATTTGGCACGGACGAGTACCTCCGTCTCTGTCGCAAAATGGATTGGACGCCCATGCTCACGGTGAATTTAGGCACCGGCACACCTGAGGAAGCCCGCAACTGGGTGGAATATTGCAATGCGCCGTCTGGCACACATTATTCGAACATGCGCGCTGACAATGGCAATCCGTCACCACACGAAATCAAACTCTGGTGTCTGGGCAATGAAATGGACGGTCCCTGGCAGTTGGGGCATGTCCCTGCGGAGCAGTATGCCATCCGCGCCCAGCAGGCTGCCCACATGATGAAGAGCGTTGACCCATCCATTGAACTGGTCGCCTGCGGTTCGTGCGGGATCGGCATGTCCACCTATATGGAATGGGATCGCCAGGTGCTGGAACACATCGGGAAACTGGCTGATTACATCAGCCTGCACCGTTACGTCGGCAACCAGAACAACAACACAGCAGATTTTCTGGCAGTCACCAATTCCATTGACCAGCAGATCGAGGAGATGGATGCCGCCTGTCGCTTTGTTCAAGCGAAAAACCGCAGTCCGCTCCGCCCGTATCTGTGCTTTGACGAGTGGAATGTCTGGTACAAGAACATGGAAATGAACGGCGAAGGCAAGTTCGCGCCGCACCTGATCGAAGAGATCTATAACCTGGAGGATGCCCTGGTGGTTGCGGGCTTCCTGAACAGTTTCATCCGCCATGCCGACGTGGTCAAGATCGCCAACATCGCACAGATCGTCAACATCATTGCCCCGCTTCAAACACGCGGCGACGACCTGTTGGTGCAGACGATCTTTTATCCGTTCGAGATGTATGCATGCCGCCGTGAAGGCGTATCGTTACAAGTCGTTGTCAAC
>JBFYRY010000409.1:0-3242 GCA_041302025.1 Chloroflexota bacterium | reverse complement strand
GAAGTGTGCGAATCGTATCCTTCATAATACTCCTCCTCAAAGAGCAGGAAGTATTTTACACCCAACCACGGACTTCCGTTGGCTTGATTCGGATGGCTGTTGAATATTCTATGCTGAAACTCTCAGGGGTCATGTTGAGACCGATGATACCTATCTTGTACTTCTTTAGGTATGCTTTGATCTGATGAGCGGGCAATACTTTTTTGTCAATGACTGCATCTCCGATAAAGATGATTACATCCTTTTCTCCGTCTTCGTCGGATGTGTTGAAGTGCAAGGACACCTTGGGGTTGTTTTTCACGTGTTTGACCTTGTACGCGTTCGGCTGGCTGAAAATCAAAAACGAATCATCCTCCCAGATGAACCAGACAGGTCTCGGTTGGGGCGTGCCTTTTGCATCCACAGTCGTCAACCAGACAAAGTATTGGTTCTTGAGATGCTTCTTTATCGTGCGACCAAATTTTGAATTGAAGTCCAGCATAATTCTCTCCATTGTGTTGAAAAAAATCAGCCACAGAAATCACGGGGAATATGAGATTTTCTCAAAGGTCTCTGTGCTCTCTGTGGCTAAAACTTTAGCAAGTCGCCTGAATTATAGTTCCAATTGCTTTTCCAGCACCTCGGCAATATCCATCGTTTTGACTTTCTCATTAAGCGCCTTGGATTTAATGGCATCCTCAAACATGATCATGCAGTACGGACAGGCGGTTGCAACTACGTCCGCTTTGGCGTCGAGGGCATCCTGCAATCGGCGATGGTTGATGCGCGTGTTGACATCGGTTTCTATCCACATGCCGCCGCCCCCGCCTCCACAACACAAACTGTCTTCCATCTTGCGCGCCATCTCCACGCGCTCCACGCCAGACTTGGCAATTGTAGTCCCCGCCCATTTGCGGATACTCGTTCTTGAGCGTATTGAAACAGTGCGGACAGGCAGTGACGATGCGCTTGAACTTGATCTTGCTAAAGGTCTCGATATTCTGCTTTGCAAATTCCTGGAACATGTATTCGTGTCCCATGCGCCGTGCGGTCTCACCGCAACACATCTCGTCGAAGCCGAGTACGCCGAAGTCAATGTTTGCTTTTTGCATCAGTTTGACAAACGCACGCGCCACCTTCTTGTTGCGCTGATCGAACGCCGCCGCACACCCGACGAAGTACAGCACGTCCACTTCATCGCCCTCGGCGAGTTCGCGCACATTCAAGTCCTTTGCCCAATCCATTTTCTGGTCGGCGGGAATGCCCCACGGATTTGCCTGCCGCTCGAAGTTGCGGAGCAGATCAGAGATCGACTTTGGCAATTTTCCGCTGGTCAATGCCTGGAAGCGGCGTAGGTCTACAACTTCATCCACGGGATTGATAAAAACGGGACACTTGACGATGCACGCGCCGCAGGTAGTGCAATTCCACGAGTAATTTTCTGGCACCACTTTCCCAAGCACGTCATCTTCGGGTTTGGCATCTCCCGTCAGCAGGGCGTTGTTCATACCTGTGCGAAGCATTTGGATGAGATCGCGTGGCGAGTAGTCCATGCCGCTGATGTTGGCTGGACATGCCTCCTGACATCGTCCACACTTCAGGCACGCATCGAACGACAGAAGTTGCTGGGGCGTGAACTCGACGATTTTTCCCACGCCGAGAATTTCTGTGTTCTCGATGTCCTCGATCTTTTCCAACGCACCGATCGGTCGTGCCGCCGGGCGGACAAGGATGTTGAGCGGACCATTGAACATGTGGCGCAGTTTCGTGAACGGGACACTCCCCACCAGCACGAGCGCCACAACGACATGCACCACCACAAGTGCGTTATGCCATTCAAAGGCTTGTTCCACGGTCATGCCGCTGGCGAGGAAAACACCAGCCAGCCAGTTGCCGATCGGCGACCAATTTGCCCACGTCGGTTTGACCGTCATCAAACGCATGGCTTCGTTCGTGAAACCGATCAGGGTGATGAGGAGAAGCATTCCGAGGGCGAACCAGTCGTCCCAATTGGTGGACAGCTCCTTCGGTCGGAGGAAGAGGCGGCGGAATCCCGCCATCAAAACGCCGAGGATGATGAACAATCCAGCCACATCCATGGCGATCTCGTAGCCCAAATACCATCCGTTGCGCGGAAAGGTCTCCAGCGCGAATGGCAGGAACAGTTTCATCTGCATCAGGTTGATGGCGGTGCCGATGACTTGAACAGTGACGCCCCAGAAGATCAGGAAGTGCATGATGCCTGGATACCACTTCTTGAGGACGCGTGCCTGCCCAATGACTTGAACAAAGAGGTCGCGCCAGGCGTGTTTGTGGAAGGTCAGGCGGGGAGGTTGTTCTGTTGTGGTCATGCTTCACTCACCTTGACGTAGATCTTACCCTCGACGGTTTCGGTCTCCAGTTTGAGGAGCGGCTTGGGTGGGGGACCACTGATCACGCTTCCATCCTCGACCTTGAAGTAGCCCTCGTGGCATGGACAATCGATTGTGCCTGCCTCGTTGTTCCATTTGACCGTGCAGGCAAAATGTGTGCACGCCGCGGAGTAGGCTTTCAATCCCTCAGGCGTGTTGATCACAAGGGCAGGATAACGCCCGAATGGAATCGTGCGCGCTTCACCGACTGGCAATTCGCTTTCTTCGCAAACGAAAGCAGGTTCGGCAGGATAGATCTGCAGGTCGGTGGGGTAGAAATATGCCACCACAGGCGCGGCGACCGCGCCAGCGCCGAGGGCAATGCCTGCGCCTTTCATCAATTTGAGGAAGTCTCTTCGGGTAATATCGGGCATGGCTAACTCACTTCTCCCCAGATGGTCAGGGCAATGATGATGATCAAGGCAAGCGCTGAGAGCGCGGCACGGATCCACCAGGCTCGTTTGGTATCGTCCTTTTTATCGAAGAACGGCAGGAACATGAGTCCCAGCAAGCCCACGATCACCGCAACGGTGATAAATACCCTGCCTTCGATCTGACCGAAGAACACATAATCGGGGACTACTTTGAGCAGTTGATACAGGAACAGGAAATACCATTCAGGCTTGACGTGCAGGGGGGTGTTCAATGGGTCAGCGGGGTCCTCCAGACCGACAGGCATGAACATGCCGATGGCGCCGACAATGATTGCCAGCCCGAGAAAGCCCATTGCCACCCAAAACTCGGTCATCAAGTGGTCTGGAAAAAACGGGACGGGCTTGTCGTCCGGGAGAATCTCGTGAGATGATCTATCTTTCATGTTTCCTCCTACAGCGGGCGTTTGACGCCCAGGCG
>JBFYRY010000182.1:0-7891 GCA_041302025.1 Chloroflexota bacterium | reverse complement strand
GCGCGCAGGACGGAGAGTCCGCCCACGCCTGAATCAAAGATGCCGATGGGTGATGTGAATTTTCTCTGCATGGGATGGAAGTATAACCGGAGTCGTTCAGGCTCAGAGACTGTTTCTTGAAGGTTTTCTCACCACAGAGCACACGGAGATCACAGAGAAAACCTTTAAAAAACTCTCCCGAAAAAGCATCGGGATAATGTGTGGACTCTGTGCACTCCGTGGTGAATGCTTGTGAGCGCTGCCATGATCGGACGTAAGAAATGCGCACCCAGGCAGTATGACCTGAAAGGTCTCTTTATGGATCAGGGAAGCCACTTCGAAAGGACATCCAGCAAAAGAGATGTAAGGATGGGCACCAGCGGGGAGAAGGCAAGACCAAAGAACTTTCGCAGGCTGGATGCATCAAAGGGCCAGACCGGGAAGCGATTGACCAGGTCACGTTCCTCGGTCAGTTGTCGGAGGCGTTTGAGAAGCGGTTCGTTTTTTTCGGCATCCTTTGCGCGCAGGGATTGCAGTTGGGCGTGGACCGTATCGAATTCCGCTGAAATGCCCCGTACGATGGACTCACGGTACAGGACCATCGCATCATGCGCGGACCAGAGCGGGAAGTAAAAACTGATGGGAGCCAGCGCAAAGTAGATTGCGAACATGAAACCAATCATGATGTTGTATAACAGGGCGGTCTCCGGCGGACGCTGGAACAGGACGATGGTGAGGAACAAGCCCACCGCGCCCACGGCATACCCCATGTTGGCGGTGAAGCGTCCCACGGCGCCCAAGCCCCCTGCCCGGTCGGGGTGGAAGGGTTGGAGACGGATGGGATTCTCACGGAAGACCTTCCGCACCGCAATGAGCATCACAAGCGTATCGTAGAACCCCATCGCCAGCATGAAGTTGAAGAGGAATTCGAGCGGCAGGCGGAACCAGAAGACATTGGGCTGGGCTTGGAGCCAGGATGTGGTGAGCGGACGGAAGAAGATATAGTATTCTGCAAAGCACGCAAAGCCTGCCCATGCCGCGGCGATCGGCGCCACGAACGGAGCCTGGAAACGCTCACGCAGGTGTTCGTAGGATCGTTTCAACACCTGACCGGATTCGAACACACCCTCCCTTGTGATGCCTTCGTACAGATGTCTCATGCCGTGCGGGAACCAGCAGAAACTGGCAATGACTGTGGGCTGGAACAACAGGCTGAAGACCAGCACCTGGTAATCATTGAGCAGTCCCATCCCGGCGGAACTGCTGAACCATGTGCCGGAACGGTGGGCAAACAGACCATTAACCAGCAGGTTGAGCGTTGCAAGGACCAAACCCGCTCCCAGCGGTGTGACGCGGGTCCATTTTAGAAAAGTGGAGAGCCAGTCGCGGTTGTAGATCGGTTCGTAGGTGGCGTTGTGCATTCCCTGCCTTCCTTTCGTGTGTATCCACTATACAGGAATTTAGAAAGGGATTCAAGAGGTGTTACAGGGTTGATTTTCACCGCGTATCCCATTCCGATATAAAGAAAAACGCTGACTCCATGGGGAAGTCGGCGTTTTCCCAAAACCCGATCTTATTTCTGATCGAGGCTTCTCTACCGTACAAATGTCGTTGCGAGAGCGGTGATCTTCTGCTCGAAGCAATCTCCCGGCACTTTATGCGAGACATTTCCTTGAGAACAGGAGATTGCTTCACAAATACCTCTCGCAACGACATACTATTTTCAAATGTACAGTAGAAAAATCGAGGCTATTTCTTTCCGCCTTTCCGGACGTTGAAATAGAGCGTCAGGAGGCCCAGCAGAAGGGTCACAATGGTGCCGATCACCGGCGCAGGGTTGTTGACCAGGGCTGTCGCGATCTTTTGAGAATTGGTCAGGGTGGGCGTTGACGTAACGGTGGTCGTGGGCGTCGGTGTGAAGGTGGGAGTGAACGTGATGGGTGTCAGGGTGAACGACGGTGTGATGGTGGGTGTGGATGTGGGAGTGGACGAAGAGGTGGCTGTGTAGGTGGGCGTCCAGGTGGCGGTCGGCGCGGCAACGAGCAGACTGATCTCCAGATTGTCCCAGCGCGCATCATTGGCATTCCCGGAGTTTCCCTGATACGCAATATACAACAAAAGGATGTGCTCTCCGGGGACCTTGGGATCGATCAACCAGGTCCATTTCAACGGCGTGGTGCCGTTCACCGGCTTCAACGAGTGGGGGTCAGCCACCACTGTAACCTTATCGGGGGAAGAGTTCAACATGGCCGAAATGCTGGAATCACTGGAGAACAGGGATGGGATGATCACCAGGTGCACCGCACCGGAATTCCCCAGCAGGATCATCTCAGGGTTTTCAATGTCCATGGAACCGGCAAAAAGGTTGCTGTACGAAAGTTCCGCCTTTTTGAACACCAACCCCGATTTCACGGTCTCAGACTTGAGCACCGGCGCAGGGAGCCGCAGGAGGTCGGGCTTCAATCGCATGGTGGGAGCCAGCATCACGGGAGCCTGCGTGGACGTGGCAAGGCTTTGCGCATCCACCCTGCCCGGCAGGGAGACTGAAAACCAGATCATGGATAACAAGAGAAGGCCTGCCAGCGCCTTCCATACCATCCGGGACCACATTGCTTGTTGCCTATTCATGCTCACTCCCTTCAGCACCGGGATGTGAAATTTCACCGTCCATCCTTCAACCTGCCCGGTACAGTACTACTATACAACTTTCAAAAGCCCATTTCAAGTGGTTTCGTGCAGGGAAAATTTCCGGTACGAGCGTCACCTGTCGGGAATGGCGGGAAACGTGTGTCAAAGTTTCTTTCGCCACAGAGAACACCGAGCACACGCATTGTCCCGATGCTCTTTCGGGAGAGTTTTTCTTGAGATCTCTCTGTGTTCTTCGTGCGCTCAGTGGGTAGGCATATGGAGATACTCACAGAAAATGCACTCCCCACTTGTCCGCCTGGGATGTTGAGGGTAGGATTGAGACATACTTGTGAAGAGGTAAACCATGCTCAAACGCTTCTGGATGATCGAAGATGATCCCCCCGCCCAGCCGGGTTGCTTTGTCATCCCTTCCTATGCGCTGAAGAATGCATCCCTCCCGACTTTGCCCACCAGAAGACAGATCGAGCTTGCCTTCGAGTGGTGGAAGAAATTCCCGCAGGCGAAACTGATCATGTCCACGGGGGATAATCAATCTCTTGGCATCTCGAATGCCAGGGTCATGGCGGAGTATGCCGTTTTGCTGGGCCTGCCGCGCGAAAATGTGATCGAAGAAGACCGCTCATTGAACACATACCAGAACCTGCTGTATTCGATGCAGATCATCAAGGCTCAGAAACTCGGCACACCCACGCTGGTCACGCTGGATCTGTACACCCGCCGCGCGGTGGCTACCGCTCGAAAAATGGGCTGGCAGGATTTCCATTGGCTGTCGGTATACTCCAGAGGCGACCCCGCCTACGGGTACAAATGGATCCAGACCCACTCACGCACCACCCTCTTTTGCTACGAGGTCGGTGCCATGGTCTTCAGCAAACTGGTCGGATGGGTATAGTTTGATCTGTAGAAAATGCCTGATCTCGCGGGTTCACCAAAGCTTTCACCACGGAGTACCCGGAGATCACGGAAAAAACCTTCCAAAAAGTTCTGTGCTCCGTGATCGGATATGAAGATAGATTCACTACCGTACATTTGAAAATAGTATGTCGTTGCGAGCGGTATTTGCGACACTTGCACCTGACGCACACTTGCCCCGGACGCAAGTGCCGGGGAGTGCAGGTGAGCAATCTCCTGTTTTCAAGGAAATGTCTTGCATAAAGTGCCGGGAGATTGCTTCGAGCGGACGATCACCGCTCTCGCAACGACATTTGTATGATAGAGAAAAGATAGATAAAAACATCCCAAAGGATTTTTTCAAACCTCGCGAGTCCTGCCCGGCAACCTTCGGGACGGTATTTTCATCCTTCGGGGTGAATTAAACAGCAGGCGGCGAACGGAACTTGTACTTGACGCGGAAGAAGGCGAATACCGGGTCTGTCTTCAACGGCGAATACTGGATGGGGGTCACCTGTTCGGGATGGGCAAGGCTCAACTTTAGCATCAGGTTGTTCCGGTTGGGATAGTTGGGGTCGTAAATGAACAGCGTCAACACATCATCGGTCACTTCGTAGCCTGTGGCCAGCACCTGGTGGTTCTTCCCAACGTCAGCGGGTATCGCGCTCTTGACCCGGATCAAGCCCAATGGGCAGGGCTGACCCGTATCCAATGTCGCTTTGATGGCCGGCCACTCCACGCGGATCGTCTGCCAGGCGCGCCCATGCGGTACGAAATCCTTCCCCTTCATGCGGTCCATGTCGTCGTCAGGGTAGTCGGGGTTCATCAGCACCAGGTAATTCAGAACGCCCGTCGGCAGGTTGAAGCTGTTCAGCAGGCGCCGTACCAGCCGGTCGAATAATTCGCCGGATGTGGGTGGCTCTTTCGCGGCCGGGACGGCGCGCTTGGCAAGGAAGTAATCGAGCGCACAGAACACCATCCCGCCGCACAATCCCTTGGAGGCATCTCCGAACTCCAGCTTCCCAAACGGGATCGGGATGGTGATATCGGGAACCGAGGGAAAGGCATTCGAAAAACGGAAGCCGTGCTCGGAGGGGATGAAGCCTGTCGGCCGCCGGGTCGGCGGGACCGCGCCCTGCGGCGGGTTCGCCGGGCTGGCAAACGCTTCGAGCTGGTAACTGACCTTGTCGCCGACGCCATGACGCCACGACACGATGATATTCTGCCTGCCGCGCGCGCCGCGCTGGGGCTGTGAGATGACCTGCGCGCCCGACTGCATATCCGATTCAAGGATCGTCAGCAGGCACCCGTGATACACCTCCCCACGGGGGATGGAGAGCAGGAAATTATCCGTGCCGCGCCGCTCCACGGGTTGGACCGAGGCGTGCTGGCGTTTGCTGTTCAGAAGAATGGTCATAACCGCTCCTTTCAGACCAAATCGCAAAGATTCAAATAAGCCTATGACATCATACAATTAAAAACATGGAAAATGCAAGAGGCAGACTGTAACAAACATCCTGCCCGCCCCATGCCGGAGGGGACTTGTCCGCTGAGGGGCTTGGGGGTACGATTGGAGCGATTGCACAGGGATAATGAACGAAGCCGATACTTGCAGGATCTACGTTTTACCAAAACTCAAGTCTGCTGGCTGGGAGGATGAGTACATTTCCGAGCAGATGGTGTTGACGCCTGGAAGGATCGTTCCCATCGGCGACAGGCACACCCGCAAGGAAGGTTTACGCCCTGATTACACCTTGTTTATTCGACAGAATATTCCCATTGCAGTGATAGAAGCCAAAGGCGAATACGCCCACCCATCCAAAGGCTTACAACAAGCCATGCAATATGCTGAAATGCTCAACGTAAAGTTTGCCTATTCAACCAATGGCAAGGGAATCGTTGAGCATGATTTTATTACGGGCATGGAACGCGATGTCGATACGTTCCCGTCAGCGGATGAGTTGTGGGGAAGATTGAAAGGCACGTTCAAATTTGAAGATAAAAAGGATGAGACTGATTCGTTGTCACAGTATTGGCAGGAAGTGGGCGGGAAATTGCCGCGATATTATCAGCAAGTTGCGATCAACAAGGCGGTAAATGTTGTTTTGGAGGGGCAAAACCGAATTTTGTTGACGATGGCAACCGGGACCGGCAAGACCTTCGTTGCGTTTCAAATTGTGTGGCGGTTGTGGAAGTCGAAGCGCAAGAAACGGATTTTATATCTGGCTGACCGCAATGTGTTGGTTGACCAGGCCAAAGACCGCACCTTCTCGCCGATGGGGCAGGCGTTGCACAAGATCAAAGGCAAAGCCACCAAGAGCCGGGAAGTATATTTTGCTTTGTATCAGGCGTTGGCAAACCCTATTACTGGTGAAAATCTTTACGAGAAATATCCCAAAGACTTCTTCGATTTGATCATCGTGGACGAGTGTCATCGTGGCTCAGCCAATGAATACGGCAATTGGCGCAAGATACTGGAGTATTTCGAGTCCGCAACGCAAATCGGCATGACAGCCACACCGAGGCGCACGGATAATGTAGATACTTACAATTATTTCGGTGACCCGATTTACACATACAGCCTGCGGCAAGGCATTGACGATGGTTTCCTTGCGCCGTATCGCGTGTACCGCGTCATTCCCGATGTGGATGCAAGCGGATTGCAGATCGACCCGGGTGTGCTTGATCGCTTTGGGCGCGAAATTCCACCTGATTTGTACGGGACAAAAGATTTTGAACGGCTTATTTCTTTGCTCTCGCGCACAGAAGTTGTCGCCAAACATTTGACTGAATATCTGAAAAGAACCAATCGCTTTGATAAAACGATTGTCTTTTGCGTAGATCAGGAACATGCGCTCGACATGCGTAAGGCGTTGAACAACCTGAATGCCGACCTGTCTAAAATTCACGTGCATTATGTGGCACGCGTAGTCAGTGATGAACACTCGGTCGGGCGCGGGCATTTGGATAATTTCCAAGACCCTGAGAAGGAAGTTCCTGTCATTCTCACCACTTCGCAGATGCTCACCACAGGCGTGGATGCACCGACCTGCCGCAACATTGTTTTGTTCAAGCCGATCAACTCGATGATCGATTTCAAGCAGATCATCGGGCGCGGGACACGGGTTTCAGAAGAGCATAATAAGTTCTGGTTCACGATCATTGATTATGTGGGCGCGACACAGTTGTTTTATGACCCCGCCTTTGATGGCGACCCGGTACGGGTGATGAAATCTGAGATTGACGGTGAAGGTAATGAGACAAAGATTGAAGACAGCGAAGAAGGCACTCTTGAGGAGCAAGACCCTAAGGGTTTTGAGAAACCCTTAGGGTCTATAGGCGAACTGCCACGCAAGTATTATCTCGATAACGTGCAGGTCTATATCGCAGGTGAGCAGGCTTTTGAATTGGACCCCGATGGCAACGTGCTCAAGACCGTTCAATTCACAGATTATGTTACAGAGAATATTCGCCGCTTGAATTTGACGGCGGAGCACTTGAGACAGAATTGGTCGAAAGCCGAGCAACGGATTGAGATTTTGAACCAGTTACGCGCCCGTGGCATTGACCCTGACCATCTTGCACATGTTGTACACCAAGAAGATGCCGACGCGCTGGATTTGCTTTTGCACGTGGCGTACAACGCCCCACTCGTAACACGCCGTGAGCGGGCAGAGAAGTTGCGCCAGAAGAAAGCTAATTTCTTCAATACGTTTACGCCTGCGGCACGAGCAATTTTGGATACATTACTGGAAAAATACGCCGATTACGGCATAGGCGAGTTTGACCAGTTACCGCGTGTGTTGCAGGTTTCCCCATTTGATCAGTATGGTTCGACGTTTGAGATTTATCAGTTGTTTGGCGGAGCGGAGAAGATGTTACAGGCGGTGGATGAGTTGCAGAGGTTCTTGTATGAGTGACAAGATAAAACCCTAAGGGTCTCGGAGACCCTTAGGGTTGGAGATAGAAATTATCATGACCAGCCCCTCCCCACTTCTCTACGACACTTATTATCACATTTACAATCGCGGTGTAAATGGTGAGAATCTTTTCTTTGAAGAGCGGAACTATGATCTGTTTTTGAGATTGTACGAGAAACACTTATCTCCAGTGACGGATTTGTTTGCGTATTGTATGTTGAGAAATCACTTCCATGTTAATCTGAGGGTGAAGTCGGAAGAGGAAATACTTGAAACGAAAAAGACCCTAAGGGTTTCGCCTGCTATCGGTCGTCATGACAAGCAAGATAGCCTTGCAGATCCTGAGTCTGGTCAACCCTCTGTGACTATAATGATGAGACACTGGTACCCACTAGTTTAGTGTGCAGGGCGTAGGAGAAAAGGCATGTCTCAAGAACAGGACGGCAAGTTGG
>JBFYRY010000021.1:0-31396 GCA_041302025.1 Chloroflexota bacterium | reverse complement strand
AGCAAAGCCAGTCCGCCCGGTTTGAGCATTCTGTGGAAATTCGCCAGCAATGGCTGATGCTCTTCGCGCGGTATGTGGATGATGGCGTAGTAGGAAGTGATGCCGTCGAAGGTGTTTTCGGGGAAATCCAGTTCCGTCATATCTTCGCAGAGGAAATGGGCGTTGGGTACGTTCTTCTGCGCGAGTTTGATTTGCGCTTCTGAAAAATCCACGCCTGTCACCGCAAACTTCCCGCTCAGCATCTGGCTGATGGGTATCCCCGCTCCGCAACCGGCATCGAGCACTTTCGCCCCTTCCGGCAGGCGCGTGACCACTTCCGCCAGCAAGCGGACATCTTCCGAATCGCGGGTGCGCGTGGTGAGATAACGGTCCGCGATCTGGTTGTATCCTGTTTTGACAGTGTGTTTGAAATCCATGCTGGGATTATACAATGGTTGGATTTTATTTCGCTGTATAATCATGTCAGACAATCATTTGGAGTTTCCATGACTCAAAACACTCACAACCCCGGCACGCCCCTCGACCTGGACTGGGTGATGGGCGCGCACGTCAATAAGAGCGCGGTGGAGCGACGCATTGCCACCCTGGCTGGGCGCCGCACCGTGAAAAAGGAATGGCAAGCCGCCTGGCTTTTACGCGCCGTCACTTGCATTGACCTGACCACCCTCGGCGGTGACGACACGCCTGGACGCGTCGGACGCCTGTGCGCGAAGGCCAAACAGCCGATCCGCCCCGACATGCTGGAACGCCTCGGCCTGACCGAGGAGCGGGTGACCGTTGGCGCGGTCTGCGTCTACCCCAATCGCGTCGCGGACGCCGTCCACGCCCTGCAAGGTACCGACATCCCCGTGGCCTCCGTTGCGACGGGTTTCCCCGCGGGACAGACTCCGTTGCCGCAACGCATCCAGGAGATCGAGCAGGCCATCGAAGCAGGCGCGAAAGAAATTGACGTGGTCATCGCCCGCAACCATGTTTTGACGGGCGACTGGAAATCCCTGTACGATGAACTCAAGCAATTCCGCGCGGCTTGCGGCAACGTGCACATGAAGACCATTTTGGCCACTGGCGACCTTGGCACGCTCAAACAGGTCTGTCAAGCCAGCCTCGTGGCGATGATGGCAGGCTCGGACTTCATTAAGACTTCGACAGGCAAAGAGTCAACCAACGCCACGCTGGAAGTGAGCCTGGTGATGACGCGCGCCATCCGCGAGTATCAGGAACGTCACGGCTACAAGATCGGATTCAAGCCCGCGGGCGGGATCAGTTCTGCCAAGCAGGCAATGGCGTGGCAGTCCCTGATGAAGGAAGAACTCGGCGATGAATGGCTGAAGAATGACTTGTTCCGCTTCGGCGCGTCCAGCCTGCTGACCGACCTCGAGCGGCAGTTGTATCACTATCTCACGGGTCACTACGCCGCGAAACATCACATGCCGATGGGATGAAATTTTTTAAGGAGTTGATATTATGAGTCAAACTAAATCAGGTTATGAATGGGAGTCCATTACCGATCTTCCTGAAAATTGGGAGGAAATGCAAAACCCTGAATTGTATTCCCTTGCTAGTATCTGGAAGGAGCAACATGCGCAACTAACAGAGTCGCGTGCGGTAAAAGAGTTTAATGAACGCCTATTGCGCGAATGGTCAATTGAAACTGGCATTCTTGAACGTCTCTATACCATTGATAGAGGTGTGACGCAATTACTGATCGAACAAGGACTCGATGCTTCTCTTATTCCGCATGGAGCAACGAATGTGCCTGTAAGTGAATTGATTGCAGTTATCAAAGATCATCGCGATGCATTGGAAGGTCTGTTTGATTTTGTCGGTAGTCGCAGACCGTTATCTTTGAACTATATACGGCAACTACATCAGGTAATTACTCGAAATCAAAGATATGTTGAAGGTAAAGATCAGTTTGGAAGCGTTGTTCAAATGGAAGTACAGCGCGGGGAATGGAAGAAGTGGGCAAACAACCCGACAAGACCTGACGGTTTGATTCATGAATATTGCCCGCCAATCCATGTTCAGGGTGAAATGGAAAAATTGGTTGATTTATTTAATAGTCATACAAATGTACAACCCGAAATAAACGCGGCTTGGCTTCATCACAGGTTCACCCAAATTCATCCTTTTCAGGACGGGAATGGTAGGGTTGCCAGAGCGTTAGCGACAATTGTATTCTTACAAGCGGGGTGGTTTCCAGTCGTAATCAATCGTGACCAACGGAGTGACTATATCAATGCATTAGAGTCTGCTGATCTTGGAAATTTATCAAAACTGATTGTATTGTTTGGGCAAAATGCAAAAAAATCATTTTCTCGTGCTTTGACGCTTTCGGAGGATATTTTGCACGATGAAAAAGCGTTGCCTGCTGTGGTTGATGGGATTGTTGACTTGTATCAATCCCGAAGACAGGAAAACGAAAAGGCATTCCTTGATGTTGAAAAATTAGCGGTGGATTTGGTTGATACTGCTGAAAAAATGCTAGCCGAAGTTTCAAGCGCTCTCCAGAAGAAATTTTCACGTGTCACATCTCCGCCTTTGCTTAGAGTCACAAAAAGCAGGCACTACAATGAGTTTTATTACACTATGCAAATAATTGAAATTGCCAAGGAACTTGATTATTGGGTAAATGTATCCAGAAAACGTCTATGGATACGCTTACATCTGTTTGATCAATTTAGTGAACAAAAAGCCCAAATCGTCTTTTCCTTTCATTACTTGGGAAAGGTAAATAGAGGAATAATGGTTTCAACGGGATTTATTTTCTTTCCTGAAAACAAGCCAGACAACCAAAGGGAAGAAGATAGTATCGAACCTCAATTTGGGGAGACGCATCGTATATGCAATGAGCCTTTTTATTTTTCCTATAAAGACTCTGCTAGGAATGGCGGTTTGAAAGAAAGTTATAGTAAATGGCTGAACGATTGCCTGACTGTTGGATTAGCGGAATGGGCGAGACGATTGTAAGTCGTCTTGCTTACTGGAGTATCTTATGACCACCTTACTCGACCTCTTCAAAACCATGGAATACGGTCCCGCCCCTGAATCTCCCTCGGCTGTGAACGCCTGGCTGGAGGAGCATGGACGGAAGTTTGGGCTGTTCATCAACAACGAATGGGTGACGCCGAAAGCGGCGAAGTACTATTCGTCATTCAATCCGTCCACGGGGGAGTTGCTGGCGGAGACAACGCAGGCGGAGAAGAAGGATGTGGATGCCGCCATCGCCGCGGCGCGGACGGCTTTCGAATCGTGGAGCGAGACTCCAGGCGTGGTGCGGGCGCGATACATGTATGCCATCGCGCGCAACATCCAGAAACATCATCGTCTGCTGGCTGTGCTGGAGAGCATGGACAACGGCAAACCCATCCGCGAGTCGCGCGATGTGGATGTGCCGCTGTTGGCGCGTCACTTTTATTATTACGCGGGTTGGGCGCAATTGATGGAAACCGAACTGCGCGACTACCAACCCGTCGGCGTGATCGGGCAGATCATCCCGTGGAATTTCCCGTTGATGATGCTGGCGTGGAAGATAGCGCCCGCCATCGCGATGGGAAATACCGTTGTGCTCAAGCCTGCGTCGTACACGCGGCTGAGCGCGTTGTTGTTTGCGGAGATCGTCGCCGAGGCGGGACTTCCGCCAGGCGTGGTTAACATCATCACGGGCAGCGGCAAGGCGGGCGAGATGATCGTCACGCACCCCGACGTGGACAAAATCGCCTTCACGGGTTCCACCGAGATCGGGCGCACGTTGCGTCATCTCACCGCGGGGTCGGGGAAGAAGATCTCGCTCGAGTTGGGGGGCAAGAGTCCTGTTGTCGTTTTTGAAGATGCCGATTTGGACGCAGCAGTTGAAGGCGTGGTTGATGCGATCTGGTTTAATCAGGGTCAGGTCTGTTGCGCGGGATCAAGGCTTATCGTGCAGGAAAATGTCGCGGGACGTTTCATCCAAAAATTAAAAACAAGAATGAGTCATTTGCGCGTGGGCGACTCGCTTGACAAGTCCATTGACATGGGCGCCATCGTGGACAAGAGCCAATGGGACACGGTGGATTATTGGGTGAAGATGGGCGAGAAGGAAGGCGGCAAGGTTTTCCAGCCCGACATCCCCCTGCCCACGAAGGGGCTCTTCTACAAGCCCACGCTCATCACAGACCTCGATCCTGCCGCGTCGACGGTGCAGGAGGAGATCTTTGGTCCCGTGCTGGTTTCTTTAACATTCCGCACGCCCGAGGAAGCCATTGCGCTGGCGAACAACACGCGCTACGGACTCGGCGGAAGTGTGTGGAGCGACAACATCAATCTCGCGCTCGACGCGGCCAGCAAGATCAAGGCGGGCGCGATGTGGGTCAACTGTCATAACGTGTTCGACGCTGCGGGCGGATTCGGCGGCTATCGCGAATCAGGATTTGGGCGCGAGGGCGGACGCGAAGGTTTATTTGAATACGTGAGACCGAAATGGATGGAACGTCCGCGCCCAGACTTTAAACTGGATGAATCAAAGAAGTGGGGCGAACACACTCCCACGCTTCCAACTAAGCCGACAGCGATCGTCGGTCAGGTCGGCGACGGCAACCGCAAGGACATCCGCAACGCAGTGGAAGCCGCGCACGCGGTGATCGAAGCCAAACAGGGCTGGGCGATGCGGCACGGATACAACCGTTCGCAGATCCTGTATTTCATCGCCGAGAATTTGGACGCGCGCAACGCCGAGTTTGTAAAACGAATCGTCGAAATGACGGGACGCACCCAGAAGTCCGCGCAAGCCGAAGTGGATACATCGGTGGAGCGGCTGTTCACGTACGCGGCCTGGGCGGATAAATACGGCGGCAACATCCAGGAGACCACCCTGCGCGGCATTACGGTGGCGGTCAACGAACCGATGGGCGTGATCGGCATTGCCTGCCCAGACGAGTATCCATTGCTGGGATTTGTCTCGCTGATGGCGCCTGCCATCGCGCGCGGCAACACGGTCGTGATGATCCCCAGCCAGCGATTCCCGCTCAGCGCCACGGACTTTTATCAGGTGCTGGATACGTCCGACGTGCCTGGCGGCGTGGTCAACATCATCACAGGCGACCGCGACCACCTGACCAAGACTCTCGTCCAGCACGAAGACGTGGACGCGGTCTGGTACTTCGGCTCGGCGGAGGGCAGTTACCACGTCGAGGACGAGTCCACCTCCAACATGAAGCGGACGTGGGTCGGCTACGGCTTGCCGCGCGATTGGATGGATCGCGAGCAGGGCGAAGGCCATGAGTTTTTGCACGAGGCGACGCAGGTGAAGAATATCTGGGTGCCGACGGGGGAGTGAGGGGAGCTAACAAATAAAAAAATCCGCGACCGTTATGGTCGCGGATTTTTGTTGAGTTTCTTTGCTTCATCAACAAATAACCTGTGAATTTCAGCTAGGTAGGTGTCTTCTCCATCGAACAAACTAGCCAGTAACTGGAGAGACATTGTTCCTAAACCGATCACGTTATCCCAATCAATGTCATCAATGTTTCTTTCATAGATTTCTGGATTGATTGCTGCTTCAATTTCTTTGAACCACCATCGATCAAATTTTTTGACAATTTCAATCATTGCTACGAAAAGCTGCCCATCAACCGTATGTGTGCTTGGTGAACTCAAGAATTTTGTCATCTCATGCGTAATCGCATTTCTATGCTTTCTGGCTTTTGCAATGATATCCAAATCATCTTGCGTAAACGCGTGACCTTCAACAAGCCAGAGACAACAAGCGTGAAATTCATCTTTTGGATATAAAGCCAGCACATGCTTCTTGTATTCTTCGCTAACTTGCGATTCCATTTCCCCAGTTTGTTCGTTGAGTCTCCATTCGGATGTGTAGAATTCCTTTATTTCATCCACAATTCGGCTCTTAATCGACTCATAAGTAGAAATGAATAGCGATGCCTTGATAAGGGCTTGCTTTAATTTTTGGGGATTGAGGAACGATTCCCATTCATCAAAGGTATCTGTGGTCATAGTAAAGTTGATTATATGATAATTTGCTCCCACTTTCGTTTCTACCCCAATGTATTTTGAGGAATCTGTTAAAATCCGCTCATTCACCATGAACACTACTGACAGAAAGCTCCGTGTTTTCCTTTGTCATGCTTCGCAGGACAAGCCTGTTGTCCGCGAGTTATATCAACGTCTACTTGCCGAAGGGTGGATTGATCCGTGGCTGGACGAGGAGAAACTGCTTCCAGGTCAAGATTGGGATTTGGAGATTGAGAAGGCTGTAGAGGCTACGGATGCGGTTGTCGTATTACTTTCAAATAATTCGATAACCAGGGATGGATATATACAGAAAGAATTGAGGCTGGTTTTAGATGTTGCGCTTTACAAACCCGAAGAATCTATATTCATAATCCCGCTTCGATTAGAGGAATGCCAACCACCTCGTCGATTACGACCATACCAATATATTGATTATTTTCCCAAAGATAAAAGAGAGTTTGCAGGCAGACGGATAGTCATTAGTCTAAAAAAACGTGCCGACTCGTTAATGTTGGATATAAAAGAAAATCGCAGATCAATACCTCTTGAAACGGAATCTGTTTTTATTGGAAAGCCAATAATCTATTCTTTTAAAAATATGGGTTTTTTGCCTGTCATAGCAGGTAAGTTTATTATGGGATCTTCAGATGGGCAACAAAATATTAGTAATGATGAAACGCCCATGCACATTGTGAATATTCCATATGATTATTGGATCGCAAAATATCCTGTGACAAACTCAGAGATGAATTTGTTTTCACCCCAAATTGGTATTATGGAGAAAGTATATACACCTCGTACGCACTACGAAAAGGGCGAATTTATTGTCTTTCCAAAGTTAAATTGGAGAAAGGGTCAAGTGATTTCGGTTCGGTCTGGTATTAACCCTGAAAATGGCAATTTTGAAGTTATTGAAGTTGCTTTTGAAAATGGCGAAAGGAGAATGTATTCTGCGGCGCTGGAAAATTTTGACTATGAGAGATATGGTGATGATTTTGTTTCTTCTACTTATAAGTTGCAAAGAAAAGATCATCCAGTTCTAAATGTTTCCTGGGAAGATGCTACAAAATATTGTAAATGGCTCACAGACTTGTATAAAGAAAATTTACCTGCTGGATTTGTCTTTCGCTTACCAACAGAAGCGGAGTGGGAAAAAGCAGCTAGAGGAATTCATGGTAATGAGTGGCCATGGGGAAATACATTTGAGTTGAAAAAATGTAATTCTTTAGAAGAAAGTCGAGATGATACTTCTCCTGTTCTCGAATTTTCCCCGCAAGGTGACTCGCCATATGGATGTTGCGATATGGCAGGTAATGTATGGGAGTGGACGCACAGCCTCTATAAACCATATCCTTATATTTTCAGCGATGGCCGCGAAAGCGAAAATGCAACAGGTCTACGTGTATTACGTGGCGGCTCCTTCAACGAAAATGCGCAATATGCGCGTTGTGCGACTCGTATAGCAAGTTCTTATGGCATTGAAAAGCGAAGAGGATTTCGTATTGTGATTGCTCCTTCGATCTAAATTTGAATACCTACTCATGCATAAGAATCTGTTTCAATCTGGGGTAGGTTGTCCGTGCGGCGGGTTGTGGGTTTCGGCGGGCGTGTCTGTGGGGGAAAACCGTCCACGAATGAAACCACGAATAAACGAATGGACCGCGTGCAATTCGAGTATTCGTGAAAAATTCGTGGATGGTTTCGATATTGGTAGGTCGCTTCGGGGTGGGTGGGATTGTCTGCTTCGACACCCTCTGCGGTCACAGCACAACACCTGCGGCGGAGATCCTTGAACTTGGTATAATTAACGTTGTCAAAGTGAAAAGAGGTAGCATGGAAATTCGAGATTTGCAGGCACAATACGTCACCGATCAAAACGGTAAAAAAACCGCCGTCATTCTTCCCATCGAAGAGTTTGAAGAACTATTGGAAGACCTGGACGATCTGGCTGTCCTGGCTGAACGCCGTGACGAGCCGACCATTCCATACGAGGAAGTTATCGAAAGGTTGAAGCGCGATGGCTTCCTACAAAATTGAGTGGAAGAGTTCAGCTTACAAAGAACTTCAGAAACTGCCGCGCCCGACAATTGCAAGAGTCGTCGCGGCAGTTTTGGAATTATCCGATGACCCATATCCGCATGGCGTCAAGAAGTTGGTCGGCTCGGAATACAGTTATCGTATTCGTATTGGGGATTATCGTGTCGTGTACGAAGTTTTTGAAAATAGACTGGTTATCGAAATCGTTCGCGTTCGTCACCGCAAAGATGTTTAAAGATGACACAAATCAAAGTCGTTTACAACCAGCAAGGCAATACGCTTACCGTCTGGTTCGGCAATCCCTAAGATGAAGTGGTCGCCGAAGAGACGGGCGATGAAGTTATTTTGATGAAGGATAAAGACGGGAATGTAATTGGCTTTGAAAAACTGAATTACATTCTGCCTGCTTCGTCACGGTTGAATATGGCGTTTGAAACAGTCGCCGCGTAGCAGCAAGGTAAAGTTGATAACAAGGCTTCCGAGGTCGCTGTGACTTCGGAAGCCTTGTTGTTCGTGAGCGGATTCTGAATTTCAGCGAACGCGCCCGTGTGCTTCATGCAAAAACCGACTCTACATGAGTCGGTTTTATCGTTGCGTGATGCTTTACATTGCCACTTACATGGCAACTACGGGAATCGGCTCCATCAACGCTTTGAACTCTTCCCGCGTCATCGTTTCCTGCTGGAGCAGGGCTTGCGTTACGCGTTCGACCGCGTCCTCGAATGTCCTTTGGCCGGTGTGCGGAGCCGCGAGCGCTTCGTACCCTTCCGGCCGGTGGAACACTCGCAAACCCGTCGCGCCCATTCCGAGGCGCATGACCATCTCCTCGGCCAGATGTGTGGCGATCTGCAGGTCGTTCGACGCGCCACTGGTGATGTCATTGCGGAACAGTTCCTCGGCGATGCGTCCGCCCATCAGGCCGGTGATTCGGGCGAGAAACTGGTTGCGCGACATGAGCAGGGTGTCCTCTTCAGGGAGCGCCATGGTAAAGCCGCCCATCTGTCCACGCGGGATGATTGTGATCTTGTAGACCGGGTCGGAGTGCGGCGTCAGGTGCATCACCACCGCGTGACCGGCTTCGTGATAGGCGATCGTGAGACGGTCCTCTTCCTTGATGACGCGACTCTTCTGTTGGATTCCGCCGGTCAGGTTTTTCTCGACCGCTTCCTGGAAGTCCGTGCTCGTGATCTCTTCGTGCCCGGCGCGGACCGCCAGAATCGCGGCCTCGTTGACGATGTTCGCCAGCCCGGATCCAACCAACCCCGGAGTGGACCGGGCGACATCCAGCAGGTTCACTTCCGAAGACAGCCTTCGGTCTTTGACGTGCACCTGGAGAATGGCCAGCCGCCCCTTGATGTCTGGACGCGGAACGTTCACCTGGCGGTCAAACCGACCGGGGCGGATGAGGGCCGGGTCCAGCACATCCACGCGGTTGGTGGCGGCCAGAACGACGACGCCATCCGCCGGGGAAAATCCATCCATTTCAACCAGTATCTGGTTCAGGGTTTGATCCTGTTCCATCTCGCCTCCCCCGCCGCCGGTTGAGTGACGCTTGCGTCCGATCGCGTCGATCTCATCGATAAAGATGATACTGGGGGCTTTCGAACGCGCCTTCTTGAAGAGCGAACGGACCCGGCTGGCGCCTACACCCACGAACATTTCGACAAATTCCGAACCGGAGGTGCTAAAGAAGGGAACGCCCGCTTCGCCCGCGATGGCTTTGGCGAGCAGGGTTTTGCCCGTTCCCGGTTCGCCCACCAACAGAACGCCGCGCGGCATGCGCGCGCCCATCTGCTGGTAGGTTGAGTTGTTCTTGAGGAAGGTCACGATGTCAACCAACTCCTCGCGGCATTCGTCCACGCCAGCCACATCCTGAAAGGTGGTCTCTGGAACATCGCCTTGCGTATACTTTTTCTGGGTGGGGATGAGGCGGCCACCGGCGATTCGGGTGATCACGAAAGCCGCCATGACAAGCATTACGAGGCTGATCAGGGCGCTGGTGCCTTTCTCGCCGGTGAACACGCCGGGTTCAACGATCTTATACTCCACGCGCGACATCGCACTTTCACTCACCCCGAGGTATTTCATTTGCTCCAGAAAAGAGGACGCCTGATCGCGTCGTGAAGTGTGTGTTGAGCCGTCTTTGTATAAAATGATCAGGCTCCCGCTCTCTGGCATGTCTTCGATTTTCTCCACTTTGCCGGCTGAGATGGCGCTTGCCACATCGCTCAGGGCAAGCGGTGGTTCCTGCTGGCTTGATCGAATAGCAAGAGCACTCGCGATGATCATTAAACCGAGCAGAGCAACCGCGCTAAGTCTCCCGTACTTGTGCTTTTTGAAAAAATCCAGGGCTTGGATTATGTACTGTTTCAATTGGACCTCCGCCGACCAAACGGCCAGCTTCATTACTTATCCTACCCCTTTATTCATGGATTCGCGCTTACAACTCTGTTATACATTGCTAAGATATTCCTAAGATTTTCGTTTAGGCACATCTTTGGGGAATTCCCATCTTTCGTTTGTTTTACTTCTTTTGCTTATTTTTCTCTCATAGTGTTGCGTGACAAAAAACGATCATCCCTTCCAGGAGATCGGGCATGATCGGCGGGTTGTAACTGCCTCAGTTGATGGAAGTAGTTTCGACAGTCACCCCAAACTATGAAAATTGAGCCACTAAGACACAGAGTTTTTAAATTCTCCGTGTCTCAGTGGCTCCGTGGTTTGCCTTTGTTTTTTCATATCAGTTCACAGAGATTGTGAGAAAAAAACTCTGAGTTCTCTGTGGTCTCTGTGGTTAAGCCCACGAAATTAGCCACTCCGCTTTCAATTTAGTGCGTACAATAAAGCGGTTCATGCGCTCGTGATAATGATCACCAAGTAGCAATATGTGGAATATTTGATTTGCACAATTGGCAATTACACAGTTTTAAATCTTGTTGAGCAAGATTGCTATATCCATGCACCGATATCAAATTCATACAACACAGTTTCTCCCGAGTCGACTTGTCCGCCTGCGGACATGTACAGACGGTTTGCGGGTTCGTTGCTTCGATCTGTCAGCACCCAGGCATTTTTACAACCGAGTCCGCGGCCCAGTTGCAGTAACTCTTTCAGGATCGCTTTGCCAATTCCCTGCCTTTGGTGTGACGACGCGACGCCGACCTCGTTGATCCATAGTTCGGGCGGTTTATCCGGATGAACGTAGTGGATTGCCGAAGCAAAACCGACGACCACACCATCTGAGATCGCTGTCACAATGTGATGGCGCGGGTCGTCCAGAAATTCCTGTGCGAAGGTTGCGTCAATGGGGTTGTCGAAGACATCCTCTGCGACGTTCATCAGCAGGGGCAGGTCGTTTTTTGAGAGGATCTTGATCGTGAACACAATGCTCTTTTATGTTTATGAAAGCAGAGTATTTACTTCGGTCAATTCTTCGGCGGACAATTTCCAATCCATGGTCGCAGTGTTGGCGGTCACCTGGTCCGGGTGGGTGGCGCCCGCTATCACCGAAGAGACATGCTTATTGCTCAGTAACCAGGCAAAGGCGAGGTCATGAAGCGTATGTCCGCGTGAGTCGGCGAAGGCTTGCAATCTATCCAGTTTGTCGAAATTCGCGTCCGTGAGATACTTCTGCACATAGGGACTTTTCTCCCCGCGCGATCCCGCAGGCGCAGGTTCGCCACGCTTATATTTACCGGTCAGGAATCCGCCTGCGAGCGGGAAGTAGGGCAGGATGCCGATGTTGGCAAACTCGCAGTACGGGACGAGCTCACTCTCGATGCCGCGCTCGAGCATGTGGTAATGCGGCTGGACCGTGACGAACTGTTCCCAGCCCATCATCCCGGCGATATCGTTACTGCGGCACAACTGCCATGCAGAGAAATTGGACGCGCCGATATAGCAGACCTTGCCCGCGCGGACGAGATCGTCGAGTGCGCGCATGGTCTCCGCGATGGGGACCGCCTCATACCACGTGTGAATTTGATACAGATCAATGTGGTCTGTTCCCAGCCGACGCAGACTCGCCTCCACCGCCTTCGCGATGTAATAGCGCGACGTGCCCTGGTCGTTCGGTCCATCGCCCATCGGGTGCCGGACTTTTGTGGCGATGACGACTTTATCGCGCAAGCCTTCCAGCGCCGCGCCGAGATATTCCTCTGAAACGCCCCTGCTGTAAACATCCGCCGTGTCGAAAAAATTGATACCAAGATCGAGCGCGCGATGCACAATGGCTTTCGTGCCGTCCTTATCCACCTTGCCGCCGAACTGGTTACATCCGATTCCGATCGCCGAAACTTTCACGCCTGCACGTCCGAGATTACGGTATTCCATTGGTTGGACTCCTTGATTTTATTGTGCTTCTTTATTCTACCTGACGACTCTACTGCAAAAAGATGGTTTCGCCACAGATGCCACAGAGTTTTTTGAGTTTTTCTCTCTTGTTTTCTCTGTGGACTCTGTGGCTGAGTTGGTTTTTACAGTGGACTCGCCTGACGAGTTCGACTTTTCTCATTCATCGGGCGGGCTGTAAATATTTCTGGACTGCATTGACCAACTTCTCCAAATGGACAGCCCCTTCTACTTCCACGGCAGCAAGATAGCCGTAAACCCGCCACAGGTCGCGCCGTTCGCGGAAACCCGGATCGATCGACAGCACTTCCTGATAACCGAAAAACACATCCTCTGGCACTGGCTCGAAATAATCGATGTACGCCAGATCGATCTCCGGGTTGCCATAATAGACTGCCGGGTCGATGATATACGTTCCATTGGCGGCGCTGATGAAATTATTTTTCTGGGCATCGCCGTGGAGCAGGGTCGGTTCTACATCCGTTCCGCATAGGTTAGGGATGCGCGCGATCAACCTCTCGACCTGGTGGATCACTTCTGTGGGCATGTTCCCGGAGTTGATTGCGCCCATAAAACGGGACCAGACCCGTCGTTCAGCATAGAACGTTGCCCAGTCATCCATGGGACGGTTATCCTGATACAGTGGTCCAAAATAACAGTGGGATTCCAGTCCGTATTGAGTCCCTTTTACTTTGTGGATTTGCGCCAGCGTCCGTCCGATCTCCCGCCACTGACGGGACGTTCTTTCCACGCTGGGAATTGCTTCTGTTATCATGACGACTCCACCCTCGACCGGGACGATGCCGATCAGCGTGGGAGTTGCCACGCCCGAAAGACGCGAGAGCAGTCCCAGCCCCGCCAGTTCGATCTCGAATTGTTCCAGCCCGTTCGCGGCACCGCTGAACTTGGCAAACACGGAACAGGATCCGTTCGAGAGGATGGCGGCAGGATGCGACGCGTAATTCTTCATGTCGCTGAAGTTTTGTATCACCCATTTCTGACCGATATATTCAGAAACGGCTTTCTCGATTGGAACGTGGAATGGGTCATTGAGTAACAGCATTAATTCCTGCCAGCCAGTTTTCTGTTTCCTGTGGGGCTTTGAAGCGAAACAATTTCAGGTGTTTGTGTTCCGGCTGAGCCAGTTGTTCGGGGAACTCGCGCTTTCTTCGCCAGTAGGTTTTGAACAACCATTTGAAGAGAGAATCGTCTGACCAGAGTTTGAGATGGTTCCACATGCTTTCTCGGTTCGTGCCCCATAGCAATTCCTGATGCCACCACCGCCGCCAGGTGCGCTTCCACAAACGACCGAAAATGACCCCGAAGGAATAATCCAGCCAGATGACGGCTTCCGCTTGGGACCAGAGCAGGTCGCGGACGGAGCTGTAGTTCCCGGCAACAACCCAACGTCCTGATTTTGTCGCTTCGAGCACGCGGGCGCGGAAAACCTCCAGCGGCGCTCCCTGCCAACCCGGCTCCCAGTGGAGCGCATCCAGATCGACGCAGGCAAGGTCGAGCCTCTCCGCGAGTTGCTCCGCCAGCGTGGATTTGCCCGAACTGGTCGTTCCGATGATGACGATACGTTTGTATGGGAAAGGGCACATGAATTTTTGAACCGCGAAGCACGCAAAGATCGCTAAGAAAACCTTTTAAATCTTCGCGTACTTTGCGCTCTTAGCGGTGAATCCCTATCTCACATAGATCGGGTTGCTGTAGATCCAGCCGCGTTTTTTGCCGAGGTAATTGCGGAAAACCTCCACGCGGTACACGCCCGGCTCATTTGCGCTGTAGGTGCAATCCTGCCCATTCGACCAATCGGCGACGATCTTTCCATCCTTGAGCAGGTGGATGTGCGCTTTCGCAGGTGTGTGTACCTGAATGGTCACGCCGCCTTTTGATGGAATCTCATCGCCCATGATGGCAGAGTGTTCGAGTCCTTTTGCCTTGAAGCGGAATCCTTTTGTAGAGGCAGGCAGGTCATAGGCAACGAAGCAGTTCCCTTTGGCGAGCGCCTCATAGATCATCTTCCTGTCCACAGAGACATCGCCGGTTAATGGATCTGGAATAAAAACATGAGTGTTGATCGTCCTAAAGTGGAACTCGTAGGGAAAGATGGTGCGATGTAAAGGTCCCTTGTGAAGGTCAAGCGCGTGCGCATCCGAACCGCCGAGGGCGACAACGCGGTTCCCGTTTGCCATGAGTTCATCCCATTTTTGGACGGTTTCAGGTATGGGATCGTGAGCGACGAACTTTGGGAAGAATGCATAGAACAACCCTTTGAGCAGGGATGTGGCGACCACTTTGAGCTCGCTCAAGCCGTTCCAGAGTTCGATGCCGGTGAAGCCCTGCACATCCCAATCCACCCACGAGATATCGTCTTCGCCGAAAACAGGCGCTTCCGGGTCTTTGGGATGGGCGATGAAGCAAATGCCGCCCGCCTCTGCGACACCGTTGATGAGCGTTTGCGGGTCATCGGCGAGTCCGGAAAGATCCCGTTTAGCGTTGAAGACCAGCAGGTGGTTCTTTTGCGGGACCCGGTCCTGGTCGTGGACTTCCTGTCCAACCAAGAGCAGTACCCGGCTTGGTCCGACGCGGTAGTATCCTTCCACGCCATCCACGAGAACATTGTGATCTGTGACGATGACGGCATCCAATCCCGTTTTGATGGCGGCGTTGGCGATATCCTTGTGTGTGCCGGTGCCGTCCGAATAGCGGGTGTGCATGTGCAGGTTGACGATGAGCTCGTGCATGTTCCTCTTTTATATAAACAAACCTGAGAAAATCCCAAAGTCGCAGTTTGACGGTTCTTCTCCCTAGCAGGTATAATGTCCCCGCTTAAAAGGAGGCTCGTCGTAAATGATACAATATTTGAATTGGGCTTTAATTATAATCTCGGTCCTGCTCATTTTGAGTGTGATCCTGCAAAGCAAAGGTGCAGGGTTGGGAGGACTGACAGGTGCCGACGCGGGGAGTGTGTTCACCGCCCGACGCGGCATCGAACGCACCCTGTTCTGGGTGACGATCGTTCTGAGCGTTGTTTTCTTTGCCCTGGTCGTAACGCTTCTTCTCGTATCCTGATCAAAAGGATCAAATCTGAAAGGCCGTTTGCACCTCGCGGCTTGTCTGCGCGGGGGTGAAAAGCGAGCCTTTCTTTTTTTCTATGAAACAATTACGCTGGCAGATATTGGTCGTCCTGGTCACGCTGGTCATCGTGGCGGTGTTGCTGTTCAGCCAGCAACAACCCACAACAAGCGGCGGTGTGATCCTGCCACAGCCCGAACAGGGAGGGGTGTTCACCGAAGGGCTGGTCGGTTCGATGGGACGGCTCAACCCCTTGTTGGATTGGAATAATCCGGCTGACCGCGATGTGGACCGCCTGCTTTTCAGCGGGCTTGTTCGTTTTGATGAACGCGGTCTGCCGCGAGCCGACCTGTCGGAATCATGGGGCGTCACGCCCGATGGCACGGTCTACAATTTTGCCATCAGACCCAACGCGGTCTGGCATGATGGACAACCCGTCACTGCGGATGATGTTATCTTCACCATCGAGATGATGAAGGGCGCAGGCTCGTTCTACCCGCAGGATGTGAAAGACCTGTGGGGCACTGTCACAGTGACGAAGTTGAACGATAAGAACATCAAGTTCACCCTGACCGAGCCTTACGTCCCATTCATGGATTATTTGACGTTTGGAGTCCTGCCGAAGCACCTGCTTGAATCCATTCCGCCCGAGCAGATCCCCAACGCTGAATTCAATATCGAGCCGGTCGGCTCCGGTCCGTATAAGTTCGACCATCTGATCATCGACAATGCCGGACAGATCACCGGCGTGGTCCTGACCATCTCCACGAATTACTACGGGAACCCGCCTTACATCGAACAGGTGGTGTTCCGTTACTACCCGACCTCCGCATTGGCGCTGGATGCGTACAGGCAGGGCGATGTGCTCTCCATCAGCAGGATCACATCGGATATATTGACTGCCGCCCTGGAAGAACCCAATCTCTCGTTCCACACAAGCCAGATGCCGCAGATGAGTTTTATGCTGTTCAATTTGAACAATCCCGAAATCTCATTCCTGCAAAACGCGAAAGTGCGGCGGGCGCTCATGCTTGGTTTGAACCGCATCTACATCATCAACAGTGTTTTACAGGGTCAGGCAGTTGTTTCCAACAGCCCCATCCTGCCGGGTTCCTGGGCTTTCTATGATGGCACCGAACATTTCGAATTCAATCCCGATGCGGCGACCGCCCTCCTCAAGGCAGAGGGGTATGTCATCCCAGCTGAGGGCGGCAACGTGCGCGCCAAGGATGGCGTCCCGCTCGTTTTCACGATGATGCATCCGGACGATGAAATCCATACAAAGATCGCACAGATCGTTCAGACGGAATGGGCGGCGATCGGCGTCCGCGTGGACCTGCTCCCCATGCCGTATGAGCAACTCGTGGTGAATTCGCTCGCATCCCGCGCCTATCAGTCTGCTCTCGTTGATATTAAGTTTTCCCGCACCCCGGACCCGGATCCGTACCCCTTCTGGCACCAGGCAGAAGCCACAGGCGGACAGAACTACTCGCAATGGGACAACCGCGCCGCCAGCGAATATCTCGAACAGGCGCGCGTCACCATAGATTACAATTTACGCACACGACTGTATCGTAACTTCCAGGTGGTGTTTGCAAGGGAGTTACCCGCTTTACCGCTATATGTTCCTGTTTCCTCCTACGGTGTGGATGCCCAGGTGCAGGGCGTGCAAATCGCTTCACTGCTGTATGAGCCCAGTGACCGCCTTGCCGGATTCACCAGTTGGTACCTGTTGACCCGCCGCGCATTGGAGCAAACGGATACCCCACCCGCTTCACCGTAAACCAAACTGACAGTCATATTCAAGGTGACTGTCAGTTTATGAAAAGAGGTCTCATGAGCAACCTTCAAAAAGCACTCGATTATGCCCGCCAGAACAGCGAACGTTTCCTGGATGATTTGATCGAAGTACTCAGAATCCCGTCCATTTCAACCGATGCGGATTACAACACCGAAGTCCGGCGCGCCGCCGAATGGATGGCGGACCATCTCAGGAAACTCGGCATCGAGAATGTGCAAGTCATGCCCACCGATGGCGGGCATCCTGTCGTGTACGGTGATTACATGAAGAAGCCCGGTGCCAAAACCGTGCTGGTCTACGGACATTACGATGTCCAGCCTGCCGACCCGCTGGAACTGTGGGAGACCGGTCCGTTCGAGCCCCAGGTGCGCGGCGACCTGTTGTTTGCGCGCGGTTCCTCCGATATGAAGGGACAGGTGTTGGCGACTTTCCACGCGATCGAATCCATCATGAAGAGCGATGAACTGCCAGTCAACGTCAAATTTCTATTGGAGGGAGAGGAGGAGATCGGCTCGAAGAATCTCCATGCCTTCCTTACTAAACATGCCGAAATGTTCAAGGCAGATGTCTCGTTGAATCCCGATGCGGGCATGATGGGCGTCGACATGCCGACCATCACCTACGGCTTGCGCGGACTTGCCTACTTTGAAATCCACGTCTCCGGTCCCAAAGCGGATCTGCATTCCGGCTTGTATGGCGGTGCGGTGCATAATCCCGCGCAGGCGCTGATTGAAATCATTGCAAAAATGCACGATGAAAAGGGACGCATCACCCTGCCCGGTTTTTATGACAGTGTCCGCCCGATCAGCGAACAGGAGCGTGCCGATTTTGCCCGCCTTCCGAATGACGATGCGCATTATTTGGAGGAAACAGGCGTCCCGGCATTGTGGGGCGAAGAGGGTTATATCCCGGCGGAACGTACCGGCGCGCGTCCCACGCTGGAGGTGAACGGTCTGCTCTCCGGTTGGACGGGTCCCGGCTCGAAGACGGTGCTCCCCGCGAAGGCGATGGCTAAGATCTCGTGCCGCCTTGTCCCCGACCAGACCGCGGCGGAAGTGGAAGAGCAGATGGTGCGTTTCATGGAACAGAACGCGCCCAAAACTGTAAAATGGGAAGTCAAAAAACTGACCGGCAGTCCGTTTGCGATTGCCGACCTGAACAACCCCGGTGTCAAAGCCATGAACGACGCAATGGAAGCCGCCTGGGGAAAGCGTCCGTTCTATCGGCGCGAGGGCGGCTCGATCGGCGCGGTGGCAATGTTGCAACAGATCTGCAAAGTCGAATCCGTTTTGGTGGGTATGGGATTGCCCAGCGACAACGTCCATTCACCGAACGAACACATGCACCTGCCGACCTGGCGCAAGGGCATCGATGCGTTCATCCGTTTCTTTTACAACCTTGCGTAAAATTATCGCGCTCCCGAAGGATATCGGGACAATGTGAGCAGACACGCCGCGAATGCGAAGCGGAAGTCGAAGCGTATTATTCAAATAGGATTTTAGAAATAACATGGAAGATAAGATCATTTCATACGGCGGACAGGCAGTCATCGAGGGTGTGATGATGCGCGGACAAAAGGGATTTGCCATCGCCATGCGCGCCCCGGACGGCAGTATTGCCATCCACAAGGAAGACTTGGCGGCAGTCTACCGCTCGAAGATCACGAAGATCCCATTCCTGCGCGGAGTCATTTTGCTCTGGGATGCGCTCGGCTTGGGGATGCGCGCCCTGACGGTCTCTGCCAATACGCAATCGAATGAAGATGAAAAACTCGAAGGTCCGCAGTTGTATCTCACGCTCGGAACGTCACTCGCGATTTTCATAGCTTTGTTCGTCCTGTTCCCCGCCGGTGTGGGCGGCTGGGCGGAACATTCCCTCGGCTGGCAGAATCTGGCTCACAATTTTTTGGAAGGCGCAATAAAACTTTTACTGCTTGTCGGTTATATCTGGGGCATCGGTTTCATGCCCGATGTCAAACGCCTTTTTGGATATCACGGCGCCGAGCATAAGACCATCAATGCCTACGAAGCGGGCGCGGAACTCACCCCCGAAATTGTTGCGAAATATCCGATCGAGCATCCGCGTTGCGGCACTGCCTTCATGCTGACCTTTGCCCTGCTGTCGGTCCTTGTCCATGCGCTTTTGGGTGACATGACCTTTGCTTGGCGTCTTGTCAGCCGCGTGCTCTTGATCCCCGTCGTTGCTGGGATCGCAGTGGAATTCATCCGCTGGACCGCCAATCACTTGGATTCGGTCTTCGTGCGCCTCCTCATCAAACCGAATTTGGCTCTGCAATCCCTGACCACCCGCGAACCTGACGCGTCCATGCTGGAGGTTGCTATCGCATCCTTCAAGACGATGCGGCAGGCGGAACAGGAGATTGTGACTTGATCTCGCGCGGATATTGAAGTCAAACCGAAAAGGGCAGAAGACCATCATCTGCCCTTTTTATTTTCCACCCCGCTGTGAAGCGGAAATTAAAACGCGATCTCGCCGATCTGCTCGAAATTGACGTCGAACAATTCCTCCGCTTCCATCTCCGCCTCAGCCTGGTCCACGTCCCTGGCGCGGATGCCGCGCTCACAGTAGGAACGATAAGGGCAGAATCCGCACTTTTGACGGTCGTCAGTTTGCGGGTGGGAGGAGGCGTCCCGGATTTCATCCGCAAGTTTGAGGAGCGTATCCCAATCCCGTCTGTATTGAGCGGATGTGTAGGGGAATCGTGCAGGGTCGTTTGGGTAATCTGCGAACCAGTAGATCATTTCGACCTGTTCGGGTTCGAAGGCTTTGCCGCCATTGAGATGCGTTCCCGCATGGACGAGCAGTGCGCGATAGATGCGCGTCTGCATGCGGGGCGCCAGCCACTCGTTGCGCGGACGTTTGCGGTAGGTCTTCCAGTCGTAGATGACCGCCCTGCCGTCCTTGATGGCGATGAGATCGTATTTGGCGAGCAGGCGGAAGTTTCCCAGCGGTGCAGAGAGGGTTGCTTCCGGGTATAGACCTCCGAGTTCTTTAAGAACTCGGAGGTCTGGATTCGCAATAAAATTCTCCCACCATCTCTGCAGGTTGGGTGTGTTGGCGAGTTTGGCAACCTGCTCCTGCGGGATGCCAATCAAATGCTGTTGGGCGAGCCGGTGGAAGTATTCACCCTCCTGGATGTGTTTCTCATTTTCCAGCGCAGGCTCGGACTCGATGGCAGGATAGGTGAGCCTGTCAAGATGGCGCAATTGGAAGCGGCGCGGGCAGTCCATGTAATCCTGCAAGGATGATTGGGAGAGGGTGGTGAGATGGCTGTTCGGCATTACAGGTATTATAGCATTTTGTAATGTAGTGAAATCTTTGAGTCGATGGCGGGTTCGGTTATACTTTGCCGCGCTACAATTTTTTCTAGGAGAATAAACATGGAATGGCTTGCACAACCTGAAACTTGGATCGCGTTCATTACACTCGTGGTGTTGGAACTGGTGCTGGGTGTCGATAACGTGATCTTCATATCGATCCTGGCGGGAAAATTACCGTCTGCGGAACAACAACGGGCGCGTACCACCGGCATTTTGGCGGCGGTGATTACCCGTGTTTTGTTGTTGCTTTCCCTGAGTTGGATCATTGGACTGGAAGAGCCGCTCTTTGCGGTTAGGGGCTTTGAAATCTCCGGACGCGATTTGATCCTGCTGGCGGGTGGTGTCTTCCTTTTGTGGAAGAGTACACATGAGATCCATCAAAAATTGGAGGGGGTCGAGGGACAGGCATCTGCAAAAGTCACTTCTGCGTTTTGGAATGTTGTCGTCCAGATCATGCTGTTGGACATTGTCTTTTCGCTCGATTCGGTCATCACTGCGGTGGGCATGGTCAGTCAGATTGAGATTATGATCGCAGCGGTGGTCATTGCAGCAGTGGTCATGGTGTTTACTTCGGGACCGCTCGGTCATTTTGTGGAGCGTCATCCTACCATCAAGATGCTGGCGTTGAGTTTCCTGTTGTTGATCGGCTTTACGCTGGTCGTCGAGGGATTACACCAGCACATCCCGAAGGGATACATCTACTTCGCAATGGGTTTCTCGGTGCTCGTGGAAATGCTCAACTTGCAACTGGCAAAACGCAGTGCGGCAGTCCGCCCCGTGAATTTGCGCGATGCCTATAAGGCATCTGAACTGGCGGTGGTTGCCGTGCCTGTGGAAGCCGCTCCCGTACAGGCAAAGTTCCCTGCGCGGAAGCCTGCGGCAAAGAAATCTTCAGCAAGAAAAAAGAAATCAAAATAGCAGGATGAAATGAACCAAAACCCTCTGAGACTTGAACGCTCAGAGGGTTTTGGTTATTCAGCACACTGTCTACCGATCACTGCTCACTGATTACTTTGATGACATCCCACTTTCTACTTTCCACCCCTCTCCTTCGCCGCCTTGATGAATCCCAAAAACAGCGGATGCGGCTTCATCGGGCGCGAGAGAAACTCCGGGTGGAACTGGCTCGCCACCATGAAAGGATGGTCCTTGATCTCGGCGATCTCCACCAGTTTACCGTCCGGCGACATGCCCGAGAAGACCATGCCTGCCTTTTCGAAATCATCCTTGAACCTGTTATTGAACTCAAAGCGGTGACGGTGACGCTCATCCACTTTTGCCTCGCCGTATGCGGCGGCGGCTTTTGAGCCTTTCTGTAGTTCACAAGGATAGAGACCCAGGCGCATTGTGCCGCCCATGTCGGTGATGGAGCGCTGGTCGATCATCAGATCGATGACCGGGTATTCCGTGCTCCGGTCGAATTCCGACGAGTTGGCGTCCTCGTGGTTGAGCACGCCGCGCGCGAAGTCGATGCACATCACCTGCATTCCCAGACATAGACCGAGATACGGAATCTTTTTCTCACGGGCATACCGCGCCGCCATGATCTTGCCCTCGATGCCGCGCGAACCAAATCCACCGGGGACGAGCACCGCGTCCGATTGCTGGATGATATCCCAGCCCTTGTCCTTTTCCAGGTCGGCAGAATGGACCCAGCCGATCTCTACTTCCACATCGTTGGCAAGAGCGGCATGTTTGAGCGCCTCGCGCACCGACATGTACGCGTCCTGCAATTCGACATACTTCCCGACCAGCGCCACTTTGACCGTTGGTTTATCCCGGCGGACACGCTCCACCAACTTTTCCCACGGCTTCATATCGGGTTTGCGTGTGGCGGTCATTTTCAACTTCTCGACCAGATAATCGCCTACACCGGCGCGTTCCAACATCAGCGGGACTTCGTACAATACATCGCTGGTTGTCATGGGGATGACTGCCTGTTTTTCCACATCGCAGAATAGCGCGATCTTGTCGCACAATTCCCGATCAACGTGTTGATCTGCGCGGGCGATGATCATGTTCGGTGAGATACCGATCGAGCGCAGTGCCGCCACAGAATGTTGCGTGGGTTTGGTTTTGATCTCACCTGTGGCGCCGATCTGAGGCAGCCATGTTACGTGGATGAAGAAAACATTCTCGCGCCCCACCTCGTTGCGGAGTTGTCTCAACGCCTCCAGGAACGGCTGGGACTCGATGTCGCCGACCGTGCCGCCGACCTCCACAATGACCACATCCGCTTCCGTCTCTTTAGCGATTCCCGCCACCCGGCGCTTGATCTCGTTTGTGATGTGTGGGATCACCTGGATCGTCCCGCCGAGAAAGTCGCCGCGACGCTCCTTGCTGATGATCTCCGCGTATACCTGTCCGCTGGTGAAGTTGGAGGAGCGGCTGAGGCGGATGTCGATGAACCGTTCGTAGTGACCCAGGTCCAGGTCCGTTTCGGCGCCGTCATCCAGCACGTACACCTCTCCATGCTGGTAGGGGCTCATCGTGCCGGGGTCCACGTTGATGTAGGGATCCAGTTTTTGCACCGCAACCTTGAAGCCGCGCTCCCTGAGGATAAGTCCCGTTGCCGCGGCAGTCACACCTTTACCGACCGAAGAGACCACACCGCCTGTATAGAATAAATATTTTGTCGTCATTGTTTTACCTTTTCATGTCTTGAATGGGGATTGCTTCGGGCTTTGCCCTCGCAACACTTGCACCTGCCGCACGCGCAGGTGTGACGGGATTAAATGTGATGGGGAGGGCGGTGAAGCCCTCCCCATCGGGGATTGCGTACTATGAGAATTGACGATCGTTCTTCGTTCTCATCCGACCAGTTTGACGAGGTCTTCTGCGGCGCGCCGCATCTCGAGGAAGATCATGCCCAATTTGGCATCCTGGCGCGCCAGGGCGGTCAGAACCGCTTCCTCCCCAATGGAGGTCAGCACAATTGCGCCCTTATCGCCCTTGATGTACACCTGCTCCAGCCCCTTGCGTCCCAATTCGTTCGAAATGCGTTCGCCAAGGCTCAGCATCGCGGCAGACATCGCCGAAACGCGGTCCTCTTCCACGCCCTGTTGCAGGGCAGATGCCATGATCAATCCGTCCACGGAAACAACAGCCGAAGCCTCGATATCGGGCGCGGCGGCTTGCATGTTGCGCAATC
The DNA here is from genome assembly GCA_041302025.1 of Chloroflexota bacterium. Lineage (GTDB taxonomy): Bacteria > Chloroflexota > Anaerolineae > Anaerolineales > Villigracilaceae > Defluviilinea. Next base: position 7,626 of record JBFYRY010000021.1, on the reverse strand, counting down.
GGTCCACCATCTGGTCAGCGCGATTTTTCGTCATACGTGTTCTCCTGAATGAAGTCTATCAAAGTGTACCATAACTTCAAAATTTGCGAAAATTTGACCTCCCTTTCGCTTCGTGCTAAACTTGTTTGTTCGATTGATGAAACTCCGCCTCCTTCTGCCCCTTGTTCTGTTCCTGATCGCCGCACAGGATATCCCTCCTGTGGCGATCACTTCGCCCCTTCCCGGGGACGTTCTACGCGGCGTGGTCACGGTCACCGGCAGGGCGGATGATCCAAACTTCCTCTCCGCCCAACTGGACTTTGGATACGCTTCAAACCCAGCCGATACCTGGTTCACCCTCCAGACGTTTTCCCAGCCCGTGCTTGATTCCGTTCTCGCCGATTGGGAGACGCTCTCCATCACCGACGGCAGTTACATCCTGCGCCTGCGCGTGAATCTGACGGATGGCACATTCCAGGAGGTGACCGTTCCTGTCAGCGTGCAAAACGACACTCCGCTTGCCACACCGACAGCCGTACCCACTTCCACGCCCATACCGGAGATCGAAGTGCAGATCCCCACGCCATTCCTGCTCGCCGCCTCACCGACGCCCACCGCACCTCCGCGTCCCACGCCGACACCCCTGCCAACGAATCCGGTGTCGTTAAATCAAAGCGCCATCTACACAAGTCTGGGTCGAGGAGCGCTGGTGATCCTTGGATTGTTTGTTTTCGCCGGTATCATCCTTCGACTCCGCCGTAATTAACATGGACCGACCCCGACCCCGCGCCTGCGCCGCCGTCCTCCACGATGACAAGATACTCATGGTGCATCACCAAAATGGATCGCACACCTACTGGACTCTTCCCGGCGGCGGAGTGGACGAAGGCGAAACATTGGAGCAGGCGGCTATCCGCGAAGTGAAGGAAGAATCCGGTTTGGATGTGACCGTCGCTGAATTGCTTTTTATGGAAGAATACGAATTTGGCAGAAGTTATTGTTACCTTGCCCGCCTGACCGGCGAAGCAACCGAACCCACACTCGCATTTTTGCCGGAGGCAGAATCCATTTTTGGAACGATGGTACGCTCCGTTGCATGGCACTCATTGAAAGATAAAAAGGATGATATTCAAGTCTCGAAAGTAATAACCATGCTTGGTCTGAATCCCGCCTGATGGCGCGGCGAACCCTGCAATCTGACACTTGAAACTTGGAACTTCACACATGACACTTGATACATTTTTGCTCATTGGTCTGGGAAACCCGGGTCGCGAATACAAGGACACCCGTCATAATTTTGGCTTCATGCTGATCGACCGGATCGCCGTCCGATTGAACGCGCGCGGGATGAAAGTGCAGTCGAAAGCCATCGTCACGGATGCGAAGTACGAAGAGCGGAAACTCATCCTTGCCAAGCCGCAGACCTTCATGAACCTCTCCGGCCAATCGGTGCAGGGACTGGTGCACTTCTACAAGGTCCCGCTCACGAATGTGATGATCCTCTCCGACGATCTGGATATCCCCTTCGGCACGATCCGCATCCGCGCCGCAGGCGGACCGGGTGGTCAGCGTGGATTGTCGTCCATCCTCGAGAAACTGGGAACAAAGGATGTGCCGCGCCTGAGGCTCGGCATCGGTCGCCCGCCTGGCAGGTTGGATCCCGCGGATTACGTTTTGCAGAACTTCTCGAAAGATGAACAGCAGACACTCTCTGAAGTACTCGATCATGCCGCACAGGCGGTCTTTGCCTTTGTGACGCACGGCTTGAACAAAGCCATGAATGAATTCAACGGCGATGTCAGAGAATAGAGATTGGAGATTGGTATGAGCAAATTCTATCCAGTCTCTGCTCTCTAATTATCTACTCTCTACTCATACACTCTCTTGTATGCAAACCATCCTCAACACCATCCGCTCACTGCCGCAATATCGGCAACTACTGAGTCAACCCCTGACCGGCGGGGAACAACCCGGCTTGGGGTTGCCGCGCGCCGCGCGTTTGCCGCTCCTTGCCGCGTTGCTGGAAGACACAAAGCGACCAATACTGCTTATCACCGACCGCTCGGATCACGCGCTGTCTTCGTTCGATGAACTGGGATTCTGGGTCAAGTCGCCGCGCTGTCATTTTGCGGAGCCGAATCCGCTATTCTACGAGCAAGCCGCCTGGGGTGTGACCACCCGGCGCGACCGTTTGCAGGCATTGACGGCGTTAGCCGCGTACCACCTTCCCTTTGGGCAAAAGCCGGAATTTCAGCCGGTGTTTGTCGCCTCCGTGCGTTCGTTGATGACGCGCACCCTGCCGCGTCGTGACTTCCTCAAGGCATGCAGGAAGTTATCCGTCAACCAGACGGTTCAACCAGATACATTATTGCGGAGTTGGGCGGAGACCGGCTATCAGCGCGTCAATACCGTGCTCGAGCCGGGACAGTTTTCCAGCCGTGGCGGCATCCTCGACATCTGGGCAACCGCGGAGAATATGCCCGTCCGCCTGGACTTCTTTGGCGACGAGATAGAGACCATCCGCAAGTTTGACCCGGCATCGCAACGCACGATCGAGAAACTGGATTCCATTCTCATCACACCGGCGCGCGAATACATTGCGGCGGGCGAACAGGAAACGGAACTCTCCGAATTCCACATCCCATTGCTTCACCAACAGCCTGCTAGCCTGATTGATTACCTCCCGCAAAATGCGGTCGTGCTAATCGACGACCTGTCCGTTGTGGAGAGCATGGCGGAGGAAGTGGAGGAGCAGGCGGTCAAGTTGCGGCAGGAGAGCATTGCGGAGGAAACTCTCTCGCCCGATTTCCCATTGCCATATATTCCCTGGTCCGAGTTACGAGACAGCCTGCACGGACGGTCCATGCTGGAGTTGGGGTATTCCACTGCAAGCGATGCTCCCTCACCCCTATCCCCTCTCCCACAGGGAGAGGGGGACTCACTGGCATCGAAGTTTGGTCATGACGAAAGGTTTGGGGGGAGATTAAAGCAATTCGTCGAGTATCTGGCTTCCGTTGTGGAAAGAGGCGAGCAGGTCGTGGTGGTGTCGCGCCAGTCCCCGCGTCTGTATGAGTTGTGGTTCGAAGCCGACCATCCCGAGGCCGAGTCTTCGAATCTGGAATTCATCGAAGCATCACTGAGCGAAGGCTTCACGGTCGGTCACCTGCATCTCATCACAGATTCGGAAGTCTTTGGCTGGGAGCGTCCCCAACCACGCATGCGACAGCGCCCCGCGGCGGAGACGCCTGAGTCGGTGTATTCGGATCTGCAGGTCGGCGATTATATTGTGCATGTGGACCATGGCATTGGCCGCTTTGATGGTCTGGTTCAGCGTGAGTTGGACGGGCATGTGCGCGAGTTCCTTGCCGTGGAGTATGACAACGGCGGGCAGTTGTATGTGCCGGTGCATCAAGCGGACCGGCTCACGCGCTACGTGGGCGCGGAGGGCGCACTACCCGGACTTGACCGGCTGGGCGGACAGGAATGGCACGAGAAAAAATCGCGGGTGAAGGAAGCGGTGCTGGAGGTCGCGCAGGAAATGCTCGACCTATACGCGCGGCGCAATGTGGTGCAGGGCTACGCCTTCAAGCCGGACACAAACTGGCAGAAGGAACTGGAAGATTCGTTCCCGTATGTTGAAACAGAGGATCAACTGCGCGCGCTGACCGACATCAAGCGTGATATGGAAGCGACGCGCCCCATGGACCGTCTGTTGTGCGGTGATGTGGGTTATGGAAAAACGGAAGTGGCATTACGCGCCGCGTTCAAAGCCGTGATGGACGGCAAGCAGGTTGCGGTGTTGGTGCCGACGACAGTGCTGGCACAGCAACATTATGAGACCTTCATGCAGAGACTCGCCGCCTTTCCGGTGGCTGTAGAAATGCTATCCCGTTTCCGCACGCCGCGCGAACAGACGGAGATACTGTTCAAACTGGCGATGGGTGAGATCGACATTGTCGTCGGCACGCACCGCTTGATCTCGTCGGATGTGCAATTCAAAGATTTGGGACTGGTCGTCATCGACGAGGAACAACGTTTTGGCGTGACCCACAAGGAGCACCTCAAGAAACTTCGCACCGAGGTGGACGTGCTCACCCTGACAGCGACTCCCATTCCGCGTACGTTGTACATGGCTCTGACCGGTGTACGCGACATTTCGAACCTCAACACGCCGCCGGAGGAACGCCTGCCCATCGTCACGCACGTTGGACCCTATTCGCCGAAACTGGTGCGTCAGGCAATCCTGCGCGAACTGGAACGCGGCGGGCAGATCTTCTTCGTGCATAACCGCGTCCATACCATTGACGCTATGAAAATGCATCTCAACCAACTCGTCCCTGAAGCGCGCGTGGACATCGGTCACGGCCAGATGCCGGAAGGTCAACTGGCGGCGGTCATGCATAGTTTCAACAATGGCAACATCGACATCCTGCTTTCGACGACGATCATCGAATCGGGCTTGGATATCCCGAACGCGAATACGCTCATCGTGGACCGCGCCGACACCTTCGGTCTGGCGCAACTCTACCAGTTGCGCGGTCGCGTCGGGCGCGGCGCTTCGCGGGCATACTCGTATTTCTTCCGTCATAAGAAGTTGTCTCCCACGGTCGAGGGTCAACAGCGGCTGGAAGTCATTGCCGAGAACACGCAACTCGGCGCGGGCTATTCCATTGCGATGCGCGATCTGGAGATACGCGGCGCAGGTGATTTACTGGGCACTCGCCAGCATGGACATATCCAGGCAGTGGGATTTCATCTGTACACGCGCCTGCTGGCAGATGCGGTGAGGCAAATAAGACGAATTGAATTGTCCAAGGGTGACGGCGAGAAGAAAGCGGAAAGTGGAAAGTGGACTCTCACACTTTCTACTTTCCAACAACCAATTTCCATGCCTGTCAACGTAGACCTGCCTCTCGCGGTCGGCATCCCCGCCGAGTACATCCCCGATCAGGATTTGCGCCTGCGGCTGTATCGCCGCATTGCGGACTTGCGCGATGAGATGGAAGTGGAAGCGTTGTCATCCGAATTCAAGGATCGCTTTGGCGAACTGCCAGAGATGACGAAGAATTTGTTTTATCAAATGCAGGTGAAATTGCGTGCAGAGCAGGCTGGCTTATCTTCGATCAGTTGGGAGGCGGGGCAGATCGTGTTGAAATATCCCGTACCTGCCGATGGAAAAGAATCCAATCGGTTGGCGGATCTGGGTCCCGGCATTCGAGGCGGAAAGAATGCGTATTGGTGTTCGTTCGGCGAGAAGTGGGAGAACAAATTACTCGAAACGTTGAAAAGTTTGCCTACGGCTTAACTGCCCTGGTTGCAATGTAATTGGGGTGATATTTGCCCAGGGGCGAATCAAGCATCACATCTTCGTAAAGATCCGTGATCATCAAGCCTGCACTGCACTGACCGCCGAGCAGGTCGGTGAGCGAGTGACCGAACTCGAGCGGCAATCCCTTTTTGAGATACTCCTCCCGGTCTTCCTCCGAAAGGCTCGTCACATCTGAATACGGGATCGAGTACGCCACTTCCAACACGCCTTCATCCGTTTTGAACAGGTCGAAAATATAGTGGACGGGATTCATCGAGCCGGTCATCAACACCCCGCCCTGACGGAGCACACGATAACATTCCCGCCACACCGCGCGGACATCTGCCATAAAAACCGTCGAAACGGGATTGAATACCAGGTCAAAGGATTCGTCCGCGAACATGGATAAATCCGCCGCATCGCCTTCCACCGTGCGGAGGACGAGCGCTTCTCTCTCAGCCACGAGTTGGTCCTGCTTCAATTGGCTGGGGGAATTGTCGAAGACGGTGACGTTTGCGCCGAGCGCCGCCAGCACCGGTCCCTGTTGCCCGCCGCCCGATGCAAGACAGAGAACGTCCGCGCCCTTGAGAGGAGGGAACCAGCGCTGAGGAACGTGGATATTCTCCGTGAGCAAAATACCGAACTCCCCCTGCCGCGCTTTTTCGATGATTTCATGACTGACGGGCTGGGTCCAGCGGCTCTGACCGCCTGCCACTTCCCGGTTCCACGCTTCACGGTTGTATGATCGAATATCCATTTTGACTCCATGATGAAAAGAAAAGCCGCCATATCCTTGTTATGGGGTGTATGGCGGCTGATTTCATACGTTTATAAACTATGGTGCGGGTGTTTGGACGGTAATGCCCACCCACGAAAAGACGCGTTTCTCGCTGATCGCGCCCGCTGAAACATATACCGGCTGTCCCTGATCGTCCACGCCGTTCTGCCGGACGGTGGTGACCCACCAGGTGATGACATGCGGCAGGTTGTCGTTCGGGCGGAACGATGTGGGGACGATGAATTTGGTATCGGTCACGTACTCGGTGATGCGGACCGCCTGTCCCAGGTTCAGGGCAGTGGAGTCTTCCACGGTCACTTGATAGGCTTCGTTGTCGCGCAGGGTTCCTATCGAAGCCCATTGCAGGGTGACCACGTCATTTGCCAAGGTGAAGGAAGCGGCATTCGCAGGCAGGAGCAGGCTCGGGGCTGGGTAAGGAGGCGGGATCGTCGCAGTCGGAGTCGGTCCCGGCGTGGCGAATCGCTCGCATAACGGGATGACCAGCGTTGTCCCGATCAAGACATTGTCCGAGGCGAGTCCGTTATAGAACTTGATGGCATCCTGCGGCACATTGTAGTTGAATGAGATGCTCGAAAGGGTGTCGTTCTCGCGGACGATGTAAAAATCCTTCTGGCAGGCGTTCGCCGTTTGTGTGGCTTCATTGGGGATCTCGGTCGGAGGCGGTGCGGGAGTCGCCGTTGGGTATGGGATCTTTAAAACCTGTCCCTCTGAAACGAAACACTGGGACGATAATTGATTCGTGACGATGATGCTTTGCACCGAAACACCGAACGCCACCGCAATACCGCCGCACGTATCGCCGCTTCGCACCTTGTATTCGAACGGGGGCAACGGCGTTTCTGTGGGGATGGCAGTCGGGATCGGGGTCTCTGTTGCGGTCGGGGTGATGGTTGCAGTGTTGGTTGGAGTGAATACGGGGGTCGGTTCTTCCAGTTGTCCGCCAATGCCTGCTTGCAGGCTGAAATAAACAGCCGCCGCGCCGATTAACAGGAGGATCACAAGCGCGCCCAGCGCCGCAGGCAGGCTGAGTGTGATCTCGGGCATGCGGCTTGCCTGCATGCCTGTATCGACTTTTTTCGACTTTGGGGCGGCTTTCGCTGTCAGTTCCGTGCCGCACACCAGACAGCGCGTTGCGTTTTCACTCAACCGCGTTCCACATGTGGGGCAAACCTTGGTTTTTTGTTGTGAGGAGGGTTCCTGAATCATACGGGGCGGAATTATACCATTGAACGGTTTTTGAATTTTCGGAAGTAAATCCCGGGAGTGGCTAACAGGATGAGTTACGGAAATTTCACCGCAGAGAACACGGAGTTCACAGAGAAAATCAAAAAGGAATCTCCGTGCTCTCTGTGGACTCCGTGGTGAAATGAATTGGAAAGCCCACGAAATTAGCTACTCCCAAACTCCCAAATCCCAGCTTGTCAAAACAAATTGCAATGGTATAATTCGCACGCTTCCCAAATCGGGGTGTGGCTCAGACCGGTAGAGCGCACGGTTCGGGTCCGTGAGGTCCCGAGTTCAAATCTCGGCACCCCGACAA
>JBFYRY010000020.1:0-23803 GCA_041302025.1 Chloroflexota bacterium | reverse complement strand
CATTTATTCAGAAAGGAATTACATCATGTTATTCGCTCCCAAGGAAAAAGGTCAAGGTTTGGTTGAGTACGCCATCATTCTCGCTCTCGTCGCCATCGTCGTGATCGCGGTCATGCGCTTGCTCGGACCCAAGATCGGCAACACCTTCAGCACCATCAACAGCTCCCTGCTGTAATCCGGTACTGAAACAACAAAAAAGCCCTGTTGCAAGACAGGGCTTTTTTGTTGTTTGTCAATACTGAATGACCTTTACCATCAGGATAACTAATTTCATCGCGGCAAATGGTTTGCGGCAGGAAAGTTACAGAAATAGTTTGCGGTAATGTCAGCCTAACATTCCTGTAGATTATTCTCTCTTCAATGGGCTTGTCTTTTTTTATGAACCGAATAAAATGGACATAGTTCTGAGGACGGTCCTCAGAGAAAACAAACATTTATTCAGAAAGGAATTACATTATGTTATTCGCTCCCAAGGAAAAAGGTCAAGGTTTGGTTGAGTACGCCATCATTCTCGCTCTCGTCGCCATCGTGGTGATCGCGGTCATGCGTCTGCTCGGACCCAAGATCGGCAACACCTTCAGCACCATCAACAGTTCCCTTCTGTAAGTCAAACCGGGAGAAACAAAAAAGTCCTGTCGAAAGACAGGACTTTTTTGTTATGTAACATTTTTGTGGTTTAATTATCCTGATTTATATGGAAAATCTGAGGAGGTACTCAGGTATGGACGTTTCTTTCTATTCAGGATATTTTTATGTTATTCCATCCAAAAGAAAAAGGACAGGGTTTGGTTGAGTACGCGATCATCCTTGCCCTCGTTGCCATCGTGGTGATCGCAGTGATGCGCCTGCTGGGACCCAAGCTCGGCAACACCTACAGCACCATCCAGAATTCACTGCCTGGATGATGTGACGAAAAACAAAAAGGACCTCGGAAATACCGGAGTCCTTTTTGTTTTGTCTTATGTCAAACGTTTCCTTACTTCGGCGCTCAGGAAGTCCATTTCCAGACGACGATGGGGCTTTTATACTCCCATGAACGAAGTTCTAAACGTATTTTTCCCTGAGTACGGACGAGATATAGTCCATTGACGCAACAACTACAGCAATTGCCAGCATCTGGGCACTTGCGGCGCGATAGTTGAGAAGGTTAATGTTCTGTTGTAATAAGAATCCGATTCCGCCGCCACCTACAAAACCAATGATGGTGGACATGCGGACGTTGATATCCCAGCGGTACATGGTGTACGAAATGTAAGGCGGGACTATCTGCGGGATGACGGCATAGACGATCGTTTGCAGGCGGTTCGCGCCAGTGGCTTCGATGGCTTCGAGCGGGCCAGCCATTATACTTTCGACCTGTTCCGAGTAAAGTTTGGCGAGGCTGACAATGGTATGTAACCCAAGCGCCATCACGCCAGCAAAAGGTCCAATACCAACAGCGATTACGAACACGATGGCCATGACCAGCGCTTCCACCGAACGCAGGGCATTAAGGAAGGTGCGGGTAACGGAGTAAATCACCATGCCAATCGGTAGGGCATCCTTGGGTTTGGTAAAGACTGCCAGCAGAAGTCCAGCCAGCGCCCCGACCGCCATAGGCCCCCACAAGGTAAGATTTGGATCACCGATCTGGTACAACCACTCCACCAGTTGACCGAGCAAACCCAGGATGGTCGCTCCAGCCACGGGGGTTAGAATCAGGTTCAGGGTTTTGATTCCAGAAACAGGCAATTTTTCCGAGCCGCGTTGTCCCATTCGTCCCAGGATACTGCCAAGCGTTCCTCCTGCGGCCAATCCGCCCAGTACGGGGGTGAGGATGGCAACGATATCACCCGCCTGAAAGAGGAAATATCCCAGGAAGCCAAACGGTCCCAATGCTGTTTGCAGAATTTCACCGCTGCTGATGGTGAGACTTGCGAGTTGGAACAATCCCAAAAAGCCGACCAGCACTGTCAGCAGGATGACGCCCAGCCGTCCAAATTGCATGACTCGACTGGGGACAACAGTTTCCTCCTGCGGCAGTGCCCAGCGCACGCCAAACCACATCAGCATGGGCGCTATAACAACAACTGCAAGGTTTACCAGAATATTTGAGCCGAGGGCGGCACTGACATTCCCAACCCAACGCACGATGACGAAACCGATTGCGATTCCAAGAGGCCAGCCCAAAGTAGAAAGTGTGATACTGGTCAACGGGCTTTTGACGGTCTTCATCAGATTGCGTGCGGCGATGAAACTCATGGGGATGGCAAGCACAGTACCGAAGACGGTTGCCAGCAAGGCAAGGAAGACGGTCTCGATGATCTTATCCCAGGTATCGTGCGCGGTCTGCGAAAGATGTGGTGAGCCGACATTTCTGCGCAATGTGGCGCGGATGTATTGCACGTCATCACTGGGGCGTTTGGGCATCTCCATGATGACGATGAAATGCCCATCTTCATCGGTCTCTGCGTTTTCGCGTCCAAGCGATACCACGTTGCTCGGGTCACTGCCTGGGATGAATCGCAAAGGTCCGACGGTGTAGGGCGCAAAGTTAAAGCCCTCCACTTGAACGGTTTCGCCCGGGGCCGCACAGGCGGGGGTGATGACGATGTACGGCTCGGATGTCTTTTCCGCCGCTGAGGCTTCGCTTCCACTCGCAGAACAGGGAACGTAGATGGGCTGGTTGACAACTTCTTCGACCTGGTCATATTCGAAGATATCGGGCTTTGCCAGTGCGCGCGTGACGCGGGTCAGGCTTTCCTGCCGTTTTTCACTGCGTAGTTCCTCGAGATTGACCTGCGTGATTTCAAAGCCGTAGGCTAAAATGACCAACGCCAAAAAGGTGAATAGTCCGGTCTTGATGGATTTCCAGGGCGATGCTTTTTGTTTATTATTCATGGTTTCACCCTACCCGCTCGGCGTCTCTGCCATAGATTTCCTTGAATTTCTTATCGTCGATATCCTTGGGTAGACCTTCGAATACCAGTTTGCCTTCATTAAGTGCCACCACGCGATCGGCGTAACGGTGGACAAGGTCGAGGAAGTGCAGGCTGCACAACACGGTCACATTGTCGTTTTTATTGATGTCTTCAAGATGAGACATGATACTGTGTGCCAGTACCGGGTCGAGGCTGGCAACCGGCTCGTCGGCAAGCACCATCTTCGGGTCTTGCATCAGGGCACGGGCAATTCCCACCCGTTGCTGTTGTCCGCCGCTCAATTCATCGGCGCGGTGATTTGCCTTTTCGGCAATCCCAACCCGCTCGAGTTGTTTGATGGCTTTTTCGATATCTTCCTTGGGGAAGCGGTTTACCAAACTCCACGCGGGGTTCACGTAGCCCAGCCGTCCAGCCAGTACGTTGGTGATGACCTTCGAACGATGTACTAGGTTGAAGTGCTGGAAGACCATGCCGATTCTGCGGCGGATGCGGCGCATTTCCTCCTGTGAAGCGGCAGTGATGTCTTCGCCATCCCAAAGGATTTGACCCGCTGTCGGTTCGATCAATCGGTTGATACAGCGCAACAGGGTGGATTTGCCTGATCCGCTCAACCCGATGACTGCCAGAAATTGTCCGTCGGGCACTTCAAAACTGACGTTATCAAGGGCCTTGACACCGCCGTCGTAAATCTTGGTCAGGTTTTTGATTTGCAGCATGATGACCATCCTGAAAAATGTGATGCCAGCGTTTACCTGCGCTGAATGGTCTTCATTATAAAATATATCCAGCCTTTATTGTCTGTGAGTTTGCTTTAAAAAGTTGACCTTAAAAAAGTAAGGGACTGTCCAACTTTTTGGACAGTCCCTAGTTTTTACTGAAAGATCGGGCTTACTCTTCGATAGTAAAGCCGGTCGCTTCGACCATGGCGCGAACCACATCGTATTCAGCGTCAGTGGCGGGGGCAATGCCAGACCAGCCATAGAAGTCGTTATTGCCGATGGATTCCTTCCAGGCATCAGTCCCAGCGAAGGCGGTGAGGGCTTCTTCAATCTGGGCGCGAATATCAGCCGGGAATTCCGGTCCGAAGGACATTGTGTCGTTCGGGATGGCGGCGGAAACGCCGAGGATGCGGACCTTCTGCATTACATCGGGGGCTTCGGTGCGGATGTTGGCGCGGGCATCGAGAACGCGGTAGCCATCGCAGAGCAGTTTCTTGCCTTCAGCATCGGGCGCGCAGTTGGTAATGGCTTCTTCAGGAATTTCGTACTGTGCAAGTTCGGTGATCTTGCCAGCTTGATAATCTTCCCAAGTGAAGATGGGCGCGCCTTCGGGGCTGAGTGGAACACTGTAGAAGACGGTACCGAAGTCCACTTCGCCGTTGTACACAGCGGTGACGGTCTGGTTGTGACCACCAGTCTGCTTCTGTTCACCGGGGGTTATGCCGGCGGCGGCGAGTTCAACAGTGGGGACCATGTAGCCGGAGGTCGAGCCCTGGTCGCCATAGCCCCAAGTTGCGCCTTCGAGATCGGCAAGGGTCTTGAATTCGCTGTCGCGGGCGACAATGTATTCAGCCCAGTAGACAGGATAGCCATAGCGGATGGCTTTGAAGGCAACATCCACACCACAGCGCTGGCTGGCGATGGCGTAACCGAGTCCGGGGATGAACGCCATGGTGTCGGCTGGGGAGGCGCACATCTCTTCAATGGTGGCGGCATAGGAGGTCGGGACGACCACTTCGAAGGTGAGCCCCGTGGCTTCATTCAGGGCGGCGGCCATCACTTCACCACCGGTCACAATGATGTTCGCATCCACAGACGGGACAAACAACACTTTGATGGGATGTTCGGGTGAGCCGATGGCGGGTTCTGGCTCTTCTGTCGGCGGGACTTCGGTGGGAGGAACAGCGGTGGGCGGCGGCGGGGCGGCGGGTTCTTCGGTGGGTGCCGGGGTGGCGGGAGCGCAGGCAGAAACTGCCAGCACAACGATCACCAATGTAGCGAATAGCAAGTACAGTGATTTCTTCATTTTCTTCTCCTCTTGAAAATTTTGAGATTTGGGAAAGGTTCCCTGTCTGGATGATAATACAGCCAATTTTGGATTTAAACAAGTGATGATTTCATGAGCAATCGTCATTTGTCTAACATATTCAAAATATCAATACCAGATGCTTCCACATATGTTCTGAAATCTTCATAGAACCCATCATTTGCCTGTTGCAGTGTTTCGATGTTGTATGCGGTCTTGAATGCGGCAAAGCCTTCAGCGGTCTGCATGAGCGCCATAACCTGGTCGCTGAACAGATTGCGCATGCCCTGCGGCATTTTCGAGGAGAATGCGAACAGGTCGTATGGGATGATCTCGGGAATACGCCAGATGAGGATGACCTGTTCCATCAGGTCGGGGAATTGGTTTTCGAGCGAGGGAAATTTTCGCGCGTCGATGTAGGTGGCGCCGAAGTCACAGATGCCGCTGGCATACAGAGAACGCACCACGGTGGGATGTCCTTCGACGAATGCGGCTGGTTTGACATTGATATCATTTGCCTTCAAATAACCGGCAGGGATGACATACCCAGATGCGGATGTCTCGTCGCTCCAGCAGGGTTTCTTGTCGATGAATTGCAGGAGCGCGGTGCGTGCGTCGGTGGTGTTGGTTTCGGTGAGCGGGTCGAAATAGGATTTGAAGCCGCCCCTGCGCACGGCAAGGAACTGTGCGCCGTATTTGTCGTCGCCGTCTTTCAAGGTGGCAAATGACGCGCGGGCGAGTCCCTTTTGGTAGGCGAGGGTATAGACATACGGAGTGAACAGGGCGATGTGTGCGTTACCTTTTTCGAACGCATTCACGAGGGCAGTGTGGGAATCGGGGATGACCGTCACCACGGCGTAACCCGTCCGCCGGGTGAACTGGTCGGCGATGAAGCGGGCGGCGGCGATCTGGTCTTCAGAGTTGGCGGAAGGGGGCAGGGCGAGGATAATGGGATTTTCAACGAGACCAAGCTCCGCCGTGGAGAGAGCCGGAGGCGTATCCGTTGAAGGAATCGTGATGAGAGTCGGCGTCTCCGTCGCGGATGTCATTCCGACACGCGGCAGGTTACAGTTCCCCAGGGCGAGTGCGGAAAAAATGAAAAGAGACAGCAAGCGTCGTTTGAGTGTTGCATCCATTCGATAAGATTATAATACGCCCATGAAAAACAACATCCTTTCCTTCCTTGTCCTGGTCGTGATCATTGTGGCGGCGGTGATGATCGTTCAAACCGTGCGCGATACCACTGAGGCTGCAAAGGCGCCGTTTCAGTCTTTGAGCGAGCAGAACCATGCCATGCAAACCCAGGTGGCGAACCTGCTCAACCCGACGCCGACGATCATCCCGGACCCGGTGACATATATCAATGAGATCCGCGCGCTGGCACGGCTGGAGACGATTCAGTACAGCGTTGAAAAGGTGATCACCGGTGAAATGGGCGCGGGCACGTTCGATACGTTCTTCGGCGACAAGATTCTGTTCGTTGGTCACGGCACGGTGATCGCAGGCATCGATATGGAGAAATTACAGCCCGAGCACATGCGTTTCGAGAACGGCGTGCTGACCGTGCAACTCCCCGCCACCGAGATTTTTATTGCGACACTCGATAACGACAAGTCCTATGTATATGACAGGCAGACCGGGTTACTCACCAAGCCCGACCCCAACCTTGAAACACTTGTGAGACAGAGGGCTGAAGAGGAGATCCTCAAAGCCGCGCTGGAGGACGGCATCCTCAACCAGGCGCAGACGAATGCCGAGGCATTCCTCTTCAAATTCTTTGCGGCGCTTGGTTTCCCGAACACGATCTTTGCGCACGAATAGTGTAAAGCAAACCTGTGAGGTCTTGGAGACCTCACAGGTTTTTTAAACACGTTCCGTCCATGATGGGTGATCGTATTTTTCCCTGACCAGTTCATCGGTTCTTCTGGATTCGGATTCGGACAACCCGCCCCTCTTTAGACTTAATCCCAATTGCGCTTCGAACGCGTGGATGAAAGCCTGGGATGCCGTTTCCCAGCCTGTTTCCCGTCCCAAAGCGGATTCAACTGTCGTTGCCCGTTCCAACAACCGTTTCGACGCGGTTTCGCGCGCCGATTCACTTTCGAACACCAGCGCCTGACAAATGCGTGTGAGGTCGCCTGTCAGTGGAAGCGACCCATGCTGGAGCACGCCTTCCTTTTTACGTGCCTGTGCCGAGCCGATAAGTTTCTTTCCCTTGACTGTGATCTCATACGTTGATGGCACTTCAAAGCAGACGGGATTGGGCGTTTCTCCATTATTTGCTTTTCCCTCTTTCATTTCAACGGGGATATCCAAATTTTTGACCGCCAGTAACAATGCCTGTGCAAGTCGGTTATAGCTTTCAAGGACACTTCCCTCCACGCGCGGTTCGTTTGTTGGTGCGATTACTGAATACGTTAGTTCATCGGTGTGGAGTATCGCGCGTCCACCCGTGGCGCGGCGGACAACTTCCCAACCGTGAGAATTGAGTCGCGTTATGTCCACGTCTGCGAAGGGTTGGGCATGTCCCAGCGAGAGACAGGCCGGGGTCCACGCATACAGCCGCAGGGTCGGGAGTGAATCGCCGCGTCCGATGTGCTCGAGGATCGATTCGTCCACAGCCATGTTCCATGCGCCGCGCGCAGGAGGGGTGATAAGTAACCGCCAGAGGGTCATGGGAAGTATTGTACCAATTTGCGTTCAGGAATAGGGCGTATAATGAATTGACGTTCGATATTCGGAGATGAAGGATGATGACGACCTTGGAATGGCAAAACCTTCGTGCATTATCGGTCGGCGAAATATTGGATGTTGCCTTGCGCATGTATCGCGTAAAGTTCTTCCGTTTTTTGGGGATTGCCGCGATTGCCCTCATCCCTGAAGGAATCATCGAAGCATTGTTGTTCAGTGTCTTTCCGGGAAGCGATATTTCGCGCCTTCAAAATTCACTGACGAATTTCTTCACGGGTATTGCGACCATGGCTTTGATCGTGGCGGTTTCCAGTGTCTATCTGGGTGGGGACTTTACCATCAGATCTGCATATTCAAAAGGCTTGAAACGATTTTGGAGCATCGTGGGAGCCAACTTTTTGATGGGGATGGTCATTGCATTGCCGGTGATCTTTTTGATGTTTTGTTTACTGGCCATGGCGTCAATGCCCTCCAGTGAACTTTTGTTGGTCGGTGTCATCCTCTTGATCGTCCCGATTGCAGTATTCCTGTTCACACGCTGGTCTTTGAGTTCTGAGGCGATCATTCTCGAAGATATCGGCGCTTCGGCAGGGATCAGCCGTACATGGAACCTGACACGTGATTATTTCTGGCGTGTGCTGGGAACATCCTTTGCCGCAGGACTATTCTCAACCCTGTTAACGGTATTGCCATTCCTGTTTGTGGATTATGTTTTGGGGTTTACAGGGCTTGATTTCAGGATTGTTCAACTCATCGACCTGGTGGTACAACAACTGGCTTTGGTCCTTGTTTTGCCGTTCACGGTGACGGTGAAAGTGTTGATCTACTATGACCTGCGAATCCGCAAGGAAGGATTTGACTTGATGTTGCGTGCAAATGGGATACAGGAATAGATTGACTGCCTGTGACTGAAGACGAACTCCCGCTATCGTGCGGGAGTTCGTCTTTTAAACAAGATTCTTCATTTCGTTCGCAACCTGCTCTTCCAGGTCGTTTTTTATTTCTTCCAACGGCGGTTTGATAGACCATTTCGGTAATCCATGCAGGCGATGGAGCAGGGCTTTCAACGTGGGCTGGAAGGGCGGGTATTTTTCGAGGATGTGTCGCTGTTGGGTAACGCGTTCCTGATCTTTAGATGCATCCTTGCCTGCGGTCATCAAATCCCACACTTTGCGCAAGTCAGGGGAGATCAAGTTGGCGGGTGCCGTAATGCAGCCTGCCGCTTTGTTTTGCATGGCAAGTTGCAAATAGGAGTCTGTCCCATTGAAGACAGCGAGGTCAGTGCCAAACTTTTTACCAAGAGCACTTGCGAGTTCAGGGTCATGTGATGAGTCTTTGATACCTGCGAATTGAACGGGAAAGGCATCCTTTAATCGTGCAAGCAGTTCAATGGAGAAGCCGATCCCCGCCACGTTGGGGAAGTGATAGCCAAGCAGGAATTTGTCAGATGGAACTGCTTTGCGGATCAGTTCGCTGAACCAGTTGAACAAGCCGTCGTCGGTCGCTTTGCGGAAGTAGTATGGAGGCAGGACGACAACCCCGTCATAGCCAAGTTCGAAGGCGAGTTTGGTGAGGTCGATGGTTTCGGAGAGGCTGGGCGTCCCTGTGCCGGCGAGCAGGCGGAAGCCGGGTACGATGTTGCGGTAGGCGCGCACAGAGCGTAACAACGTCTCCCTCTCGGATGGGGAGAAGGATGGTCCCTCGCCGGTCGTGCCGAAGAAGAGGGCACCGTGACAACCTCGGGATGCGAGAAATCTTAATAGGGCAGGAACAGATTCAAGGTCCAGTGATGAATCGTGTTTGAGAGGAGTCACCGCCGCGGCGTAGACTCCAGCGAGGGGGTGTGAGGATGTCATTTCTTCTCCGATCTTTTGGTCGAACTTTTTTTACGCGACGCCTTTTTATTCTTTACTTCAACGAATTTGCGTGCCGCGTCCATTGGCGGTTGAAGCGTCCCACCTTTTTCTGAAACGAGATAATGCTGATGGTCCAATACCCAAAGATACAGGTCGCCTTCGGTCTTGTTGGAAAATTCCCTGAGGATATCCGTCGTGCGGATGACGTTGACAACGGGCATGTATACATTATCGTACCAATCCGCGATTGCATCCTCTTCGGATATGTCGCGTTGCAGGTCGATGCCCATGAAGTATCGGTGCACGGCAATGTGCTCCAGCATGCGGTCGAAACCATCGGGAATGGTCAATTTTATGTTGGCTTCGGGTTTCAATGAATCCAGCGAGGTGCGTTCGAGAAAGTGGACCTTGTCTTCGAGTATCTCCAGGTCTTCGGGTTTGACATCGGCGGTGATGTTTACGCGCGTGGAACATTCGCGCACTTCGGCTTCGATGTAGATCTGTCCCTGTTCGCGCGCAACGGATACGCGGTGGTGTCCGTCCACGACAAAGTAGACCTGTCCCACTTTATAGAGGACGACAGGCGGAAGGCTGACATCTTGATAGAACGCGCGGTTGACGTTTTGCCAGCGCGTGGCGAGTTTGTCGGATGCGGGTAGAAAGACGCGATCGAACTCGTGATAGCGGTTCAGACTCCCCGCAATCTGATCCACGCGAACGGTTTGCATCCCCCGATAGATGGGACCGCCAATGTGCAGTTTCTCCTTGATTTCGTCGTAGGAGAGCAGGGTGGTGCGCTGACCTGAGAGCGAGTCCCAGACGCGGTTCATGAATGCTTTGAAAAGCGCCCGTTGGAAGTCGGAACGGGATTGTTCGGAATAAGATTCTGTAGACATGGTTGTTATTAGTGATAGATGTCCAAAACTTTGTATGGGTGAACGTTGATGATCTTTGTGTCTCTATATTTTGATTCAGATTCATCAAGATTACGGCGGTAGAAGTGTGTGTGTCCATGAAGATGGTAACGCGGTTTGGCAACCCGCAGGAGCCAGTTGATGGCTTTTAGCCCGGTATGTGCCCGGCTATCTTCATCGTGGATGCCGAAGGGCGGCGAGTGCGTGATGAGGATATCCATGGAGCGTCCGTAGTGGATGCGGTTCAGGAGCAGGCGGGATATCATTTTGAACGCGCGGAAGTAGGCATTGATCTGGGTGTATTGATTGGTCCCATCGGGGCGGTATTGGATGCATCCGCCAAAGCCGCCGATCAGGAATGTTTTGATACGCACCAGTTTCAGGTCCAGGTTTGAGCCGCCCTGGGCTTGCGATTTTGCGTCTGTCTCCTTGTAATCCGGATCGTGGTTACCGGGAACGTACAGGAGCGGGACGTTCAAAAAGGTGACAATGTTTTCAAGATACGGATATGGAAGATCACCGCACCCAATGATCAGTTCGACATCGTTGAAATGACCGTTATTGCAAAGGCTATATAATCTTTCGACGACTTCATCGCTGACGGCAAGGATTTTCACAATGCAGGTATTTTGCCGTAGAAGGAGGTTCTCCGCAAGGGATTTGCAAGGTTCCAGCCCAGATTACATTCAAAAACATTGTTTTGGGTGGTTGTCAAACACAGGACTGCAAACTATAATCGATTGGAATAGGAGAAATTCTCTGGAAACAAGAATATTCCCTGAATTATCAGATGATCAGGGCGATCAGGGTTCGTCCGCTATACCGCGTCAACTTCAGGCAGGCGCTTTGCTTGCCAATCGTTATGCGATTCAGGAGGTGATCGGTATTGGGGGAATGGGTTCCGTATATCGCGCTCGCGACATGCACTTCCCGAACGTGACTAAACTGGTGGCTGTTAAGGAAATGATCAATACTGCACCCGATCCGCTCGTGCGTGAGACGATCGTCCAGAATTTCGAGCGTGAGGCAAACCTGCTCGCCACGCTCCACCACCCTTCCATTCCACGCATCTTCGATTATTTCACCCTGGAGAGTCGTTCATATCTTGTGTTGGAGTTCATCCATGGCAAGGATATGGAAGCGGTCATCAACGAGACGAACGGATTCCTTCCCGAACATCAGGTCATGACCTGGGCGATCGAGTTGTGTGATGTGCTCGAGTATTTGCACAATCACAAACCCGACCCGATCATTTTCCGCGATATGAAGCCTTCGAACGTGATGATCAATTCAAGCGGTGATGTGATGCTTGTCGATTTTGGGATCGCTAAGGTCTTTCAGTCAGGCATCAAGGGAACGATGATCGGGACCGAGGGATATTCCCCGCCCGAACAGTATCGAGGCGAAGCAACACCTGCGGCTGATATCTACGCCTTGGGCGGAACCATCCACCACGCGTTGACGCGCCGCGATCCGCGCCTTGAACCACCGTTCTCGTTTGCGGAACGCCCTCTTCGCCGCATCAATCCCGCGGTCTCCGTTGAAATTGAGACGATCGTCAACACGGCTTTGGAATACGCTCCGGAGAGCCGTTTCAAAAGTGCGGCGGACATGAAGCAGGCATTGATGGCCGCGGCGCGCAAGACCGGTGTTCTTGTGCGCGATTCACGCTCATCCACAGGGGCTGGTCAATCCGGGTCGATCCCGGGAGGTGGCATCAAACCTCTATGGACGTTCAAATGTGAAGATGAGATCCGGGGTACGCCGGCGATTCTGCAAGGTTCCTTGTTTGTCGGTTGTTATGATAATAACCTGTATGCATTGAACGCGGCTGATGGCAAATTCCAGTGGAAGTATCCATCGGATGGCGGGATCGTTTCGCGCCCGGCAATGTTCGATGGAAATGTCTATTTTGGTTCGGAGGATCAACGCCTGCATGTTGTGAGTGCGCGCTCCGGCAAAGTGGTGTGGACGTATTATACAGATGGTCCGATCCGTTCATCTCCGCGTATTGCGGAGGGACATGTCTTTTTTGGATCGGATGACAGGCACCTCCATGCGGTCAACACCAATACCGGGCGCATGGTATGGAAGTTTGAAGCGGCTGACCCGATCCGTTCGACCCCATTCGTGCTGAACGAACTTGTGTTCGCAGGGTGTGAAACAGGCGATTATTATGCGGTCGATTTTCGCGGCACCCTCAAATGGCGTTTCCGCGCCAAGCGGGCAATCACCTCATCCACCGTGGGAACGGAGCAGGCGATCTATTTTTCATCCATGGATGGAATGCTGTATTCGCTCGATCCGCGCAACGGCTGGGTGATCTGGCGTTTCCGTTTGGGAAAGGCATCCATCAGCACCCCCTGTTTTGTCGATGATCTTGTTTTTGTCGGCGCGGCGGATGGATTCATCTATGCCGTGGAAACGAAGAATTCAAAGGAAGCCTGGCGATTTCGAACTGAACATCAGGTGAACGGGTCGCCTGTAATCTATAAGGATTCACTGTACTGCGGATCGGTGGATGGCAGTTTATATTGTCTCGAATATCGTACGGGGCGTCTGCGGTGGAAGTTTGGAACAGAGGGAGCCATTACCGGCACCCCATTGGTATTTGATGACATTGTCTATGTCGGCTCCACTGATCATCAGGTATACGCGTTTCTTGCGTGAGAAGGAGTTTTTGTGGATAAATTTTTCCGTTGGTTATTAGGCAAACAGAAGTCTCCTGAAAAGGGACCGGATATCTCGAATACTGCTCCTCTCTCGGAACAGCAGATCCAGGCGATTGTCAACAACCAGAACCCGCGCTTTGATCTTCAACAACTCATTGCCGCCTGCGGACAATCTGTTGGAAAACAACGCGAACTGAACGAAGATAGTTTACTGGCAATGACGACCACCATGGCGGGTAATTCAGGACAGGTGCCGTTCGGACTCTATGTTGTTGCAGACGGCATGGGCGGGCATCAGTTTGGAGAAGTGGCAAGCAACGCGGCGATCCGTACTGTGGCTGGATTTATACTTCGCAAGTTTCATCCTTATCTTTTCCAGATCAAGACCGACACGATGGAAGAGTCGTTTCAGGAGATCATGCAGACAGCCGTGAGCGAGGCACAGCGTGCCATCCAACGCGAGGCGCCCGGAAGTGGAACGACGCTTACCGCCGCATTGGTGATGGGACAACAGATCACGGTGGCACACGTGGGTGACAGCCGCGCCTATTTTATCTTTCCCGATGGGCGTATTGAACTGATCACGCGCGACCATTCGCTTGTGCAACGCCTCCAGGAACTGGGACATATCACCCCTGAGGAAGCCGCGAACTATCCGCATCGTAATGTGCTTTATCGCGCGCTCGGTCAGGGTGAGATTCTTGATCCGGATATTTTTACGATTGCATTTCCCCAGCCTGGTTATTTAATGATCTGCAGTGACGGTTTGTGGGGGGTTGTGGCGGAGCAGGATCTCATCCGTTCCGTTATAGATGCACCCAACCTCCAGCGTGCCTGCCAGAACCTGGTAAGCGCGGCGAACGCGGCAGGTGGTCCTGATAATATTAGTGTGGTCCTCGTTCAATTGATCGGATAGCCATGCCCTCGAACCAGCAGGATTATTATTCTCTTCTGGGAATACTGCGGAATGCTTCACCGGAAGAAATAAAGCGCGCTTATTTTGAAGCCGCGCAGAAACTGCATCCTGATAAGAACACAGCCGCCGGGGAAACAGAACTCTTTTTGGGGGTTCAGCAGGCTTATGAAACCCTCTCGAATCCAAAGCGGCGCGCACAATATGACGCCACACTTCCTCCGGAGGAAAGGATCGTCCTTCCCTACCGGCATGAAATTATCTACAGCCGTCCCAACCTGGTTAAACTGGATGAGCCGCAGATGCTTTATATCATCCTTGATATTGAAACACCTGCAGAAGAACGCGCCGCGCCATCTCCTCCGTTGAATGTATGTCTGGTGCTTGACCGCTCCACCTCCATGAAGGGTGAGAAGATGGACATGGTGAAGGCGACCGCTATACAGGTACTCCGGAATCTCAGACAGCAGGATATTTTCAGCGTTGTGGCATTTAGCGATCGTGCAGAAGTGGTCATCCCTGCCTCCTATCACCAGGAACGTGCACGCCTGGAAGCCAAGATCCAGATGATCCAGCCATCCGGCGGTACGGAAATATATCAGGGACTCGAGGCGGGCGCCAAAGAGGTCATGCGCAGTAATGATTCAAAACGAATTAATCACATTGTTCTGCTCACCGACGGTCAAACCTACGGTGACGAACAGCAATGTCTTGCGCTGGCCGCCAAACTTGCCGAGAATGGTGTCGGTATCAGTGCCATGGGTATCGGCAAGGAATGGAACGATATCTTCCTCGATGTCCTTGCCACGCGAACGGGTGGGAGCAGCGCCTATATTGCACAGCCCCAGGATATCAAACGGCTGTTGCTCGAAAAATTCAATGCCCTTGCCCAGGTCTATGCCGAGGATGTGACATTGGAATTTGCGCCGGTTGACGGCGTGGACCTGACCTACGCGTTCCGCCTCCAGCCCGACCCGTCCCCGGTCATAATCGAAGGAAACACCCTGCGCATTGGTCCAGTATTGCAGGATACTTCCACTCGAGTACTTTTTGAGTACATTATTCAGCCAAAAGCGGTACAATCAGAGAGGCTAACATTTTGGGATGGCAGTCTCAGGGTCTCGATTGCTTCCCGTCTGATGCCTGTTCCAGCCCACCGGATGCGCCTTTGGCGTTCCGTATCAGATTCCCCGGAGGTTGAACCGCCGCCTCCGCAGATTGTCCAGGCTTTATCGCGGCTCATGCTCTATCGTATGCAGGATCGTGCCCGAAAAGAGATCGAAAAAGGACACATTGATACCGCCACACGCCACCTTCAAACACTGGCATCGAACCTGTTGACGCAGGGCGAGCGGAGTTTGGCTCAAACGATAATGTTGGAAATCGAAAACCTGCAAGGAAAAAATGTCCTCTCAGACGAGGGAAGCAAACAGATAAAATATGGTACGCGGGCTTTGTTTATTGCGGCGCCCAAGAAGGAGTAGGTCCAATGATATTATGTTCCAATTGTCAGCATCAAAATGTTTCCGGCGCGATGTTCTGTTCTGAATGCGGCGCGCAGTTGGACGGGGTGGAAACGCTTGTTACGCAAGCGATCACCGATGAACAGATCGAGGAGGAACTCAAAAAGAAACCCCCCCGACCCGAACCTGTTTCCGCCTCGGGCGACAGCTGGCTTTCCCTGCATCTCATGGACAGTGGAAAGATCCTTCCGCTCGCTTCACGCAACGAATTTACACTGGGACGCCTGAGCGAGGGGCAACCGATCATGCCCGATATAGACCTGACCCCCTACCAGGCTTATGCTTCGGGTGTTTCCCGTTTACATGCCGTCGTCAAACGCGATGGCAGTCGTGTTCTCGTCATGGATCTCGGTTCGTCGAACGGCACCTATCTGAACGGCCGCCGCATCAATCCGCACGTCGAGGAACCCCTGAATCATGGCGACATCGTTGCAGTCGGTAAATTGAAAATACAGATATTGCTTCGCAATATCTAATTTTTGTCAGAGGGCTTTCAATATGGCTTATACTGTGATCCTGCATATTACCGGTGAAGCGTCGGTTCTGGGTGAGATCGAGGAACTCCCCAAAACGACGGATAACATCATCACACTGACGAATCCGCGCCTGCGGGACGGAAAGGATCTCCATTACCTGGAACAGAATGTGGTCAAGGTGATCTGGCCCCTTGCCAAGGTTACGTTGATCGAGGTGCTTGAAAATCAGGAAGAGGAAAACCTGATCGGGTTCGTGAGGGAATAGTACATGCCTGAAGAGTTTGACCGCCGCCGCATCCTCGTTGTGGACGATGAGGAGCGCATGGTGCGTTTTATCCGCATGAATTTGGAGCACGACGGTTTCCAGGTTGCCGAAGCCTTTAACGGCAGGCAAGCCATTCAAAAACTGCGCGATGTCACCCCCGACCTCATATTGCTCGATGTAATGATGCCCGATATCGATGGTTTTGAAGTTCTCGAGACCATCCGTGAGGGTAGTAACGTGCCCGTGATCATGCTCACTGCCAAGGGCGAGGAGGATGATCGCGTACGCGGACTCGAACTGGGCGCGGATGATTACGTGACCAAGCCGTTCAGCCCGCGCGAACTCGTCAGCCGCGTCAAGGCGGTTATCCGCCGTACCGAGGGAGCCAGCGGTTCGATGCACGAGATCATCGAGGTGGATGAGCGGCTCAAGATCGATTTCGACCGCCGCGAAGTATGGCTCGAAGGCAAACTTGTCAAACTGCGCCCGACGGAATACCGCCTGCTGTACCATCTCGTGCAGAATGCCGGCTGGGTCGTGACGCATGACCAGATCCTTGTGAAGGTATGGGGCTACGAGTATCGCGACGAACCGCATTACGTGCGTCTCTACATCAATTATCTCCGTCAGAAACTGGAGAAGGACCCTGCCAACCCGAAATACATTCTCACGGAACGCGGTGTAGGGTATCGCTTCGTGGATTTCAAGAGGCAGAAGGCTTGACCATGTCATTGCGAGGGCGGTGTTCTTGCGAAACAGCCCGAAGCAATCTCCTCTTGATAACGGGGGATTGCTTCACGGAGTTTACACTGAGCGAAGCGAAAGTGCTCGCAAGGACATAAGTTTTCATACGAACTTTTTATAGAGAGCTTGCGTTTTTCTAACGCAGGCTTTTTATATTAAGGGCATAACTTTACCCACCAAAAGGAGGTACCTATGTCTAACTTGATCCGTTGGGAACCCGCTCGTGAGATGATGACTCTGCGCGACGCCATGGACCGTCTTTTTGATGACGCGTTCACGCGCCCGCTCTCCCTCAGGGACGGCTGGTCTGTGCCTGCGATTGACATGTACCAGACCGACAACGAGATCGTCGTGAAAGTCGCCCTGCCCGGCTTCAAAGCCGATGAGGTGCAGATCAACGTTACCGGTGAGATACTGACCCTCAAAGGCGAGGTGAAGCACGAGGAAGAGAAAAAAGAAAAAGCCTGGCACATCCGCGAACAGCGCTGGGGCGCTTTCGAACGCTCCATTGCCCTTCCGACCGACGTTATATCGGACAAAGCCAGGGCTGAGTTCGAGAACGGCATCCTGACCATCACCCTGCCAAAAGCGGAAGAGGTCAAGCCCAAGGTCATCAATATCAAAGCAAGGTAGTCAAGCTGTTGACGGTCACATTCGAAGTGACCGTCAACTTTTTTAACGGCATCAGCCTCCGGTTTGCGCGAAGCGAAGGCGTGCTTCCATCCAAAAGCGCCTGCTTTTCCAATTTTGGACTTAAATTGGGGTAAAATCCCAGCCATGCCAAAGCAACCCCCAAAACAACGTATTATCCTGGTGGACGATCATGAGGTCGTGCGCCTGGGATTGAAATCTTTATTGGAACGTCATCCGCAGTTCGATGTGATCGGTGAGGCGTCGTCGGCGCGGGACGCGATCGAGAAGGTTGAATCGCTCAAGCCCGATGTGGTGGTTATGGATATCCGCCTGCCGGGCACTTCGGGCATCGAGGCATGCGAGCAGATCGTCAACAATCACCCGAACGTGAGAGTGATCATGCTTACATCCTATGCCGAGGATGAGATGCTATTTTCCGCCATCCGCGCGGGTGCCTCGGGATACATCCTCAAGCAGATCGGGAGCGATGATCTGGTGAAGGCGCTGGAGGCGGTCTCGCGCGGCGAGGCTCTACTCGACCCGGCAGTGACCCAGCGCGTCTTCCAGGAGGTGCGCCGCGCCGTGAAGGAGGAGGAAGCCTCTGCCTTTGCACATTTGAGCCAGCAGGAGAAGCATGTGCTGTTGCTGGTCTCGGAAGGCAAGACGAACCGCGAGATCGCCAAACAGTTGTTCCTCGGCGAGGGCACCGTGCGGAATTATGTTTCGAGTATTCTCTCGAAGTTGGGCGTGAACAACCGCGCCGAAGCCGCGGCATATGCGGTGGAACACAGCCTGCGCGAATATATCGCAGTTTAGTTTTAGACTGGATGCTTGCAGAGCCGCGCCATCGCGGCTCTGTTTTATTTAAGCGCCGGGAACATCCCTGGCCCGCATACAGCCGGATTACAAAAAGGTTACTTAAAGTATCTGTAAACGGTGTTTCTTGTGTTGGAGGCTTATAATTATTAGTACTATTTTCCTATTGTTGGCTGGAGGTCAAAAATGTTGAAAAAAAGCAATATACAAGAACAAGGACCTGTGATCGAGAAACTTCCGGTGGCGGTTTCTTCGCCTGTTGAGGAAGCCAGCCCCGATGAATTGGGGCGCCTGCGCGATATTTTGTTCGGTTCGCAATCGCGAACCTTTGAAAAGAGGCTGGGTGACCTTGAAGTGGGACTGAAGACGGCTCGTCAGGAAATGACCGATCTGCTGAGTGAAAAGATCAACGCTCTTTCCGATTCCACATCGTCACAGTTCGCCGAATCCCGCCGCGAATTTAACGAAAAACTGGACAAACAGGGTTCGGATCAGTCTGCCCAACTGCGGTCCGTGCAAAAGGAACTCTCCGAACGGCTGGAGAGGCAGTCTGCGGAGCAGGCGGCGCAATTGAGCGCGGCGCAGAAGCAGTTGAGCGATTCCATCGAGAAACTTGCCGCCGATTTCCTGCGCCAGCTCCGCGAGACTCACAAGGAATTGAGCGACCGCATGGATAAGGCAGTCGCCGAACAGGCGGAACGCCTGCGCAACCTGCAAGCCGAGACCCGCCAGCGTGACGATACTCTGCGGCAGGAACTCCTTTCCATGACAGCCTCCCTTGACGGTAAGAAGACATCCCGCCAGGACCTCGGTCAAATGTTGATGGAGTTGGGACTCCGCCTGCGCCAGGATTCGGACTCTTCGTCGTAGTTCACTGTTACATGAGCCTGTATGACCCTGAAAGAAAATGAAGTTCCAGCAAATCAAATCGATGAGAATGTTGACCCGTTAGTCCGCGTTCGCTCCATTTTGTTGTCAGATGTTCGTGACCGTTTGCGGGGAATCGAACTTCAGATCGAATCGGTTCAGAGCCGTTCTCAATCGGATGATGAAAACCTGCGCCGACAGTTGGATGAACTGCTGTCGGAACTTGGACGTTTGCATAAACTCGCCGGCGAGGCGGACAACCGTTCCCGCGACCTGAAAACCGAGATCGAGATCCTCCGGCGCAGGGCGCAGGCCGACTCGGAAGGTTTGATCGCGCGCGTCACACCGGTGCTGGGAGATATGATCGGACGTACCATACGCGACTCGCGCGATGAAATGGCGGAGGCGCTCGGACCCATCATGGGGGAAGCCATCCGTGTGCAGATCCGTGATTCGCGCAAGGATATGGTCGAAGCGCTGTATCCGGTCATCGGCGAAACCGTGCAAAAGGCGATCGGCGAGTTTGCCCGGGAATTTCAGCGCAACATCGATGCCCGCTTGAAAGTTGCCTTTGGACCGCAGGGTATTTTGCGCACATCTATGGCGCGCCTGCGCGGTGTTTCGCCTTCACAACTTGCATTGCGGGATTCGCTCCCGTTTTCGATCAAGGAGATCTTCCTCATCCAGCACCACTCCGGGTTGTTGGTTGCGCACAGCCATCACAGCAGTGCCGAGGTTGCGGACTCGGACCTGATCAGCGCCATGCTGACAGCCATCCGTGATTTCGTGCGCGATTCATTTGGGAACGGCGGCAAGGAGGAGGAATTGGATGAGGTGCAGTACGGCGACCACCGCATCATCATCCAGAGCGGACGCGCGGCATACCTCGCCGTGGTAACAACAGGGGTGGAGCCTGAAGGTTTCCGCGCGCATTTGCATGCTTTTGTATCTGAATTACATGTGAAACATGAGAAGGTCCTGCGGCAGTTCAACGGCGACCCGACCATGCTGCCCAACCTCCAGCCGAAGATCGCCCGTCTGGTTGCCGAGACGACCACGGGTGAAGCTCTTCACCGACCGATGAGCCGCAGGATGAAGGTGGGGATTTTCCTTGGCATTATTTTGGCAATCCTGTTGGTCGTTTTGGCGTGTTTTTATCTGCAATTTACGGTCGCGTTGTATCCCATTGCATTTCCCAGCCCCACACCGACGGTGACAAACACACCCACTGCAACACCCACAGCCACAGCCACGCGGACATTGACGCCGACGGCAACCAATACCGCCACCTTCACGCCGACTGCCACATTTACACCCACTGCGACATTTACACCGACCAGCACGTTCACGCCCACATTCACATTCACTCCCAGCGCCACTCCCACGCCTTATAGGGCGTTTGCGGCCGGAAATGTCTGGGTGCGCGGAGTGCCGGAGTATCACACAGACCGGCTTGAGGTGTTGTATAGGGGGACGCCTGTGACGGTGTTTTCCGTCTACGGACGATGGATGGAAGTGGAATGGTTTGCCGCCGATGGATTGCACCGCGGCTGGGTTCCCCAGGAATGGATCACGCTTGTCGAACCTTTGGACTCGAACCTGATCACGCCGACCATCGTCCCATAAAGGCCCGGGAGAGGATGACTATGAATACGATCGTACAAAAGAAGGTTTGTTTGCTCGGTGATTTCGGGGTGGGCAAGACCAGCCTTGTGCGCCGGTTCGTGGAAGACCGTTTCGACGACAAGTACCTTACCACCATCGGGGTGAAGATCTCGCGCAAGACCATTGTGCGCTCTTATGGTTCCATGAGCATGCTTATCTGGGACCTGGCGGGAAGCACCGGTTTCGATACGTTCACGAATCCATCCTACATGCAGGGGACAGCGGGTGCCATCATTGTGTGCGATATCACCCGCCGCGAAACGCTGACCATTGTCGCGGAATATGCCCGGCAGGCGCGGATCATTAACCCGAAGATCCACCTGGTCTTCGTGGGCAACAAGATGGACCGCACTGGGGAGCGCCTCGTTTCAGAGGAAGACCTGCGCGAGGTTTCGAGCACCTTCGGCGATGGGACGTATTTCATGAGCAGTGCAAAGACGGGGGAAAACGTGGAGGATGTGTTCTTCGCGCTTGCGGAAAAGATCGACGCGGGGGCGTAGGATGCCCGATAAGAAAACTGAATTCGCAAAATTGACGGCGCGTGCCGCACAGGTGACCAGTGATCTGTATCAACTGGCGTATATGCACGTGGATACCAGCCTGCGCATCGTGCAGGTCTCGCCGAACTTCCCATCGGAATTGGCTGAGGCGGATATAACGGGAACAGGTGTCCCGTTGGAGGATGCGTTCGGCGAGTTCGTCGGGATGGAGGATGTGCTCCAGTCCATCCTGCGCGGGGAACAGCATCACTTTCAGATCGAGCGTGTGAACCGGGTCCAGCCGGATGGTTCCATCCGGTATCTTTCCTTCCGTATCGTGCCGGTGGATGTTCGCAAATCCGAGGCGGGTCTGCTGGTAATCGTGGAGGATGTCACCCGTTTCGGTCTGGTCGAGCACAGCCTGGTGCAGAGCCGCAATGAAATGAAATTTTTGCAGGATGCCCTGGCCCGCACAAATGCGGAACTGGACCAGCGGGTGGAAAAGCGTACTGCCGAACTGGCGGAGGCGAACCAGCAGATCGAAAAACAATTGTTCCGCATGCAGGCGTTGCGCATGAACGACCTTGCCATCCTCGGTACAACGGATCTGCGCGTGGCGCTCAAGAGCATTGCTGAACAGACGCGCCGGCAGTTGAACGTGGATGTGGTATCCATCCTGCTTTTTAATTCCCACACCCTTCGGATCGAAAGTGTCGCAGTAACGGGAGCGCAAACACCCGAGATACAAAACGTTCGGATCCGGTTGGGGGAGACGCTGATCGGGCGGGCGGCGTTGGAACGAAAGATGATAGCCATCCCCGATCTTGTGAAGGAACCACAGAGCGATATGGTGGGCAGGCTGGAGGGATTTATATCCTGCTTTGTACTGCCCCTGATCGCCAAGGGGAACGTGCTGGGTGTGATGTATCTGGGGCGCCGTTCGGTCTTTCACCCGGACCAGGACTGGCTCGACTTTTTCGAATCGCTTGCCGGGCAGGCGGCGATGGCGATCGAAAGTATCAGGGCATTCGAAACACTGCAACGCTCGAATTTCGAACTGGCGCTGGCGTACAGCCGTACCATCGAAGGCTGGTCTCATGCGCTGGACCTGCGCGACCACGAGACCAAAGACCACACCTTCCGCGTGACCGAAGTAACCCTCAGGCTGGCGCGTCTGGCGGGGATGAACGACACGGAACTGATGCACGTAAAGCACGGCGCGCTCCTGCACGATATCGGCAAAATGGGCATCCCCGATGCGATCCTCTTGAAAGAGGATTATCTTTCGACGGATGAGTGGGAGATCATGCGCAGGCATCCGATCTACGCGTATGAAATGCTCTCTCCCATCGAGTACCTGCGCCCTGCGCTCGATATTCCGTATTGCCACCATGAAAAATGGGACGGCACGGGTTACCCGCGCGGATTGGCGGGCGAACAGATCCCCCTCTCGGCGCGTCTCTTCGCGGTGGTGGATGTATGGGACGCCCTGCGCTCCGACCGCCCCTACCGCAAAGGCTGGGAGGAGGAAAAGGTGCGCGAACACATCCGTTCACAGTCAGGCACTCATTTCGACCCGAATGCCGTGAATCTCTTCCTGCGTGTGATGGATGGGATGGACAGGGAAAACGCAGACCAATAAAGCGGATGGTAAGCCGCCTCATCACCCGGACTTTGAACTGATCCCGTTTAAAAAACATGCTCCACAGGGACACGTTAACCCGCCAACTCCTCGACATCGGCATTCGACCGGTCGGGGTGCTTCTCGTCCATACTGCGTTCTCAAAAGTAAAACCCATTGAGGGCGGACCGATAGGCTTGATCTCGGCATTGCACTCCGCACTCGGTGTGGACGGAACGCTCGTCATGCCAAGCATGAGTTACGACGACGACCATCCCTTCGATAAAACAAAAAGCCACTGCGCCGAAATGGGGATCGTGGCAGATACCTTCTGGAGACTCCCCGAAGTCCATCGCAGTGACAACAACCACGCCTTCGCAGCAGTTGGTCCGCAGGCGGAACGAATCCTCGCCCCGCATCCCATCGACATCCCGCACGGACTCGACAGTCCCGTTGGCAGAGTCTATGAGTTGGATGGGCAGGTTTTGTTATTGGGTGTTGGACATGGTTCGAATACCACCATCCATTTGTGCGAGAACATGGCAGGGGTCCGTTACCGGCGCGACAAATATCTCACGACCCTGAAAGATGGAAAACCGACCAAATTTGAATACCGCGAAATAGACCACTGTTGCCAGAACTTTTCCCTTGTGGATGGTTGGCTCGATGAACAACAATTACAAAAGCATGGAAAAGTGGGAAATGCCGACGCGCGCCTAATC
>JBFYRY010000181.1:0-8030 GCA_041302025.1 Chloroflexota bacterium | reverse complement strand
AAAAGCCCGCTTCATCTTTGTCATCTTCGGCATGGTGACGCTCATGCTCTCGTTGATCGGAACATTCTTCTCCGGCGAATTATTCTCCAAGCGGAATTTCTACGGCGTGATCCGCGTGCGTGCAGACCTGGTGGGGGAGCCGTCACAGCCTGCCTATTTGATGGCGCACGGCATCACTGTGCATGGATTGCAATTCAGCGCCCCCGAATTGCGCGACCAGCCGACAACGTATTACGTCCGCGGCGGCGGCGCGGGGTTGGCGATCTTGAACCATCCGCGCTACGGGCAGGGATTGCGCGTGGGCATGCTCGGCGTGGGAGCGGGAACGCTGGCGGCGTACGGTCAGCCCGGTGATGTATACCGGTTGTATGAGATCAATCCCGTTGTGGTGGACCTGGCGGAGGGGCAGGATGGATATTTTTCGTTCGTCAAAGACAGCCAAGCCGATGTGACGATGGTTCTCGGCGACGCGCGCATTTCACTGGAGCAGGAGCTTGCCCGCGGCGAGAAGCAAAACTTCGATGTGCTGGTATTGGATACCTTCAGCAGTGACTCGATCCCCGTGCATTTGGTGACCAAGGAAGCCTTCGCCCTGTATCTCGAGCATCTCGCGCCGGATGGCATCATCGCTGCGCATATCACCAACCTGCATCTCGACCTGCAACCCGTCTTCTGGCAACTGGCAACAGAATACGGCTTGACGATGGTGCGCGTCAATTATGACGGTGACTCAGATGGCGGTTACGCATCCCATTGGATTTTGCTCGCGCGTGATCCGGCTTTGTTGGATATTCCCGCCATTCAAGAGCACGCCATTGACTTGAGCGGATACTCCACCAAACTCAAGTTGTGGACGGATGATTATAGTAATCTGTTTCAGATATTGAAATAAGTGATAGGTTCGGCGGGTTTAACGGCTGATTTATATGCCCACATAAACCTCATACACATGCTGATAAACCAGCTCGCATTTCTGCCCGTAAAGTTCAGGAGTGTATGGGTCAGGCAGTTGTTCCAGCGCGTCAAAAATTGCCACACGGACGGCGGCGCGGGTCTTTTGCTGTTTGCGCCAGTCGAGGACGATGCGTTCGGCTTTGAGGGTGTCGAGCAGTTCTTTGGCGACCTGTTTGACCTGCTCGCGTTCTTTCTTGTTGAGTTTGATATTCGGGCGGATGAGCAAATCGAAGATGGCGAGTTCTTCTTCGGTGAGATTTTCAGAGACGCCGCGCTGTTCTTCTTCACTCAGGGAACGGGCGAAGGAAACCAGTTCCACAAAGAAGGTATCCACATCCTGACCGCCGGCATTGTAGTCGGCGATGAGTTGCTCGAATTTGGCGGCGTAATCTACGCGGGATTTGTTTTGGCGCAGCATGGCTTGCAGTTGGGCGTTGATCTTGCCGCGCAGGCGGTCAATCTCGATATTCTTGCGGCTTTTGTCGAACATCTTTTTGAGGGCTTCAAAATCCACTTTGGACATATCGAGCACATGCGAGCCTGCGGCGTTCTTGATGACATATTGGTCTTTGACCTTGATGGACTTATCGAGCACGCGATTCACTTCTGCCATGACCGCTGAGAGGTCGGTGAGGTCTTGTGAGTTGTTATTGCGGACGCGCTCGGCGAGCACTTGAATGGCTTTGCGTTCCATGCTGAATTGACCCGCTGAGACATCGGGCAGGATGGCTTGGAAGAGTCGTTCCACTTTGAGGGCGTGCGTGATAAAGCCCGCCTTGCTTTGGTCGTTGACCAGAATCGCATTCACGGCGTCATCCATGAGACCGATGCGGACAAATTCATCTTTGGCTTTGATTATCTTGCCGAGGTCGGAGCCGACACCGCGCACGAAGGTTCGAGCTTCTTCAAGGGCGGTGCGCAGTTCGTTGACCAATGCCTGCTTGGATTCGACGGGGAGTTCGCCTGCTTTGATGCCGCCACCCGAAGCGGAGCCGTAAATTGCGAGGGCGGATTTCAGGTCTTTGAAGATGCCGATGTAATCCACAATCAAGCCATTGTTCTTGTCGGCAAAGACGCGATTGGCGCGGGCGATGGTTTGCATGAGCGTGTGATTGCGCATGGGTTTATCGAGGTAAATCGTGGAGCAACTCTTTACATCGAAGCCCGTCATCCACATGGCGCAGACAAAGACAATGCGCAGCGGGTTCGTGGCGTCTTTGAATTTCTCGTCGAGTTGTTCAGTGACCATGCGCCTGCGGTGCGGTTCGATATCGAGACCGAGTTCGCGCATGTCGGCGACTTCGTTCTGGCTTTGGGAGATGACGACCGCCATGTCGGTCTCGCGCATGAAGGCGAGTTTGGATTCGATATCAGGCTTGAGCATGGGGTCGCAGGTGTCGAGGTCGGCTTCAAGCATGGCTCGTTGAATATTCCAATGCTTTCGCACTTTATCGAACATCCTGACCGTGGTGGCTTTGTCAATCGAGACCACCATCGCCTTGCCAGGGAAGCCGCGTCCCATGAAATGCAGGACGATATCTTCGGCGATTTTTTCGAGCCGTTCATCGCGGGTTATCAAATCATATTCGTGCGGGAATTCGCGGGCGAGTTGGGATTCTTCTTCGGCGTCCAGTTCGGCGCGTTCGAGCACGGATTCGAGTTCGGGGTTGAGGTTTTTGTTGGCGAGTTCCACTTCGGGGATGCGGTTCTCGTAATAGAGCGGAACCGTGGCGTTATCTTCCACCGATTGCTTGAAGTTGTACACGCTGACATAATCACCAAAGACTTTTTTGGTTTGTTCTTCGCCTGCCATGAGCGGCGTGCCTGTGAAGCCGAGGAAGGCGGCGTTGGGCAGGGCGTTGCGCATGTTGAGGGCGAGCGTGTCGTATTGGGAGCGGTGGGCTTCATCAGTGATGACGATAATGTCAGAACGCTGAGACAGGACAGGGTGGGGTTCGCCGCGCAGAGTCCCAAATTTTTGAATCGTCGTGAAAACGTAGCGGTGGTCTTCATCCGCCAGCATTTGGCGCAGGTGTTCTCTATCCTGTGCGCGGGTCTTTTCTTCGGGTTCGGTGACCGCGCCTGTGCCCGCGAAGTTCTTGTAAATCTGGTCATCCAAATCAATGCGGTCGGTGACGATGAGGAACGTCCAATTGCCTGAGAGTTTGCGCTGTACCTTTTGGGCGAAGTAAATCATGGAGTAGGATTTACCGCTGCCTTGCGTGTGCCAGAAGACGCCGAGCCGACCTTGATTCTTGCGGATGTTTTCAACAGCGTCAAAAGAATTATTGACGCCAAGATATTGATGGTTCATCGGGGCGAGTTTTTGCAAGCCGTCTTTGGTTTCGGTGAAGAGGATGAAGTTCTCGACGATATCAAGCAGGCGGGATTTTTCGCACGTGCCGCGCAATACCGTATCGAGCGAGATGACGCCTCTTTCGCCTTCGGAGTTGATTCGTTTCCACTCGTTGAAGTGTTCCCACTCTGCACTGAGACTGCCCAGCCGCGTGGCGGAGCCGTTGGAGAGGATGATGAGGGCGTTGTACCAGAAGAGATGCGGGATGGTCTCTTTGTAATCGCGCAGGTTGTCGCGGTAGGTGTGCGCGAGTTGTTTGTGACTGGCTTTGAGTTCGATGAAGACCAGCGGCAAGCCATTGACGAAGCCGAGCAGGTCGGTGCGGCGGGTGTAGATGTTGCCTGTGACCCAAAGTTGTGAAACAAGCAGGAAGTCGTTCTCTTTGGGATGTTCCCACTCCAGCACGCGGACGGTTTCTTCGCGTTGCCGACCTTCATCGTCTTTGAACTTGACCTTCACGCCATCCTTGATGAGTTTGTAGACATCCTGATTGGCAGCGACGGGCAGAAGCGTGGCACGCTCGCGGATGAGTTCGGCGATGGCGAGTTCGATGGCGACCGAAGGCAGGGCGGGATTCAGTTTTTCAAGCGCAGGGCGCAAACGGCTGACCAAGACCACTTCGCCGCGATGTTCGCGTCCCAATGTGCCATTTGCTCCGAAGGTTTCATCGAACGCATTGACAGTCTGCCATTCCAGCCCATCTTTGAAGAGACGGATGGCAGGCTGTTCGATGAGGGCGTCTTCGGTGAAGGGATTCGGCATTGGTTATTTCACTTCAATGCGCGTTCGAGCAAATCATTGACCTTGAGTTCGTTTGCCCATTTTTGTAAATATGCCAAATCGAGTTCGCCTGCGCGGGTTTTCAATACGCCCAGAATGTCGCGCCATTGACGTTCCGAAACTTCGCCGCCCAGGCGATACCATTCCAGTTTGGAGAGGATGGTGTCTTCGGGACTGGCAAATTTTGCGCTGACTTCCGTTTCCAAAGCAAAGACCTGTCTTTGGGCGCGGGCAAGTTGGGATTGCAGGAAGGGACGCGGTCGTGGAATAAAGACATCCACTTTGAACATCGTTTCGCGGTGGATGATGTTGAAACTGGAATATCGTTGAATCGATTCGGCTATCATTTCATCATCTATATAGAATTCATCCTGTAAGGCTGAGACAAATGGTTTGAGATGTTCCAGCCGCATTTCTGCGACGATATCCGAGTCTTGTGTGGTGCGAATCATGCCATACAGCGTGCTGGCAAGCGACCCGCCGATGAGATACGGCACGCCGAGTTTCTCAAAGACTTCCGTCACTTTAAGAGTCACTTCAATGGGTTCATTTTGCATGGCTGGTTTCTCCATAAACCTTGTGCGCCAATTCTTTCCCCAACAATAAATCTGCCAATGTGCGGCGCAGTTCGGCTTCGCTGGCTTGCGGATATTGCGCGCGCAGACCCGTGAGCGCCAACATTTGCGCGGACGCGTTCAACTGCGCCAGCATGTTCATCTTGCGCGTGGGACTCGCCTGCCGCAGTAACTGAATTTGCAGGGCTTCCATTTTTGGGTGGGTGTCGGAATACAGGGCGGTCATGATTTGCTCCAATAACCATCCACGAATTTATCACGAATTCACGAATAGGCGACCTGCATTCGAGTATTCGTGGACGGTCTTTATACGCTCACTTCTTCATCACATTATCCCGCCCAAGACGTTGAACGGGTTTCATATCTTTTCCAGGAAAGACGCGGCGATACTCCAATCGTCTGCGCCCGAAATTGAATAGCAATCCAACTTCTGCGCCTGTGGCTTTCAAATAGTTGATGACTTGCGCCAGTTCATCGTTGGTCAATTGATGGCTGAATGCCTTGACTTCCACGACCACTTGTTTCTCTGCGAAAAAATCCAAATAAAAGGTTGCGACCCGTTCGCCTTCAAAATCTACGAAGACTTCATATTGTCGATTTGGTTCGACACCCGCATGGTTGAATTTGACCTCAAGTGCTTTCTCATACACTTCCTCCTTGAAGCCATACCCAATCTCATTGTGGACTTCCATTGCCAAGCCGATAATTCGAAATGTCAGGTCGTTGCCAGTTGAATCTTTTACAAGCGGCATTAGGTCTCCTAAATCCTTGGCGTGATTTTATCCCAAAGAGAACCATCCACGGGAAAACCATCCACGAATTTTTCACGAATACCCAAACCCGCGACCACCTATTCGTGCATTCGTGGTCTCATTCGTGGACGGGTATTTCACCACTAACCAATCGCGGACAGGAACAGGTCGCGCGTTTGGCGCAAGAACCATCCACGAATTTTGCACGAATAAACGAATGCCGTGTGCCCTATTCGTGCATTCGTGGTCTTATTCGTGGACGGTCTTTCCAGCACATCCTTGAAGAGACGGATGGCTGGCTGTTCGATGAGGGCGTCTTCGGAGAAGATGTTCGACATAGGTAGGTTTATTTTTTGAAAAATGTCGAATAGATGGTTGTGACGATTCCTACCATTGTCACGAGAAGTTGTGGAGAAAAGATGGTCAACACCGTTCGCGTGAATCGGAATGGCCACAGTGGATAGTCAAGCTGATCGGGGTGTAGCGATTGTAAAATATCGCGCTTTTCTTTGGCAGCCCTGGCTTTGTTCAGATCCCCCTCCTCACGGGTATTTGCAAAAATATTCTTTTCCAGTAACAGGATTTGTTCTTGAAATTCATCCGCATAAGCCTTCATATGTTCAGCCATCTTAATATGAATATTCCAGATAGGCATAAAGACTGTGAGCGCGGTAAGTGGAGCTACAGCAACAAAAATAAAAGTGGTTGCCATAACACTTAAGGATCTAAAATAATCTAAATGCAGAATGGATACAGCTACCAAAGCCATTCCGCCAACGATTAATGGAACTGCTGCACCAAGACAAAAATCTCCTATCGGTTTAAGCCCGCCGCACTTGTCGGGGTGGCTTGCTTGTATATCAAGATCGAACCGTCTTGTCAAATCCCCTATGAACCTAGCTGTAACATATAATGCCCAGCTAAATTGACCTACCATAAACACCCAAAACAGGGCTATCAACATGCCCGCTATGAGTAAGGCTGCAGCAGCAGGTGTGTAATGGTCAAAAATAAATGGTATAGCCTCAAACCGTTGTAGTAGAGCAATGAACAACATCACAATCAGGGCACTAAGAAGTAACGGAATATTTCTTTTACCAAGCTCGTGTTGATAATCTTGAAGATACTGCCTGTATTCTTCTGCCAGATTCCCTTTTTGCACACGAAGCCGCTGGCTGTTTAATAACCATTGAAAGAACTGCGGGATTGTATGACGCCATCGAATCATCAATATGACAACCAATATCCATCCAACCAGAAAAAAATGTAATGATGGATAAATCTTGAGGGGTAGATACTTATCACTACCTACAAACTGAATTAGCGAAGGATATCCGATGGTAGTTGGCGCGATCCAAGGGTTGTTGGGAAAATAAGTAAGAGCCGCTAATACAATATAGCCATACAAAGCGGAACCCACCAGATAAGCCGGATTACTGGTGATGACATCTGCCCACTTCCAAGGCAACAACTCAAAATGTTCCCAGAACTCAGCGAAATCTGGTTGGCTTTGTATCGAGTTTGATTTTCTAGTGCTCATGGTTCCCTACGGTAATTTAAAACAGAGACCATCTATCAACACTTACAATTTCATTATGCGTTATTAATTTTTTCTTTCATCACACCTCAACCTCACCACTAACTAACCACGGACAGGAACAGCCCGCGCGTTTGGCGCAGAAACCATCCACGAATTTCTCACGAATACTCGAATGCCAATTCGTGCATTCGTGGTCTTATTCGTGGACGGTATTCCCAGCACATCCTTGAATAAACGGATGGCTGGCTGTTCGATGAGGGCGTCTTCAGTAAAAGAATTCATTGCACCTTAGTCAAAATATCAGGATTTAGTCTTTCCCCTATGTAAACAGATTCTGAAAGCCAATCCAGATGTGGTTTTCCACAAGATGGGCAGATGCGATTAGCGGGTCGAAAAAGAATTTTCCTAAAAAAATCCGTTAAGCTAACTTTGTAAGTTGTTTTGCAGTAGTGACAATGTGCCTTGTGAGATGTGAGTATAGAAAGCAAGGGTACAAAAAAATTCAACGCAAGAAAGAATATCCAAAAAAACGTAATTGGGTTTGATAGTATCCTGCTAGGTAGTATCGAGTCTGATTGAAAATATTGGATGTAAAAATAGAAGAAAATAAAAATAATAAACTTAGGGTAAAAAACAATAAAACGTCTCTGGTTGACGATTTTCAAGAGCGGTATGGCACTAGCGCTAATAAATATTTCGCCGAAAACAAGTTCAATCCCAACTACGCAAAGGAATAGCACAAGACCGATCAATATCGTAATTTCATACTTCCCTGTGATGTAGCCTCTTGATACTTCTCCATTGTTAATAATACTTTGGATGACAGCAAATATTACAATCCCTAACATTGGAGCAAAATATAATTTCGTAATTAATTTCAGCACACTCATTATATGTAGTTTTGAATAGATACTAATCAGGCGTAATGCAGAGATTTTGTAGTTAAAAAACAAATATAAAGCGAACAGCAATATATAACTGTAGTTTCGCCAAAGATAGGCATGGAACCTTAAAAACTAACCGAAACGCGGCATATCCTGATTTACTCAGGGAAGCAAAAAGGCGAGAAGCCA
>JBFYRY010000180.1:0-8334 GCA_041302025.1 Chloroflexota bacterium | reverse complement strand
GCTGGCGTGCAAGTATTATCTCGACCAAGCCTTGAACCCGGGCGGGCAGATCTCTGCCATGACCAACAACTCCCCTTCTGGGACAGTCGATTGCCTGCAGGGAAACATGCTCTGGTCGTTGATGGAGTTGGGCTACACCGATCCACGCATGGATGTGGCGTACGAGTGGATGGCGCGCACGACCACAGGCGAGGGAGTTGCGCCGCTGAAGGAGAAGCACGCGCCGGTCCGTTATTTCGCGGGCAAATGTGGTTGCGGGGCGAACAACAAACTGCCGTGCGCCTGGGGCGGAGTCAAAGTTTTATTGGCGCTGAGTCAACTTCCGGCGGAGAAAAGAAGCGATCTGATTAAACGGGCGATCCGTCAGGGTGTGGATTTCTTTTTTAGCGTGGACCCATCCACGGCGGATTATCCAAACGGCTGGGCGGCAAAACCGAGCGGCAACTGGTGGAAGTTCGGCTTCCCCGTCTTTTACGTCGCCGATATTTTGCAGATCGCCGAAGCGCTGGTGGGATTGGGCTACGCCAAAGACCCGCGGCTCGCCAACACGCTCGAACTCATCCGCTCGAAGCAGGATGAAGAGGGACGCTGGCAACTTGAATACAATTACGATGGCAAGACGTGGATGCGGTTCGGGAAGATGAAGGAGCCGAATGAATGGGTCACGTTGCGGGCGTTGAAGGTGCTAAAATCCGCTTCATGAACTCACCATTCCGGCAAAAACGCGTTTACCTTTTCGTCTTCATCGGGTGCGGACTCTTCGTCCTGTTGACCGTTGCCGCCATGTTAGCCTACCCGGGCGGCAACTCAAACGGTGAATGGACGAACGGCTACGATTTCTTCCGCAACTTCTTCAGCGACCTGGGACGTGTACGCCTCGTGAACGGCGATCCGAATACGGTCTCGCTGGTACTGTTCTTCATTGCGCTCACCCTGGCTGGCAGTGGACTGGTCTTCTTCTTCATTGCCTTCCGCGATTTCTTTATGCAGGACCGGGTCGGGTATTGGTCGAGCATGGCAGGGACTCTCCTCGGTGTCGCCTCGGGGTTGTGTTTTATCGGTGTGGCGTTCACACCGTATGACGTTTCCCTCGACAGGCATGTGGACTTCGTGTTTTGGGCGTTTCGCACGTTTCTGGTTTCTGTCAGCATCTATGCCTTCGTTGTCTTTCGGCAGAAGGAATATCCGCGTCGCTACGGCTGGATCTTCGTCGCATTCGCGGTCTTTCTGGCGGCATATATTATCCTGCTCACCTACGGTCCCAATGCAAAGACACCGGCAGGGCTTATCATTCAGGCAA
Source organism: Chloroflexota bacterium (assembly GCA_041302025.1). Lineage (GTDB taxonomy): Bacteria > Chloroflexota > Anaerolineae > Anaerolineales > Villigracilaceae > Defluviilinea. The sequence continues at coordinate 7,034 of JBFYRY010000180.1, read as the reverse complement.
CAGGGCAAAAGATCATCGTCTATGTTTCGATCATCAGCGTCATGGCGCAATCTTGGCTGGCATATAACATCAGGCTCAAATCCGATCAATAACAAAGAGACTATCACCTTTCCCGCAGGTGACAGTCTCTTCTGATCATTCCACGATCGGCAGGTGCAGGTCAAGCGTGAACGGCTGGTCTCCGCCTCCCATCTCCTCCAGCGGACCGATATGCTCTTCCAGCCACTGATGCCGTCCATTATGATACTTGTTGGCTTCCCTCCACTTCACCAGCTTCTGCCAGGTTGCTCCGATCTGTTCGCCTGGTAACGTCACCTCAACGCGTGCCACCGCGTACAGCCCGCCGGGGAACTCGATGATGCGCGCCTCCCCGTCCGCCTGCACGGACTCGTCCACTGTGATCCACACATCGTAGCCATAGTTCGGCGAGCCGGGCGATGGGTCGGGGTTGTTGTACCCGAACAGGCGATAGGGCTTGCCGATCAGATGGTGCGCTTCCGCCCACGCCTTCATCTTATCGAACGCCATTCCCTCCGGGCTTGCCCCGAAGCCATTCACACACACCACCCGCATGGGCGGCAATTTGACGATACGAACATCCAGGTTGCTCATTTTCACTCCATTTCTAGTTTTCCCACGCCGCAGTCGGCGGGGATGATATATCTTCGAAGATAATCACATCTTATCAGGAGTACCTGACATCTCATGTCAGGAATTCCTGATACAATAAAAACATGCGAGCCGATAGACTTCTCTCCCTCTTGATGCTTCTTCAAACCCGCGGACAAATGTCCGCGCAGGAGTTGGCGGAGGAACTGGAAGTCTCGGAGCGGACCATCTACCGGGACATCACCGCCCTTTCGACATCCGGCATCCCGGTCTACGCTTCACGCGGACCCGGAGGCGGGGTGAGGCTGATCGAGGAATATCGCACCACGCTGACAGGTCTCACGCCCGACGAGACGCGCGCCCTGTTCACGATGAGCATCCCCGCGCCGTTGATGCAACTTGGCATGGGTGAAAAGTTCAAAGGCGCACTGCTCAAACTCTCCGCGTCCCTGCCCGATACCCGCCGCGCCGACGAGTCGCGTACGCGCCAGCGCATCCTCCTTGATTCATCGTGGTGGTTCCAGTCGGAGCAGGATGTCCCATGTTTGCAGACCATTCAGCAGGCATTGTTTCAAGACCGCCGACTACGAATCAAAGTCCGCTGGGAATTCTTCAACACAGAATTCGAACAGGAAGCAGAACCGTATGGCTTGGTGGCAAAGGCAAACATCTGGTATCTGGTCTATGGGCGCGGCGGGACTCCGCATGTGGTGCGCGTCTCGCAGATCGTCGAAGCGGAAATACTGTCTGACGGCTTCACGCGTTCAGCCGATTTTGAGTTGGAGGCGTTCTGGGAGAGTTGGTGCAAGGATTATGAGTCACAGCCGCCATTCACAGCGCGGGTACGCGTCGCGCCGGAAGCGCTTCCCATACTGTCGGAGTATGTTGGCGACCGGGCACGCGGACAGCTCCCTCGCTCGCATCTTCCCGATGCTGATGGCTGGGTAACGCTTGATTTGCCGTTCGAGTCGTTCGTCGCTGCGCGAACGCGTTTACTTGGTTTGGGTCGAGCGGTGGAAGTATTGGAACCTGAGGCGTTACGAAAAAGCCTGATTGACTTTGCAGAACAGATCGTAGAGTTCTACAAAAACGAATAGAGAATCAAAAAGACCAAGGACAAACGTCCTCGGTCTACTTCCACGGTCTACAGCGAATAACTCTCTCCTGGTTTCAGGATGACAGCCTTCGCCTTCGTCTCCTTTTGCACGCGTTCCGCCCAGGCATTCGCATCCTGCGCGAGCAGGTCCCAAGTGTTGTAGTGGATGGGGATGACAACCTTGGGTTCCAACATTTTGACCGCGCGCAAGGCGTCGTCGGGGCCCATGGTGTAGTTGTCTCCGATGGGAATGACCGCCAGATCGAGACCTTCTTCGCCGATCAGCTTCATATCCCCGAACAGACCGGTATCCTGTGCGAAATAGATTTTCTTCGCATCGTTGGTGGTGAGCAGGAAGCCAGCGGGATTGCCGCCGTTCGAACCGTCGGGCAATGCCGAGCCGTGCAGGGCAAGTGTGAGTTTGAGATAGCCGAAAGGATGTTTGAATCCGCCGCCGATGTGTTGTGCATGCGCCTTGATGCCCTGCCCACCGAACCAACCCGCGATCTCGGCATTACTGATGACGGTTGCGCCTGTGCGCTTCGCGATGGAAACCGTGTCGCCCACGTGGTCGCCGTGTCCGTGGCTGACAAGGATGAAGTCCGCCTCGACAGCCTCGGCGGAGATGGGAGCCGCAGGATTTCCGCTGAAGAAGGGATCGATGATGAGTTTGTATCCGCCGGTTTCGAGTCCGAGAGTGGCGTGTCCGTACCAGGTCAGTTTGTTTGTCATGGGAGCCTCCAAAACAAGTATAGGCAAAACGGACAGCGAGTCAATTCCTGCCGGTGATTATCAATGAAAAATCACATTGCTCACGGCTGTGGCGTTACAGCCGGGACGGATAATATACCTGGCCGCTTTTGCGGAACTTTCGATTGAACAGGTGACGGGGTGGCGGGGATCGAAAGGTAGGTGATGTGTATCCCTTCGTAATCCAGTTTCGCGTCTCCATCGGCATTGTTCGACTTCAATTGGATGCGGATCTCGCGCCCTGATAGAATGTAGCGTCGTGGAATACGAATCCTGAACATCAGGGGGTTCCACTGCCCGTCTGTGGTGCCGATGGAATCACCCAGTTTGATCCACATGCCTGTCAGCCCATCGTAGATCGACCACGTCCAGGTCTGCGTTGTCGAAGAGGCTGAACCTTTGAAGTTGACCTGCAATAACATGGTGGAAATCAAGTTGGAGCGCACAGTGCTGGGCAGGTAAAAGGACTGATACCCAAGATATCCAGTATTCGGCGCTTGGAAGGAAATGTACGTGTCAGGGTTGTCCTCCGCTCCGGATTGTTGGATCAAGCCCAGGCTGGGGAGGGAACCGCTGGTTGTCCCGAAGTCGGTGGTCAACGAGAGTGGCGTCAATACCTGAGATTTCATGACGGGACGTTGAGTTGGAACCACCGAGGTGGGTGTTGGGGTTGCAGTAAAAGTGGGGGGCGGTGTGTTTGTAGGCGTGAGCGTGATGGTAGGTGTAAAGGTTGGGGTCGGGATGATCGTGTCATCCGCTTCATAGGCGCCGATGTCGCAATGTGCCCCTTGCGGGCGCGTCATGCCGCGTTGATCTGTGGCAGGGCAATTCGCATCATCGCCCGCATCAATGGCTGGGGAGCCGGGGAGGAGCGCCATCGTCCATGTCGGACCGCCGTTGTCGGTTAGTGGACCAAGTAGAGGGTCACCGGTTAGAGTCGGCAGGCATGCCGAAGAGCCATCTTCGATCAGGTTGCCAGTACCAACCTTGCTCACTGCGCCAGACCCATCCTGGTAACATTCTCCACCGGCAGTACTATTAGCAAGAATATTGTTATACAACTTGATGTCCATGGGAGCCCATAGGAACAGACTCCCACCGGCATTTCCGCCTGCCTGTGTGGCACGGTTGTTTGAGAAGGTATTATTTCTGATGGTCATGCGGCTAGTAAATACTGCACCGCCGAGATCTGCCTGATTTGAGTAAAAGGTATTGTTTTCGATGGAGGTCGAAGCAAGTGTGTAGGGAAGGCTCTCAAATATGGCACCGCCATTTAGGCTGGCAGTGTTATTGGAAAACAGGTTCTTCCGCAGGATATTCGAACTTTCCAGGGACAAGAGGTGGATCGCTCCACCACTAACCGCGTTATTGTTGGAGAATGTATTATCTTCCAAAATGCGGGCGCCGCTTCTGGTCAACAATACAGCCCCGCCTGTGGATGCAGCTGAATTGCCATCAAAAACGCTTGATTGAAGCAGGAAGTCGCCATTCTCCAAATAGATCGCACCGCCCCCTCGTTGTGCTGAGTTTGAGAAAAATTCACTATGTGTAATGTTTATATGCGTATTATAGAGCGCGGAATAGATCGCACCGCCATCATAAGCAGAATTCCTTGTAAAGGATACATCATCAATATTTATCGTGGTCAGGCCGCTTGTGTAGATTGCCCCGCCGGAATTCGTGCCAGATGCCTTGCCGTCTGCCAGGGTCAACGACCGTAGGGTGACAACGCTTTGGGAGCCAACCGAAAAGATCCGGACGACCCCGCCTCCGCTAATTTCAATGGGCGGATTCAGGCCTGAACCATCAACAGTCAGGTTTTTATTAAGGGAGATGGTGGAAACCAGTGTAATTTTCTGACCCGCAAGAGTGGGGTCAAAACGGATGCCGGTTCCCAGGACCGAGTCTGTCACTGCCTGTCGTAAAGAACCGCTCCCTCCATCGGATATGGAAGTCACAGTGATAACAGCACTGTAGTTCGAACCAGACTGGTTCGCCTGTACATCAATATAGGATTTGTTGGTCGGTGTAAATGTCACACCAGCTTTATAAGGCGTCACCGTTCCGGACCATCCGGCTTTTACGATTATCGAATAACTCCCATCACTACCGGATGTTACTTTTTTCGATAGGCCATTTTCCACATAATCAAGTTCTGCGCCTACAACACCTACATTCCCGGAGATGGTGTAGAGAGGTGTGGCAAGATAGTTTTGCGCACTCTGATCTGCCTGTACATTCGTATAACTCCGGCTGGCGGGACTAAAATCATAGTTCGACCTGGAAGGGGTCACGGTGCCTGTCCAGTTTTCAGGGACCTGGAGGGAATAATTTCCATTGGCGTCAGAGACAACCGTTTTCGCGGTTCCATCTGTATAACTTAGGGTTGCGCCACTGATGCCAGCATTACCTGAAATGGTGTATACACGTTCAGCGGTATAGTTCATATTCGACACGCTGTTTACGATGGAATAGCTCCTGCTGGCTGGTGAGAATCGATAACCAGGTTTGGATGGTGTAACTGTACCACTCCAATAGCTCGCCACGATGGATATGGAATAGTTTCCGTTGCTATCAGATATGACAGCCCATGTACCTCCATCAACATAGCTTAGAGTAACACCATCCACCCCAACATTCCCCGAAATAGTAATGATATTTGGCGTTGACGTGGCTGTTAGTGTTGGTGGGAATATCGTCGGTGTGTGTGTGATGCCCAAAACACTTTCATATTCATAGGCACCCATGTCACAATGTGTGCCTTGCGGACGAACAAGCCCACGCTGGTCCAGATCAGGGCAAATGGAATCGTCTGCCGCATCGATGGCTGGGGACCCAAGAGCAAGCGCCATGGTCCTGGTGGAGCCGCCGTTATTCTGCAAGGGACCCAGCAATGGATCGGTATCCAGGTTACCTAGACCGGCATAGCCGCCCTGGACGATACTATATGTAACCGTTTCTGTGCCGTTGATATCATCGTCGTAGATCTCCTCTCCGTTGCCGTGGAGGATGCTGTTGCGGATATTTAAAATTCCGCCGCCGTTGTACACCCCATCCCCGTATGTGCCTGCCGAATTTCCATTGATGGTCACATTGATCAGTATCAATTCCGCATTATCTACATGATTTGAGATCGCACCGCCGAAACCGGTTGCCGAATTACCTCTAAAGGTCACATTGGTCAGGATCGTAGTGCCATTCCCCGCATTGTCCATGCCGCCTGCCCAATCGCTGGAAGTGTTATTGTCAAAGGTTACATTTGCCAGGGTCGAGCTACTGTCCAGGTTTGATAATCCTCCACCAGCGACGGCAGTATTGTTACTGAAAGTAACGTTCCTTAATATAGAGTCGCAGTTACCGAGATTGAGCATCCCGCCGCCGGAGCGATTGGATATGTTGCTTATGAAGGAGACATTCGTCAGGGTGGGTTGGCTATAGTCCCTGTTTTCCATCCCTCCGCCTTCTCCCGACGCTGAATTGTTGAGGAAAGTCACATTTGTCAGAGTGGGTCGAGCCACACTCCAGATAGCATATCCCTCACTAAACATCCCACCCCCGAACGCAGCGGAGTTTTCCTTGAAGATCAGGTTTGACAGGGTCAGGTTCCCCAAATGGCTATATAGCCCACCTCCGTAGTAAAGCGGAGAAGCGGTATCCGCGTTCCCCTTTGTAATGGTAAAACCATCCAATGTGGTGGCACTGTCCGTGTTGCTTCCAATCACCACATGATAGGAGTTGTCGGCATTGACCCCAATAGTGCCAATATCGCCACTCAAAATAGTGACATTCGTTGCGTAATCCCGCTGGGATAAAGTTGTTTCCGTCCCGTCAAAGCCGCCATAGATGGCAACTCCGTTCTTGAGCGTAAACGAGATCGAGCGGTCGGTTCCGGTGGTTGGTTTGTACGTCCCTGCCGCAACCCAGATCTCGTCACCGCTTGATGCCGCCACGATGGCTGACTGTAAATCGGTGAAGGCATTTGCCCACGTGGCGCCGGTGTTTGCCCCGTTCGCATCACATTTGACGAAGTAGACAATCCCTGTCGCCCCTGCCGGGAGGACACCATACAGCCCTGCGATGACTGCAAGCGCAAGGATCATTTTCGCAAGAACAGATTTTTTGTTCATCATCGAATTTCTCCCCGGGAAGATGAGCGTCTCCCCATAAAACTTGCCCTGTTAGTTGATATACCTATCCAATCCCGCCATAAAAATTGTACTCCACATGTCTCACACAAAGCAAGATAAAACATGGCGCTGTTTGGTTACACAATCCGATCGGGCGCAAAAGTCCGCCTCTTGCGAAGCGGACCTGGTCAAATTGCTATGGTTCCGGCGTTGCCGTGGGGGATGAAAAGATCATCGGACGCTTCGAGTGGAATACGGGGGCGGTTGGCACAGGCGTTGGGGAGAGCGGGAGATAGGTGATATGGAGCGCTTCGTAGTCCATCTTTAGTTCGCCGGAAGACCTGTTCGATCTCAATTGGATGCGGAGTCCGCGTCCGTCCGGGGAGGTGTATCTCTGCAGGTTGTAGATCCTGAACACGCGCGTCGTCCATTCACCTGCCTCGGCGCCGAGG
>JBFYRY010000179.1:0-8090 GCA_041302025.1 Chloroflexota bacterium | reverse complement strand
TATTCCATACACCTGATGGCGAGAATGGGATAAACCATGAGGTCGGATTGATAATCAAACATCAGACCTTCGACCTTTGGCTTTCAACGTGAATATTTGACGCTAGACAACGCGGACCGCTGACCCCCGCTCGGTCTTTTCCACTTCAATACGCGTGGGGAAGGCATCCTTGAGTTCATCCAAATGCGTGATGACAAGTATCTTGGCAAAATCGTTCTTCACTATATTGATCGCCTCGATCAGCCGCTGGCGACCCTGCGCATCCTGCGAGCCAAAGCCTTCGTCAATGACCAGCGTTTGCAGGCGCGCACCTTTGCGTTGTGCAAGGATCTCGGAAAGTGCAAGCCGCAAGGCAAAGTTAACACGGAAGGCTTCACCGCCCGAATACATTTCGTAGTTGCGGATGCCTGCCGAGTCGCTGATCTGAATGTCGAGCGTTTCCTTTAAGTCGTCGCGCTTCTTGTCTTTGTATTCGGCTTGAGTTACAAACCGCACGGACATCTGCCCATCGCTCAAGCGATCCAGCAGATCGTTTGCCTTTTCTTCGATCTGCGGCAATGCCTGTTCGATCAACAATGCAGGGACGCCGTCCTTGCCGAAGGCGCGCTCGAGCGTTTTGTGTTGTACAACGCGTTTTTGCAATTCTTCGCGCTCCCTGGCAAAATCTGCTTTACGGGTGCGCTGGGTTTTCAGGATATCCACGCGCTGTTTTGCACCGCCCAATTCACTGCGGACTTTGTTCTCTTCCTCGCGTACACGGAACAACTCGCGCTCGGCTTCTTCGATGTTTGGAGATTGCACTTCGGCTTCTTTCAGTGCCGCCAACGCCGCAGTATATTCCTTTTGCCCTTCCTCAACTTCTGCCTTCCGCTTTCTGCTTTCTTCTTCCAAATTCTTGATCTCGCCTTCGATCTGCCTGCTCACATCCTTCGCGGCTTTCAGGTTGCTGAGCTCTTCCTCCACACCGCGCAGTTCGATTTCCTTTTTTCGCACCTCATCGTGCGCCGACGTGTCGTAGCCGAGTTTGGCAAGCTCCTTGTCGAGTTTGGCGAGTTGTTTTTGTTCGTCGCTGGCGTACCTGCCGCTCTCCAAAAGTTTCTCCACATCCTTCAAGCGCTTTTTACCCGTTGTTCCCCAATCTTTGGCAAGCGATTGTAATCGCTCCATGCGCTCGGTGAGTTGCGAAATCTCGCTGGCGAATTTGACGCGGTCGTTTTCGGCGGTGGAGAGATTGGTAATTTGTACTTCGTAATTGGTAATTTCTTTGGCAAGGGACTTCGCTTCATCTGAGTTCGCTCGATAGCGGTCACCCATTTCTTTACCGCCTGCTTCCAATCCCTCGAGCGTGGACTTGCGGTGCTTCTCACTCAACTCCTGCCCGCACAACGGACAGGTCGCGCCGTCCGCAGACTGGAGCGCTTCGATCCGCTCCTTGAGTTGATTCATCTCAACTTTCAGGGTCTCATTCTCGACCTTCATCGCGGCTTGACGTTCACGCGCCTCGTTGCGCCTGGATTCAAGGTCTGCTCGTTCGGACACCCTGGCTTCCGCATCCTTCAAAGCCTTTTCCGCTTCGCCAATTTTCCCGGTCAACTCACCGATCACTGATGACTGATTACTGAACTCATCTTCATCAATGGTCAATGACCGTTTCTCTTCTTCAAGCCGCGCCTTTTCCACCGCGATCTTCTCCAACAGGGGAGCGCGGTCCTTTTCGTGTTCGCGGAATTGGGATGCGGTCTTTTCCCACTCTTCCAACTCTGCGCGGATCTTCTGCCGCTCTTTGTACGCGGACTCGATCTCCTCGGCGCGGTTAACGAGGTCGGCATAAGAGGCGCGGTCCGCTTCTTTGGCGGCGAGACGAGCCTCAAGTCCAGAAAGAGCCGTGCGTGCGCGTTCGAGTCCAGCCAGGAGGGTGGAAGTCAACTTGCGTTGTTTCTCCAGTAAGGCGGCGTTCCTTTTGATATTCTCTAAAACGGATTCCTGCACAGCGCGTGCGGATGTCAATTGTTTCAGGCTGGCTTCAAGTTCGGCGAGCCGCGCCCTGCGGATTTCCTCTTCGCCGAGTTCAGCGTCGATCTCTGCGATACGCCCGTCGATCTCGTCCACCTCGCGTTCGATGGCTTTACGTTTTTCGGCGGTGCGGTTCTTGTATTCCTCCCACGCTTCGAGACCGAGAATGTTGCTCAACACTTCCTTGCGTTTGGCGGCGTTCTGTTGTGTGAACTGGTCTGCCTTGCCCTGCAAAAAGAACGAGGCATTGACAAACGTTTCGTAATCGAGCCGCAGAGTTTGTTCGATGCGCGCCTGTGTATCGCGGGTTGTTTTTTCGGTAAGCGGACGCCACTCATCGCCGTTCTTGATCTGAAACTCGAGCACCGTGCTCTTGTTGCGCGGCAGGGTGCGTTGCACGCGATAAGTGTTGCCTTCATGCTGAAACGTAAGCGCCACCTCCGCGGCTTTGACCTCTTGATTCAAATGGATGACCTCACTGCTTTTGCCGCGCGCCTCACCGAACAGGCTCCATGTGAAAGCGTCGAGCAGGGACGATTTGCCCGCGCCGTTATGCCCGGAGACGCAGGCAAGGTCGAATGTATTGAAATCAAGTTCAACCTTGTCGCGATAGGAAAGAAAACCGGAGATGCGGAGATGGATGGGAATCATATGCTGTTCAATGGATTATAATCTAACCACCATGTCAGCGACTTCCGATGCGCGCACACGACGCCGGCTTACTTTGATCGTCATCACGCTTGCAACGATCCCATGCTACTGCATCGGATGGGTCGCGATGATGCTCGCGCCGGACCCCTCTCAACTGACGCCGACCGTCACCCAAACGCTGACGCCCGAACCGACATCGACAGGCACGCTTCAACTCCCGACCCTCAGCCTGACTCCGTTGATCGTAACCGGGACCGTCACTGAGACCGCCACCTTTACCCCGACCCCGACCTTTACCCCAACCTTTACCCCTACCGCGACACTCACGTTATCGCCGACGCCCTTCCTGCCGGCGACGGGCACATTTACACCGACATTCACTTCGACCTCCACCCTGACGCCCAGTTTTACGCCGTCCTCCACGAATACATACACACCGACCTCCACTTCGACTCCCTTGACACCCAGCGCCACACTGACCCCATCCATCACATCCTTCCCGATCACGGCATCCCCATAATATGACAGACATCCTACCCTTTCTGAAGTCAATGATCTCGGTTTCGGGTCTCTCGGGACACGAAGCCCCCATCGCAAAAATCATCCGTGAGAAATGGGATCCGCTGGTCGATGAGACAGGCATCAGCCGCGTCGGCTCCCTGCACGGACTGAAAAGAGGCTCCGGCAAAGGCAGGCGCCCCTCGGTGATGATTGCCGCGCACATGGATGCCATCGGCATGATGGTCTCGAAGATCACCGATGGTTTCCTGCACATCGCGAGCATCGGCGGCATCGATGTACGCGTATTGCCCGGCGCAGAAGTGACCGTCCATGCGAGCAGTGGCGAGGAATTGCCCGGGGTGATCGCCATGCCGTCGGCGCGATTACTGCCTGAAGAGGCGGGGAACGGCGCGCTCAAGATCCAATATCTGCTGGTGGATACGGGATTGTTGCCGCGCGATGTGGAGAAGAAGGTCCGGGTGGGTGACCTGGTCTCTTTTGCGAACGGACCGATGGAACTGGCGGGGGATGTGATCTCCGGTCACACATTGGATAACCGCGCATCCGTTGCGGCGTTGACGGTTTGCCTGGAGGAATTGCAGGGCAAGAGTCATATCTGGGATGTGTGGGCGGTTGCAACGGTGCAGGAGGAAACGAATTTCCTTGGCGCATACACGTCAGCTTTCCAGTTGCGCCCGGATATTGCCATTGCAGTGGATGGGACATTCGCAAAAGGTCCCGGCACGGATGGCTGGAATACACATCCGATGGGGAAAGGGGCGGGCATCTGCATGGGACCGAATATTCACCCGTTCCTGCACGCCCGGCTCAAAGACCTGGCGGATAAACTCGAAATCCCCTGGTTCCTGGATGTAACGCCTGCCCACTCTGGCACGGACGCCTACCCGATGCAGATAACGATGGAGGGAATTCCAACGGCTCTCGTTGAATATCCGCTCCGTTACATGCATACGACAGTCGAGGCAGTTTCCGTGAAAGACATCCAGCGTGTCGGACGCCTGCTTGCGGAATTCATCGCTTCGCTCGAAGCCGATTTTATTGAAAAGATCGTTTGGGAATGATCATGCCGACCTTTGGAAACTCTCAACTACAACTGCTCGAAAAACTCTGCAACGTCATCGCGGTTTCAGGTGACGAGGGGGAGGTGCGCAAGATCGTTCTCGAAGAGATCAAGCCGCACGCGGATGATGTCAGGGTGGACGCGCTGGGCAATGTGCTGGCGACCAGGCTTGGGCGTGGAAAGAACCGTACCCGTGTCATGGTGGATGCGCACATGGACGAAGTCGGTTTCATGATCGTCGCGGACGACAGCGATGGAATCTATCGCTTCGAGATCGTCGGAGGCATGGATGTGCGTCACCTGGTCGGCAGGCAGGTCCTGGTGGGCAAAGACCGCACGCCCGGCGTGATCGGCGGCAAGCCTGTCCACTTGATGGATGATGACGAAGCCGGTCGTAAAGTCCCATTGGAATCACTGCGCATCGATCTTGGGCTGGGCGGCAAGGCAAAGATCGGTGACCGCGCCGGTTTTGCCACAAAGTTCAAACGGGTGGGTCCTTCGATCATGGCAAAGTCCATTGACAACCGCATCGGCATTGCCACGGTGATCGAACTGCTCAAACATGCGCCGTCCACCATCGATCTGTGCGCTTCGTTCAGCGTGCAGGAGGAGATCGGGTATCGCGGCGCGAAAGTGGCGGCGCACTACTTCAAACCCGATATGGCGATTGCAATCGACTCGACACCTGCGAACGACCTGCCTGTGCATGATGGCGGCGAGAATATATCCTACAATACAAAACTCGGACTTGGTCCCGCCATCTACATTGCGGACGGTTCGACTCTCCACGACCCGCGGCTTGTCCGCTTTTTGAGCGAAGTCGGCGACGCTGGAAACATTCCGTATCAATTCCGCCAGCCCGGCGGCGGCGGGACAGACTCGGGCGGCATCCAAAAGGCGCTGGCGGGCATCCCGACGGTTTCGATCTCGGTGCCGCACCGCTACACCCATTCGCCTGTCAGCATTTCGCGCGTGGACGATTGGAAGAACACGCTCGCCCTGCTCCATGCCGCGTTAAAGAAAATAACCCCCGATTTACTTGCGACTCGTTGATAATCACTTTCCACTTTCTATTTTATAGGTAACCCATGAATGGATTGATCGCCCTTGTCGGCTCCGGTGAATATCTGCCTGTGATGGAAGAGGTGGACCGTCGCCTGCTCGACAGCGTACACACGAACGGGCGCAAGCCGCGCGTGGTCTGCCTGCCGACCGCCGCTGGACGCGAAGGCAATGGGAGCATCAATCGCTGGTCGAATATGGGAATCTCGCACTTTGAAAAACTGGGAGCGGAAGTTCATGCGCTTCGCATCATAGACCGTCCCTCTGCCGACGACCCTCAATGGGAATCGCTTATCGAGAATGCGGACCTGGTCTACTTCTCCGGCGGCGACCCCGGTTACCTGCATCAGACCATGGACGGGAGCCGCGCGTGGAGCGCCGCTCAGCGCGCCTGGGAACGCGGCGCCGTGTATGCCGGTTGCTCGGCTGGCGCCATGATCCTTGCAAAAAGAATGCCGCGCTTCCGTCTTGCTCAAACGCAGACAGGATTCGGCATTGTCCCGGCTGAATTTATTGTCCCTCACTTCGACGCCATCCCCGCCATGTTCAAGCCGCTTGTCCTTGCGTTGATGGGAAAACTCAAAGACGGCGAACGCATGATCGGCGTGGACGAAGATACCGCGCTCGTCGGCACCCTCGGTGGTGAATGGAAAGTGATGGGCAAAAGCGGAGTACACATCTTCACTCGTGAAGGCGAAACGATCTACGAAAGCGGACAAACCCTCACCCTCGGCTAACCATCAAACCATCAAACTATCAAACTATCAAACTAACTAACCAGGAAACTACACTGATGAAAAAACTCCTCAAACAACTCACTGAAACCTTCGGACCCTCCGGCTATGAAGATGAAGTCCGCAAGATCGTGCGGGCGGAGGTCAAACCGTTCGCCGACGAGATCAAAGTGGACGCGCTCGGCAGTCTCATCGTCCGCAAGAAGCCGGCAAAGCCATCCAAAGACACAAAGAAGATCATGGTCGCCGCGCACATGGACGAGATTGGCCTCATGGTCAGCCATGTGGATGAAAAGGGATTCGTCCGGTTCTCGCCTCTCGGCGGCGTGTTCGGTAAATACGTCCACGGCGGACGCGTCCGCTTCCTGAACGGGACTCACGGCGTCATCGGGTATGACCGTTTCGACAAAGTCCACGAAGCGCCCGCCATGAACAAGATATTCATCGATGTCGGCGCGGCTGGTAAAAAGGATTGCCCCGTCAAAGTGGGCGACGTTGCCGCGTTCGACCGTCCGTTCATCGAAATGGGGGACCGCCTCGTTGCCAAGTCCATGGATGACCGCGTCGGCGTGCTGGTTGCCATCGAAGCATTGCGTGCTCTCAAGTCATCCATCCACGATATTTACTTCGTCTTCACCACACAGGAGGAGGTCGGTTCGCGCGGCGCGGGCACTTCCGCCTTTGGCATCGATCCCGATCTCGGCATCGCCGTCGATGTGACCTCCTCCGCCGACACACCCGACGCCTTCAAAATGGAGATGGCATTAGGCGCCGGACCTTGCATCAAGATCAAGGATTCGGGAGCCATCGCCGACCCGCGCGTGGTGAAATGGATGATCCGCACGGCTGAAAAGAACAAGATCCCCTACCAGCGTGAGGTACTCCTGTTTGGCGGCACAGACGCCGACAAGATCCAGCAAGTCCGCGCAGGCGTGCCATCCGGGTGCATATCGATCCCGACGCGCTACGTACACTCGCCCTCCGAAATGGTGGACTTCGCCGATGTGCAGAACTCGGTCAAACTGTTGACCGCGCTTTTACGCGCTCCGATCGATCTGTGATGACTGCCAGGCTGTTACGGAATGCGTATTGCGTAATCCTTGCACTGCTCATCTCGGGATGCTCGTCCCTCGCGCCGCTTCTCTCCACACCGACGCCTGCTCCCGTTAAACAAGCCACCGCCGCCCCTGAACCGACTCCCACGCAAATTGCGCCTCCTCCATCGGAAGCGCGCATTTTGCGCGTCTGGCTTCCCCCGCGCTTCGACCCCAATGCCGGGACGCCGTCGGCGGACCTGCTCAAACAGCGGCTGGCAGATTTTCAGTCCCGGCATCCCGGCTTGAAGATCGATATCCGCATCAAGGCAGAAGAAGGGGATCAGGGTCTGCTCAATGCGCTTTCCCTGACCAGTAACGCCGCGCCTTCTGCCCTGCCGGATCTTGTTGCGTTACCGCGTCCCGCGCTTGAAACCGCCGCCTTGATGGGACTCCTCCATCCGATCGATGGCCTGTCCACCGCCCTGTATGATCCCGATTGGTATGCGTACGCCCGCGACCTGGGGCGCATCCAAAACATCGGATACGGACTGCCCTTTGCCGGAGATGGACTGATACTGGCTCACCGCGCGGAGATCGAAGGCGGAATGACCTGGGAGAATATATTTACCGCAGGGGGCAGTCTTTCCTTCCCTGCGGCTGACCCGCAAGGCTTGTTCGGCCTATCCCTATACGTCTCTGCGGGCGGCGAAATGCTGGATTCCGGCGGGATGCCCCATCTGGACCAGGATGCGTTGTTGAAAGTCCTGATCTGGGTGCGGGATGGTGTGTCGGCAGGTGTGATACTTCCCTCTGTAAAAAATATTTCAACCCATGCCGATGCCGTCACTGCCTATCGCTCCGGCAGGGCGGATATGGCGGCCGCCTGGGCAACAGACCTGCCGCCCGGTCTGGTCTCTCCGGTTCCCGGCTTGGGCGACTCGGGTCATTCGTTCGCGACAGGCTGGCTGTGGTCGCTGGCTGGTTCCAACCCCGAGAACCAGCAGATTGCCA
>JBFYRY010000178.1:0-11468 GCA_041302025.1 Chloroflexota bacterium | reverse complement strand
CCAGGTACACCCGCAGATCACGCTCAAAGATTCGGTCGCCTGCGAGGATACCGACGCCCCGCTCGCCCGCATCAACTCCTCGCTCGCGGCGGGGCAACCTGTAGTCGTGCGCGTGGATAGTTCACCCGAGCCCGGTCTGCAATGGCATTATGTAATGGTCTACGGGCGCAAGGATGACGACTATCTCATGCTCGACCCCATCCCGTACCAGCCCGGCACGGCGAAGGAAGACCTGCTCATGGCAAGATACAGCCGCGGCAGGTCGCTCAAACGCGCCATCCAACAGGTGCTTTTCTATCACTGCTCCACCGCCGAGGGCGAGTTGCTCCTGCTCGATGCCGACGGTCCATCCAAGGTGGGCAAGGATGGAAAATGGGTGCGGGTGCGTGAGCCGGGAGGCAGGGAAGGTTTCGCCGCGGCATGGTATCTCGAACCAGCTGCCGGGGGAACATCCGGTTCTTCAACGGGATCAGGCTCAGGGTCCGCGGGTGAAGCGCCTGGCGGGTCATCTGTTCCTGCACAGCCAATGGATCCGAAGAAAAAATATCTTATGGTCTCCGATGCGGCAGGTCCAAATGGAACCATACTGCGCAAGACCGCATCGAACAGCGGAGTGGCACAAATGACACTCCTGCCCGGAATGCTGTTGATCGTGATCGAACCCTACACAAAGGCAAAAGGCAAACTCGGAAAACAAAACCAGTTCATTTATGTGCGTGGACCGAATAAAAAACTGGGCTATGTACTCTCGCAGTACGTGCAACTCCCGAATCCGTAAACCTGTGAAAGAGGGGCGAGCACAGTTCCTCTTTCTTTTTTTGCCCTAGACGTTATAATCGGACAAACAACGTCCTCATTCGCCAAAGGAGGCATCAGATGAGTTTCAAGTTCGTCTACCATTCACAGCAAGACCCGCAGTGGAAGAACGACATTCTCGGCTTCGGCGCGCCCGGTGACACCATCGGTGAATACGGCTGTGCGCTCACCAGCATGGCAATGCTCCTCAGCGGGCACGGCTACCCCGAAACCCCAAAGACCCTCAACGAAAAAATGAAAAACTCAGGCGGCTTCCAGGGCGACTTTATCGTCTGGGGAGCGATCAGAAACATACACCCGGAGATCACACTTCGCGAACAGGTTGTTTGCGAAACCACCGATGCGCCGCTCGCAAAAATAGATGCCGCCCTCGCGGCAGGGCAACCTGTGGTGGTGCGCGTGGATAGTTCACCGGCGCCAAAACTGCAATGGCATTATGTGCTGGTCTACGCCCGCAAAGGCAACGATTACCTCATGCTTGACCCCTATCCCTACAAGCCCGGCACAACCACAGAAGACCTGCTCATGGCGCGCTACAGCCAGGGGCAACCGCTCCAGCGTTCCATCCAGCAGATATTGTTCTATCACTGCTCCACCGCCGACGGGACGATTCCCACCCCCGGCTCCTCCGCGGGAACGACAGGCACGCCTCAACCCCAGCCGAAGCCTGCTCCCGTTCCATCGGGCGGAGTCTACGCCCGACCCACAAGCGAAGTCTCCGCGTTCGTCAACCTGCGCTCCAGCACCGACACATCCAGCATGGCGAACGTGCTCGCGCAAATCTACCCGGGCGAACAGGTGCTCATCGTCGAGGCGGGAGGAGAATCGAAACTCGGTGTGAACGGTCAATTTATCCGCGTGAGCAGGCAGGGAGTGGAAGGATTCGCCGCGGCATGGTTCCTCGAAAAAGTTCCCGGCACGGCACCCGCTCCTTCAACGGGGTCAACCCCAAGTCCCGTGAGTGAAGCGCCCGCGTCCACAACGCCGGCATCCACGCCTGCACCGTCCACATCCACAACACCAGCATCCACACCGGCATCCGCACCCGTGCCACAGATGGATCCGAATAAAAAATACCTGGCGGTTTCTGATGCAACCATCCTGCGAAAAACCGCGTCGAACAGCGGCGAAGTGCAAATGAACCTGACGCCGGGGATGTTGTTGATCGTGATCGAGCCGTATGCAAAAGCCAAAGGCAAACTCGGACAGCAGAATCAGTGGATCTACGTGCGCGGTCCCAATAAAAAACCGGGATACGTGCTTTCGCAATTTGTCAGGCTCCCATGAACGGCATGGGTTAATACCCGGAAAGTGAGTCGACAAGATGAAGAGTGAATTGAAGATCGAGATCGAACAGGCGCAAGCTAACGTCCCCGTTACCGTGTTGCATCTCCGCGGCTGGCTGGATGGTCAGGGAGAGGAACAACTACTGGGGACGGCGCGTACCGTCCATGAGGGCGGAGCGCGGTACCTGCTGATAGACATGGAAGAACTCGACACGCTCACCAGCGCAGGCATACGTGCCATTCAAAAGGTCTACCAGATGTACACGCCCGGCGAGGACCACATGAAGGTGTCGCACCTGAAATTGTGCAACGCGCCGCCGCAGATCTATAATGTGCTGGGCATCACCGGCTTCCTGCACAACGTCCCCATGTACGAAAGCATGAGCGCCGCCCTCGAGGCGTTTGGCAGAGATTGACTTGTCTGGGCTGAAATGCACAGGCTCCCCGAATATCGAGGAGCCTGTATTACTTTTCCCGTATGACAGGGGGGTCTTTACGCAAAATATGCCTGTAACAGAGGCCAGTTGACGCTCAGGTCGTAGATCCCCACACTCAATAACAACAACCCGCTGACCACGTTGATCAAACGAGCGCGCATCGCAAACTGGCGTGTGATCCAGCGCTGCGCCACACCGGAGAGAAACGACAACAGCAGGAGCGGAGTTCCAAATCCCATGCCGAACCAGAAGAAGACATTCAACTGACCGAACGCTTCGGTGGCTGTCAACGACAACGCAAAGATACTAACAACCAGCGGACCCGAACACGGCAACGCGATAGGTCCGTATAGCAAGCCGTAAATGAATGCATTGACAAAGGGATGCGACAACACAGGCACTTGTATCTGCGGCAGGCTCTTGAACGGGTTGATATTCAGCAGGAGCATAATGCCGAAGATAATGATGACCGCATCTGCAATGGGGATGATGATGGACAACACCCTGCCGATCGAAACAGACAACAAGGCGATGATCCCGCCCAGTGCCAGCATCATGGTCAGCACGCCCGCGAGGACGAAGAATCCGAGGAAATATTTACCCGCCTTGTTCTGCATCTCTTTCTGCCCGCCGCTGATGTAGGCGAGAAAGCCTGGGTACAAAGGCAAAACACAGGGACTGGTTGTGGCGAGTAAACCGAGGGAGAGTGACGTGAGGATTGTTTCCATAATGCTCATTGTAGCCGAGGTGACTGTCACTCGCGAGTTCCACTACATCGTCTCATCGAGGAACGATTGAATCGCTTCCATCAGGTCATCCGCGCAAAACTCTTAGGATCTTTTCATAATTGCGTACTCTTTCTGTAAGGAAGTTTTTTTAGAATAAAGTTGTCAAGAAACCAGCATGCACAGCATTATAGTGAGACGTTATTTTTTCGGACTGCTCGCCTTGATCCTTTTTGGATGTACCTCACAAAGCGACATCCAGCCACAAGCGGACTCTGCCATGCCGAAACTCGCTTCACTGCCGGACCTCGGACCTGCTCCCGAGCTAACGAACGACACCTGGCTGAATGTGGATGCACCACTGCGCCTCGCCGACCTGCGCGGCAAAGTCGTGCTCATCGATATGTGGACGTTTGGCTGAATTAATTGCCAACATGTAATTCCTTCGTTGAAGGAATATCACAGCAAATACAAAGATCAGGGGTTGGTTGTCATCGGGAATCATTATCCAGAGTTCGCTTACGAGAAGGAACTGGATAATGTGAAAAAAACAATCGCTCAATATGGCATCGAATACGCCGTTGCCCAGGATAATGACGGCACAACCTGGCGCGCCTACGAAAACCGTTACTGGCCCACGTTGTATCTGATCGACAAGCAGGGACATATCCGTTATGTGCATATCGGTGAGGGTCGTTATCAAGAGACAGAGGAAAACATCCAAGCCTTGCTGGCTGAGGAATATTAATCATTTTTTGGTGTCACCCTGAGCGCCAGCGAAGGGTCTCTACGACAACATCAGAGATTCTTCGCTTCGCTCAGAATGACATCGTTGAAGGAGAAAGCATGACAAACAAATTCAAATCCGTTCCCATCAAATCATCGGAGATCACACCCTATTCGCAATACCTTTCACGCCGTGACTTTCTCAAAGCCGCGGGCATCGTGACCGGGTCCGCGCTTCTCGCGGCGTGTGCGCCGTCCGTGACTGAAACAGCCATCCCTGAGGGGGAAGCGCCTGTTGTCCCTGCCGGTTTGTCCGATGAGTTGGAAAATCCAGCCAATTCATTCGAGGACATCACCAATTACAACAACTATTACGAATTCACCACCGACAAGGAAGGCGTTGCCAAACTTGCGCCGAAGTTCAATCCCGCCCCGTGGACAGTGGAAGTGTATGGTCTCGTCAACAAGCCGATGACCTTCGGCATGGAAGACCTGCTCAGCAAATTCACACAGGAAGAACGCATCTATCGTTTGCGATGCGTTGAAGCCTGGAGCATGGTCATCCCGTGGACGGGGTTCACGCTGGCGAGTTTGTTGAAGGAAGTAGAACCGACCTCCGATGCGAAATATGTGCGCTTTGAGACAGTGCTGCGCCCTGAGGAAATGCCGGGACAGAAGAGTCCGTTTTACCCGTGGCCCTATCAAGAGGGATTGCGTCTCGATGAGGCGATGAACGACCTGACCATCCTTGCCACTGGTTTGTACGGAATGCCCATGCCGAACCAGAACGGCGCGCCGATCCGTTTGGTGGTTCCGTGGAAGTACGGTTTCAAGTCCATCAAGTCCATTACCAAGATAGAATTGGTTGCCGAACAACCGACCACGCTGTGGAGTATGGTCGGACCGAACGAGTACGGCTTTTACTCGAATGTGAATCCTGAAGTGTCGCATCCGCGCTGGTCGCAGGCAACCGAACGCCGCATCGGTGAGATCGGTCGCCGCGAGACGTTGATGTTCAATGGTTACGCCGAGCAGGTGGCATCCATGTATGAAGGTATGGATCTGAGTGTGTATTATTAGGAACAGTGTCATTGCGAGGCGCGGAACGCCGAAGCAATCTCGCAATTGTAGATTAGATGAGATTGCTTCGCTTCGCTCGCAATGACAGTCAACGATCATGAAAAAATTCTTCACCCGTTTCACCCCTCTTCAAATCGCCATGCACGTGTATGCGTGGTCGGTGCTTGTATTCCTGGTCTTTGATTTGATCACGGGCAACCTGTCCGCCAACCCGATCCAGGAGTTGGAACAACGCACGGGACGTCACGCCATCACGCTGCTCGTTCTATCACTGGCATGTACGCCGCTCAACACGCTCTTCAAGTGGCCCGAGCTTCTCAAACGCCGCCGAGCACTGGGACTATACACCTTCATGTATGCAACCATCCATGTGTTGATCTATCTGGATCTGGATTATGGTCTGGCGTGGAGTTTTATCGTGCAGGATGTGATCGAGAAGCCGCGCTTGATCGTTGGAGCGATTGCCTTCCTCATGCTTATTCCCCTGGCATGGACTTCCTTCGATATCTGGAAGAAACGCCTCGGCAGGAATTGGAAGCGACTGCATCAGATCGTCTATGTGCTGGCTCCCATCGTTGTATTGCACTATGCCTGGAGCAAAAAAGGCGACCTGTTCGCCTTGCAAGGGGAAATCATCCGCCCGTTGATCTATGGACTCGTCGTCGTCCTGTTCCTGATCTTGCGCATCCCACAAGTGCGGAAATTCATCGTTTCAATGCGTGACCGGGTCGTGGCTCAATTTCGAAAACGGGGAACATTGCATCAGGTTAATTAGCAATCATTTTTATAGCGAAGAACGCGAAGGGCATTGGAAAGAAATGCCCTTCGCGTTTTGATTCTTTTCGGCAGAGGCGGGATGTGATTCCGCCCCGCACCTTTAGAATATTCCCTTGAGGAACAAAAGCAAACCCACGATCGCCAGCGGAATGCCGATGATGGCGCCGATAACCGTCAGGCTGACGAGCACGCCAACGATCATCAGCACGATACCGAGGATCATGGCAACAAGGCGACCGGTCATTTCGACGATCACGGCCAGCAGTTTCCAGATCGCGGCAAAGGGCCAGAGATACCAGGGGATGCGTTTTTCATGTGTTGTCATTTCGACCTCCAAATTAAGAGTGACTGTCACCTAACATACGCTCAGACAGCATTAAAGTAGCGGTTTCCTGCGCATGATATAATGCCGTCCATGCCTACAAAAAGAAAAATCGAAGAGTCTATGATCGAACCTGCCTACAGCGACGAGCCTGTTCAGGATACGGTCACGTTCAAACGCAGTCACTTTTACTCGGTGCTCACCGTCCTTGCATTCGCTGTGGGTGTTCTCCTTGGCTATGTGGTTTGGGGAGTGGGGTCAACGGAAATTGCCGCAGTCGCCGCACAAAGCCCACAAACGGCGGCACAGGCAGAGGGTCCAGTGGTGGAAGCGCCCGTCACGGAACAGCCGAAGTACATCCGTTACGATGTCGCATCCGATGGATATCCATCCACCGGACCGGAAAACGCTCCCATCACGATCATCGAGTTCAGTGATTATCAATGTCCCTATTGCCAGCGCTGGCATGTGGAGGTCTATGAGTCTTTGCTTGCCGCCTACCCGGGCAAGATCAAACTTGTATACCGCCATTTCCCGTTGACATCCATCCATCCTGATGCCTTTCCCGCCGCGGAAGCCGTCCTGTGCGCCGGGGACCAAAATGCCTACTGGCAATTCCATAACAGACTGTTCAGCGGTGATGGGCTGGGAAACGATGCCTATCTGGCGTACGCACAGGAACTCGGATTGGACATGACCGCGTTCCAAACCTGCATCACAGACCGAAAGTATCAGGAAGCGGTCCAAGCCGACCTTGATTTTGCCGTCGATCTCGGTGTGCGTTCCACACCGACATTCTTTATCAACGGTCTCGCCGTTGTCGGCGCGCAGCCGCTGGATGTTTTCAAGCAGGTGATCGACAAGGAACTGGCGGGAGAAATTCCAAAGTAAGTCCATCTCGATTTTGCGGAGTGAAGATGAAAAAATTCGTGGCGATTGCAGGGAACATCGGCGTTGGAAAATCCACACTGGTGGAATTGCTTTGCGTCCGGCTGGGATGGGAACCGTTCTACGAGCCTGTGACTGAAAACCCCTATCTTGCAGATTTTTATGCGGACATGGACGCCTGGTCGTTCCATTCGCAGGTGTTCTTCCTTGCCAACCGCCTGCGCTCGCATTACCAACTGGCACAACATCCCACCTCGGTCATCCAGGATCGAAGCGTGTATGAGGACGCCGAGATCTTTGCGCAGAACCTGTACCTGCAGGGACACATCCAGGAGCGGGACTTCAAAACCTACCGAGACCTGTACGAGTCGACCACACGCTTCCTTCCGCCCCCAGACCTGGTCCTGTACCTGCGGGCATCGGTCCCCACCTTGTTGAACCGCATCTCCCATCGCGGACGTTCCTACGAACGCACCATCGCCCCCGATTATCTGGAGGGGTTGAACAACCTGTACGAACAGTGGATCGATAACTTCACGCTTTGCCCGGTGCTTGCCGTCCCCGCCGACGATCTCGATTACGTCTCCCACCCCGGTCACCTGCGGTTGATCATCGAAAAAGTGGAGGAGAAACTAACCGGCAAGGAGGAAGTGGTCTTCGAGCCAGAGGAAATGGCAAAAGCCGCGGCGGACGATTGAAGATGAAGTAAAACAGGACGGCTCTTTTCAGAACCGTCCTGTCGTTTAATCTGCGAACAATTCCCATTTGCTGTACATATCGGGCAGGGCTTGCCCGTTCAACCAGCCGGGATCGTCCCAATATGCCGGACGCCAGATGTTATTCCCAAAGGGATTACATTCTGCGAACACGAAATCATACGGGGCGATATCCGAGAAAGGACACAACGCTTCGTTCACGGGAGCGCCGATAACCGTCCCAAAACTGCCGCGCGCGTTTCGAAGTCCGGGAGTTGGGTAACATTCGGTATTCCAATCGTCCGCGCCGCCATCGTCCGGCAGGCGGCAATATGCCTGGTCCGGGTAGCCTACGGTTGTGTAGTTATAGGCATCCATCAACTGTCCGTTCGGCTTGAGCAGGCGCACCCCGTCGCCGCCGTCGCTGAGTAACAAACCGGTCTTGTCGGAATAGAAAACGATACGTTCTCCCGGCTTGAGCGTAACAGCCGGAAGACTGTACGGTGACGAACCGATATTGGCTTCGTCATCAAGTTTGCCGTGGTTGATCAACTCGATGTATTCATCGCCGGTGTTGATCTCGCCGTCGCTGTTCCAGTCCCTGCCGGGACGGGGGAGGAATTCATTGATGGCAACCAATGGTTGCGGGGCAACAGTGGGCGGACGTGCGAGAGTAGCCACAGGGGCAGTTGTAGGAACCACAGAAAGTGCCCAATTAGCATGTTTGGGAGTTCCCTTGAGAGTCTTTGGGGAGGTCAAACAGGGAGGATTTGTTGTTGTACAATCGTTCGGGATGCCAGCGTCTTTCCCCCATGCAACTGCACCAGTATTCGTCAGCCAGGCGGAATCACTATCAACCACAACCCCACGACGTTCCATGCTTCCAAATGTGGATGAACTGCCCGCGGGCCAAAACCCACCGTTGGAATTTGCTGTATCAATAACCCGGCCTACTGGATCAATGAGTTGCAAAACCTCATAACTGTTTCCGAGCTCTCCTGTATATATCTGATCGGCAACAATATCTGAAACGGTAGTGTCATCGGTACGCTCCAGCAGGTAAAACCCTCCAGCAGGGATGACCCCCGTCAATGGAATGTTAGGCGTTCCATCTACAGCTTTCAATACCCAGCCGGAGAGATTCATTACAGACGTACCAGGGTTATATAACTCTATCCATTCATCGCTTGTCGACGCAGCAGTACCCATCCATGCCACTTCATTAATAAGAACGGACCTTGCTGTATAGGAGACCGAGCCTGATATATTGGCATCGTCATCTTCCGCGGTGGAATTATTCCCAGGAACAGAATCAATATCGTATTGGTCAGAAGCCCAAACCTCGGCGGTATTTGAATATGCTCCCAATACTGTTCCAGTAACTTTGATCTGCAGGGTTTTAGTTTCTCCAACAGCCAGAGTTCCCACCGTCCAGAAGCCAGTACCGCTATTATAGGTTCCAGTCCCTGTATCAGATTGATAGGCAAGATTGGCAGGCAACACATCCTTGACAATAACCCCTGTTGCAGACGCGGGGCCTGCGTTACTCACCTTCACTGTGAAGGTGACACTCGACCCCACGGAGGGAGTGGTGGTATCGACCGTTTTTGTAACACTTAGATCAACCTTTGGAGCAGCATCGTCATCATCTTCTGAGATCGAACTGTTGTTTGGTGTGGAGTCTGGGTCAAGTTGATCGGAAGCCAGTACTTCCACTTCATTCGTTTTATTGGAATTTGCCGTGGCAGTGACTGTAATATTTAATACTTTGTTGGATGAAGCCGCCAGGCTTCCCACGGTCCAAATCCCTGTCAAATAATTGTAGGATCCTCCACCATCGTCGGACACATAAGTATATCCGGCAGGGAGCGCATCAAATACCAGTACGCCTGTTGCCCCACTGGGACCACCGTTACTCAAAGTAATTTTGAACTTCACGATATCGCCAGGGTTGGGAGCATTTTTATCGATCGTCTTTACGATGCTCAAATCTGCCGCTTTTGGGGTGACCGTCACACTAACGGAATTATTTGTGGCGATGGTATCTGCCTGATTACTCGTCTGGATTGATACTGTGTTGGTTTTCGCTCCCGTGGTTGAAGCCCGGCTCGTGATAATCAATGTATTACTTGAGCCGGATGGCAATGTTCCCACCACCCAAATGCCCGTGCCGCTTGTGTAGGTTCCGCCAGTGGCGGTGTATGATACAAACGTCAATCCTGCAGGTAATAGATCCTTAACTGTCACACCTGTCGCAGTAGCAGTACCATTATTAGTCAATGTGATCGTAAAGACAACATTATCCGCCTTGTTGGGCGTTGTGTTGTTCACGGTCATTCCAAGAGCAAGGTCAGCAGAAGCGGAACTCACTGTCACACTTTTGTAATCATCTTCTGTTGTAATTCCATTGGCAGGCGTCGAGTCGGAATCCAGTTGATCCGCTTCCGTTACTTCCGCTATATTTGTCTTTGCGCTCGTGTTGCTCACACTCGCAGTGATATTTAGTGTTTTACTTGCGCCAACATTGAGTGTCCCGACACTCCAGTTCCCTGTGCTGCTGGTGTAGGTTCCACTACTGCTGTTATATGAAATAAATGTCAGTCCGGCTGGCAACAGATCGGTTACTCTTACACCTGAAGCTTGGATGGGGCCTGCATTCGTCGCAACAATTTGAAAAATTAGAATATCTCCCACATTCGCAGTAATACTTCCTACTGGATTCATTGTCAGGCTTATATCAGATACATTTGGCGTTACTGTCGCCGAAGCATAATCATCCTCAATAGCAGGACTATTTCCAGGTGTTGAATTTGGGTCAAGCTGATCGCTTGTCCACACTTCAGCAGAATTTGTCTTGAACCCGGTGGTTGTTGCATTGACAATAATATTCAACGATACACTGCTGTCGGCAGGCAACGCCCCAACAACCCAAATCCCCGTAGTTCTATTGTAGGTTCCAGCGCCACTATCGGAAACATACGTCAACCCTGCTGGCAGAAGGTCTTTGACCGTTACTCCTGTGGCAGTCTCGGTGACACTATTATTGGTAACAGTGATCGCAAAAATAACTGCATCAGATCGGTTGGGGGTAGTATTACTCACGGTCATTGCCAAAGATAAGTCAACAGCTTTGGGCGTCACATCGACACTTGCAGAATTATTCGTTAGATCGGGGTCAATTAGCGTAGAAGCTGTTATTTGAGCTGTATTAGTCTTTGGCCCCGTTGTAGTGGCTGTCGTAGTGATGTTCAAAGAAACACTACCACTTGTGTTAAGGTTCCCTACCGTCCAAACTCCCGTTCCGCTGTTATAGGCTCCTGCTCCATTGTCTGAAACATAGGACAATCCGGCAGGTAAAATATCCTGAACGGTCACGCCCGTGACAGCATCGGTTGCACTGGTGTTTGTAACGGTGATCGTAAAAACGACATTGTCCGCTTTGTTCGGGGAAGCATTGTTCACACTCATCGTTAATGCCAGGTCTGCCATACCCGTTTGCATCGGCGGTGCGGCTTCCACCCTTTCAGGCACACGCACAAACCCAATTAACCCGGTCAGCAAACAGACCAGCAGGAACGGAAAAAAGAACAGGCGAAGGGGTTGATTTTTCATAAGGACATAAAAACAAACATCATCAAGGCGACATCAGATACACGCAACCTGATACAACCCTGATGAGTCAATTATACGCCACCCACGATGGAAGTGCGAAGAAC
>JBFYRY010000177.1:0-8135 GCA_041302025.1 Chloroflexota bacterium | reverse complement strand
GATGCCAAAGATGAGCATTTCGATGAAAGGCTGTCCGCGCAGAAGACCGAGTGCGACGATGATGGCAACGACGACGAATGCCGCGCGTGCCAGCACCGAGCCGACCTTGTCGAGATTCTGTTGCAGGGGCGTCTTTCCGCTCTCGACGGTTTGCAGAAGCTGTGCGATCTTGCCGAACTCTGTCTGCATGCCCGTTGCCACGACCAGGGCACGTCCGCGCCCGTAGGTGGCGGCAGTCCCAGCGTAGACCATGTTCTTGCGGTCGCCCACAGGCATCTCGTCGGCTTGAAGCGGGGCGGTGTGTTTTTCCACGGGCACCGATTCGCCCGTCAACGCTGCTTCCTCGACCTGTAAATTCACCGACTCGATCAAACGCCCGTCGGCTGGGATGCGGTCGCCCGTGCGCAGGATGACCACATCGCCAGGCGCCACATCGCGTGCAGGCACTTTCACTTCCTGACCGTCACGTACCACGGTCGCAGTCGGCGCCGCCATCTGACGCAGCGCGTCAATGGCGCGTTCGGCGCGATATTCCTGCACGAAGCCGAGTCCAACGGCGAATAGAATGATCACCGCAATGACAACGGACTCGACGCCATGCCCGAGAAAGAATGAGATGGCGGTCGCGCCGAGCAGGATGAGGATGAGCACGTTCTTGAACTGCTCAAGCAGGATTTCCCACGGCGAGATGCGATGCGGCGCCTGGATCTCGTTTGGTCCGTACTTTGCAAGACGCGCCTCCGCTTCTTTCACGCTGAGGCCTGTTTCCCCGCTCTCGAGTTGGGCAAACGCCTGATCCGTGTTTTTTGTGTGCCAGTACTGATTTGAGTCCATCACTTGGGTTGCGCTCCTTATCGATTTTTATCTTCTTTTCTTGGAATGGCTGACTTGAACATGAAATGATTGAAGAGCAAGATGGGACCTGCCACGACAATCACTGCCAGGATCGCCAGAATATCCAGCCCGAGCAGGAGTATCTCCTCGAACCAGATGACGATGGATGTACCTCCTGCTCCCGTGGCAAGGGCAGGCTTCCAATATTTTCGCAGTGCGGAGGTTGCATTGGTGGACATGGGGACTCCTTTCTGTTTGACGACAAATCAGATATGGGGGGCGGTGGTAAACAAAAAGACCACCGCCTCGAAGGCGATGGTCTTGCGCTTTTTTCCAGACAGCCGGGAAATCTCTTTCCGTATTGACGACTGCCAGACCCGAAACCAGTTCGGGGGCTACTCCCCATCGGAGTAACCAGAGTTTACAGTGGAACCGTGATCGTGTCAATTACAAAATCGAAATCTGGCAATTAAATATACCCTTCCGCTTTCAAGATCCCACGAAATGCCTGGTCCCCATCTGCGACAGCTTTCTTGCGCCAGTCTTTCGCTTCCGGATAAAACAGTTCTTCAAATCCATGTTTCGCCTGTGTTAGCAGGTTTTCGTTTTTTGAACCATGCCAGTAGGCGCGGTTCTCATGGATCATCACGCGCGGACTTTGGAACAGGCCGTACATTGTATTTCCCAATGTGCCGAATTCATACGCTGTGGCAAAGAATCGCTTTTCGGGAAATTCATTTTTCCACAACAAGTATTCATAGTCTACCATGTCGCCACGGATGGCGTAGAACTCGTCGGCGGTGGCAGCAACTACCAGCGGGTAGTTGAAGCGGTTGACGAAATATTCCGACGTGCCTTTATCGTACGCCGAGTTGACCAAACTCATCTGGTAACGCGGACCGTAGCCGGTGTGCATGTCCAGATGCAGGATCTGATCATAGGTGGACATCATCTGCTTGTAGAGATCCATCAGGGTTTGTGTTTCTTCAGGACGTTTCGTCCCGCCGTAATACAAACCTTTGGGATCGCGGTATTGTCCGAGCAGGAGGGCATAACGGAAGTTCTTCATTCCCATGCGTGCAATATGCCAGAACAACTGGATCGCGTAGCCAATATTGTCTAAAAGCAGGTTTTGAATTTTTGTACCGGGATTCAGGAACTTGCTGATCTTGTCGTACTCCGGGTTGAAGCTTGGGTCGTGGTCGACGTTGTACAAGAAGGTGCGGTTGAGGTCAATATTGTCCTTGTTGCCGCGACGGTGATGTTTCATGCCCCATGGGTTGATGGCATGGACGAGCAATACGCCCGTGTTGCGCGGGTCCAATTGGGGCATGTACTTCTCGATGAACAGTTGCATCATCGCCGAGCCGACATAACCCTCCACGCCGTGTTCGCCGGTGGTCAGGATGAAAACCTTTTGGTTGCCTTCGAGCGGCTCAGAATAGATCCAGTCTATGGTCAGGTCTTCGTCGCCGGACAGTTTGTGTTGGAATAATTTTGCCTTCGGCCACACGGATTGGAGGACAGAAAGGTTATTTCGAAAACGCTCGCGCGATGCTTCGTAGGTTTCGGGGAAAAGGGTTTGAATGTTTGTCATGGGTTCTCACAGATATTATGTCACTCTGAGCCGCGGTAGCGGCGAAGAGTCTCTACCAAATTGCGCGAGACTCTTCGCTCGCAACGAACGCTCGCTCAGAGTGACATGGTGTTATGGTTGATACGGCTCAAGTTGATATTCGATATATTCCGTTTCACAGGCATGACCGCGTCCGATCCAGGACTTGAGCGTCTCCACCTGAATGATGATGCTGAAGACGGTTTGAGACTCAAATCCATGCTTGCAAATGGACGTGGGGTACCCGGCATGATCCGCCAGCAGTGCCCGGAAAAGGTCGGGGGTCAGTCTGCCGTAATTCTGGCGGAGCAGGTAGTCCGCCCGGTTGTGGCGAATGATCGAGTTGGCGTTCACGCTCCGGTCCCGTTCGAAGCGGCGCATGGCCGGGGCAACATAATGGTTGGCGTGTGCCATCACATCGTCCGCGATATAGATCGCTTCGAGGTCCGTCGCCGAGCCTTCCATCGAGTAGACTTCGCCGCTCCCATCCGCCAGGACGTTGTTGTAACTGGAGGCGCGCGTCGGGAGCAGGCAATGGGTCATGGCTTCGCTCAAGGTGCGCGACCCCAAAATGGCGCGGACGACCAGCAGGCGCGGCACGCCGGGACGGACGTCGTTGCTGTCGAGCTGGTTGCCGGTCAGACTGATTCTTGCGGCGTTGTATCCCGCGCTGACGGCGATCCCGCCCACCGAGACGCCGAGGTACTCCGGCTCGCTTCCTGCCTGGACCTTGAGCAGGACCAGCATCGATTCGGTTTTCGGCAGGAGATCATTCGTGTGCGCAATGAGGGTGGAGCCATCGGCGGTGGCTTTGCCGCGCGCCGCCATGTCGGTGCAGCCGTGCCAGGCGAAACTTTCCCAAAGTTCTTCGCACATGGTGAGAAAGACCTCATCGAAAGACACGTCCGCGCCTTCGGCGATGCCCTCGAGTTCCTCGATGTATTGAGGATAGACCGCGCGGCTGTGGGCGAGATAAACCCTGCTCTGGTTGAGCATGGCCTCCCATGTGACGCCGGGCGGCAATTCATTGCGCAGACCCGCGAACATGGACTGGATCCGTTCCTTGCACTGTTCGCCGATCTGCCGGCCGACTTCACGATACGTTCCGCGCGCTTCAATGAGGGGGAGGGGGGTATTGGGCATGGGTTCCTTTATTGTTATAGACCTGACGGGTTTTATGCGTGAAGCTGTTAATCGAGTCGCGTGCTGGGACAAAGTACCTTGATTGTATGCGACCTGTGAAAACCTGTCAGGTATTAATATTCACCCGCAAACTTCTCGTGGCCCCAGATGAATTCGTTGCGTTTGTTCAGCACGCGGACGAGACCGCCGAAGCCGGGATCTTGGGTAATTCAATGGCGTGTTTTCCAATCTATTTCTGCAACCACACCCAGGCTGTTTGTGTCGTTTCTTGACTCGTCATTGTTATTTCGACTAGAAAATCAACCTTGGTGGATCTGGTTTTCATGTTCACCGGAAGATGTACCGTTCGTGTTTCGTGTGGACCCACAACGACTTGCAGGTTGCCCATGTTTTCGTCATTCAGGCTCGCCTGAAGTCCGTAGGTTCGTTCCTGTTCCGACGGATTCTCAATGGTAACGGGAACTTCCCCATGGTTCGTGTTATCGAGGCGGAAGAAGGTCCCTTCCGGTTTCCAGTAAATCGTTTCCTCGCCAAGGGAGCTTTCCGTCAGAAATAAATATTGCGGCGAACCTGTCAGCGATAAAGCAAGACCTTGCTCGTTGATGGGCAGAATCTCACTAATGCCCGACATGTCAACTGCTTGAATATCCCTGATCACATTTGGGATTGTTAATCGATGTGGAGAATTGATTGTCCATGCAACGAGGACGTCGGAATTTTCTTTTCGAAACATTAATAAATAATCCTTGTCGGAATCTGTTGTGATCCGGCGGATGAACTGATAACCGTCGAGGGTGGTTGTTAGTGTCTTAAGTGCTGAATAAACTGGTTTTTGGTCTCCTGAATATGTAAGTATTCCAAAATATTTGTCATATTCTTCCAGGGGAACATTCGCATCTTCATCCTTCCAGTCATACCAGATGCTCAAGTTGATCTCGTGAGAAAGATTAACCAGCCACGAGCGTACCAGGTATTGTGCCTGTTGTTCAGGCGTTACTTGAAGGTTGTAAAACCTGCCTCCGTTTGTGTAGCCCCACTCACTCGAGGTGATCGGGATTTTGCGGTCCGGTGAAAAGGAATCGACCAAACGTCTCAAGCGTAATAGCAGCCCGACCTGCGATTCGGGGGTTTTGCCGGTGTGGAAATGGATATTTACTGCGTCGAATTGTGGCAGCAGACCCAGTTCTCCCACCGCTTGCAAGTATTTCCAGGAATCGTCACCAAAGATTGTATCGAGTGAGGCAAGGTTAGGACCAATTATGATGGCATCCGGATCCGCCTCGCGCATGGCGATGATTGTTTCACTGGCGAGAAGTGCGTACTGTTGAGGATCATTTTTAGGTGCCCACGCCCAATCCCCGTTTGGCTCTCCCCATAATTCCCAAATGACGCCCTTTCCTTTGAAATGAATGACAGCATCCCTGGCGAACCCAGCATATGCCTGCCTATCCTCCGGTGTGATGAGAGCCCGGCTGTCCTGATGGCTAAGGATAAAGATCACCCGCAGGTTGAGTTCGGATGCGACCTGAACGATCGCGTCAGCATCGCCAAAGCACCAGGGAGGAGTGTAACAGGATGAGCCGGGGGTGATATTGTCGCGGATAAACCCCAGATTTGCATCTCTCAACAGGATGAATTGGTCCTGAGGCAGGTATGATGGACCAACATAGTAATAGTGTATGGAGACCCCCAGTCCGTCTGGTATTGTGCCATCGGGTAGTCCCATAGATTGTGGAATCGGCGTTGGCGAGGGGGTGAGGGACGCGGTAGGACTGGAGAAACTGGTTTCGGTTGCCCGTGGGGTTTTGGTGGCGGATGGCTGGGTTGGAACCACCTGTGTTGCCGATGAATTACATCCGGAAACGAATAGTATGAATGTAATGACAAGGATGTAAAGTTTTTTCATGCCATGCCTCTATGGATTAACAACGAGCATACGTTTTAGTACTCACTTGCATACCGTTCATGGACCCACAGAAATTCCTGGCGTTTATTCATCACGCGGACGAGACCGCCGAAGCCGGGGTCTTTGGCTTTGAGCAGGGCGTGGAGGTCGCGCAGGGTGGCATTTTCGGCGCGGGAGCCGACGCCGCGCTCGATGTCGGCTGAATCAATTCCTTTGGAAAATTCATTGAGGAGCGCACTTTCGCCAACGACCGCATTGAGCATATCTTTGCCGAGGCTGAGTTGATCTTGCAAGGCTTTGGTAGCGGCATCATTCGCTACTTGGAGCGCAGAAGAAGCGACAGGCAAGACCAGACTCAATGTACCCGTGACCAATTTCAGATACGGCGCGGTTTTCTTGAACCAATCCTTATCGAGTTCAAAGTCGTAGACGCCTTTTTTCATGTCGCCATTGTTGAGCACAGGGAGCGGAAGCCGCGAGTGTTCGCACCACAGAACCAAACGGAATTGATGGCGAATCCAGTTTTTGGGGTTGAACTTATTGCCATCGAGTGGGAAGAGACTGAACAAGCGCGGACCTTCTTTGGCTTCGTCGGTGAAGAGTTGGATGAGGTCGGCGTATTGCTTGTCAACCTGGCTCAAGATGCGCTTGGTGTTGTCGTTGACAACATCGAGTTTGTCTTTGACTTGCGCGAATTCCTTCATCAATGAGTCAAGCGAAATTGCTTGTGTTGCGTCGGGGGCATTGGATAGCAATTGTTCAATGCTTTGCCATTCGTTGCAGATGGGACAAGGTTGTTCGTTCCTATTGCGTCTTTTGTTTTCGATCAGCTTACTGACTTCAAACGAGCCCTTGCATTCAGGTGTTACTATACACGGCACAGTGACATCGCAACGCAAACCTTCCCAGAAGCTTTCGACGAGGTATTTGACTTCTTCGGTCAGCATGCCAAGAAAACGTTCGGGGAACGCCGCGCGGACGGTGATGTGCACATCGTTGCCGATGTGTCTCAAGAGTGCGCGACCGTTATAGTTGGCATCAAGGACCAGGCCACGTTGCCAGTGGACACTGTCGTTGTAATTGACACGACCCAAAGAATATTTATGCAAGCGAACAATGAGTTGATAGAACAATCCTTCGGCGTTGGCGGATTGACCGTTGGCGGCGTCAACGACGCGGCAGATTTGAGTTTGTTGGATATCGCCTGACGCGAGCACGGGAGACCAGACTTTGGTGAAGTCTTCTTCTTTTGGAGTAGTATCGGGGACGAGTTGGGCGATGAGGCTGACAGGGTTGGCGTCTTCGTCTTTGGAAAGACCTGCCACACGGTAGGAAAGATCGAAGCGTTCCATCAGACGCAGGAAGATGCGGTGGAGAGTCGCTGTATAGCGAGTATCCGCTGGACGAGTCGGGTCATCCCACAAATGACCGAGGTGGGAGAATTCCACCAAGCCATGAGCCGTGCGAGTCTCTTCATCATCCAACACATAACTCATGGCGGTGGCGAGCCAGTCGGGGCGC
Source organism: Chloroflexota bacterium (assembly GCA_041302025.1). GTDB lineage: Bacteria > Chloroflexota > Anaerolineae > Anaerolineales > Villigracilaceae > Defluviilinea. Next base: position 1,116 of record JBFYRY010000177.1, on the reverse strand, counting down.
AGGATGACGATGTCGCGCAGGGCGGGGTCGTTTTCGTAATGCGTGAGATGACCGAGGCGGTGCGAGATGGTGATGAAGAGACGCGCGATCTCATTATCCATTTTGTGGGCACGGCAAATAGCGAAGACCTCCTTCAAAGAAAGGTAGGGAACGCCTTTGGCTTGCAGGGAGGTGCGGACATCGGCAAAACTCTTGGGCACGGAGCGACCAACTTCGGGCAGGGTTGCGGCAACGCGAGCGATGGCTTCTTTGAGTTCCACGATGCCTTTGCGGTGACCGTGCTTATCTGGTTTGCTGTCAACGAAGAAAAAGTCAACGATGGTTTCTTTGCCGAAGGCATCCCACAGTTCCTGACGGTCAATATCGGGTTGGCGCTGCTGCGGACCACCGTGCGTGGCGACGACGATGATCTTGGCACTTGGCTCACGGCGCTTGACCAGTTGAATCCATTCCTTGACAAAGCCCTGCTGGGGACCTTCGCGCGGCTTCCAGACCACGAGATAGACGGCGGGCGCGCTGAAGAACAACTGGTGCGTGGGACGGTAAACACGCTGACCACCAAAGTCCCAGCCGTTGAGAGTGATTTCTTTTTTGGATTTGAGGTCGGTGGCTTTGAATGACTGGATTTCGATGCCATGCGTGGATGGATGTTCCTGCCATTCTTTGCCGAGTAATGCATCCATCAAACAGGTCTTACCTACTTCGCCTTCGCCGACAAGGATGAGTTTGGCTTCATGGAGAGTGATCTGCGCGGCAGCTTTGCTACGCAGGTAGGCTATGACAGAATCGAGTCCTAGTTCGTGGGTGTCAGAAAGTTCGAGGTAAAGAGGGTTGCCGCTAAGACTGAGAACTTTTAGATGTTGAAGTTGGGAAAGAGATTTGGGTATATCTTTTAAATTATTACTATGAAGATCAAGTATGATCAGGTTGCTGAGTTGATTAAAGGTTTCTGGCAGTACCTTCAGTTGATTGTTGTATAAATGAAGCTCCTCCAATCTTGTGAGATTAAGAACTGAACTATTGATTTTTGAAAAAGGTAAGTCAATTAATCGAGCCAGGCTACTTTAGAGTTTCGTAAGCAAGCGGACAAGCGTTTTTGAGAAATACGCGTTCGCG
>JBFYRY010000176.1:0-11603 GCA_041302025.1 Chloroflexota bacterium | reverse complement strand
AATGTTATATTTCATCCTGAGCCTCGGGTAGGTGGTTTGCTGATTACTTGCTATCCTACTTGAGGCTCCCTTTTTCTGACAACCTTTGCGTGCACACCAATATTGAAGGAGTATTATCACACCGTGTTAAAATCACTGTGATGGAAATCTCCGAAAAACTGCAAGGCATCCTGGCCACGCTCCCGCAAAAGCCCGGCTGTTATCTGATGAAGAATGATGCCGGGATGATCATCTACGTGGGCAAGGCAATCAACCTGAAAAACCGTGTGCGTTCGTATTTCCATGCCGACGCCGGTCACGATAACAAGACCCGCCGCCTCGTGCGCGAGATCGCGGACATCGAATGGATCGTCGTTGGCTCCGAACTTGAGGCGCTCATCCTCGAGATGAACCTCATCAAGAAGCACCGACCCAAATACAACGTCCGTCTCAAGGACGACAAGCGCTACCCCTATATCAAAATCCATTGGAACGAACCCTTCCCCAAGGTCACCGTCACACGCCAGATGACGGAGGACGGCGCGCGTTATTTCGGTCCCTACACCTCCGCATGGGCGGTCTACCAGACGCTGGACGTCCTGCGGCGGGTCTTCCCCTACCTAACCTGTGACCGCGAGATCACCGGGATGGACAAGCGGGCATGTCTTTACTACGACATCAAGCTGTGTACCGCTCCCTGTATCGGAGCCGCCACCCAGGCGGGATACCGCCAAATGATCTCCGACATGATGGACTTCCTCAGCGGACACAGCGAAGGGATTGTCATACGGCTGCAGAAGGAAATGGAGAAGGCGTCGGAGGAGTTGCGCTTCGAGAAAGCCGCCGCACTCCGTGACCAGCTCAAAGCCATCCAATCCATCGTCGAACGGCAAAAAGTTATCTTTGCAACAGACTATAAAGACTCCGATGTACTCGCCATGGCGCGCAGTGACGGGGAAGCCTGCGTACAGATATTCTTCATCCGCGGCGGCAAATTGATCGGGCGCGAATACTTCATCCTGGAAGGAACGGAGGACACAACCGATTCGGAAGTGATGGAACAGTTCGTCACCCAGTTTTACACCGAAGCCGCCGTGATCCCTGAGCAGGTCATGCTTCCACAGGAGATCGAAGAACGGAAGATCATCGCCCAATGGCTGAGATCGAAGCGCGGTGGAGAGAAGGTCGAGTTCTTTGTCCCAAAAGAGGGACAGCCGCGCGAACTGGTCCAGATGGCGACCGAGAACGCCACGGAGACCCTGTCCGCGTTGCGCGCTCAATGGCAGTCGGATACCCACAAGCAGGAGCAGGCGCTGGCGGAGTTGCAACAGGCTCTGAACTTGAATGAACCGCCCAACCGCATCGAGTGCTACGATATCTCGAACACGCAAGGCACCGCCATCATCGGCGCGATGGTCGTCTTCACGCAGGGTGTGCCGGATAAGAAGTTATATCGCAAGTTCAACATCGAGAGCGTGGTCGGCGCGCCGGATGACTTTGCATCCATGGAGGAAATGCTGACGAGGCGATTCCGTCGATGGCGTTCGGCTCAGGAAACGGGATCAACCCCCGGCTCCAAGCCGGATGCGTCGTTCTCCTTCCTGCCTGACCTGATTATCATAGATGGCGGCAAGGGTCAGTTGGGACGCGCAGTCCAGGTCCTTGAAAAATTCGAGCTGTTGGATAAAGTGCCGGTGGTGGGACTGGCGAAACAGCAGGAGGAGATCTTCTTCCCGCACAAGTCGAATTCGTTGATGTTGCCGCGTCATTCTCAAGGTTTGTACCTCGTGCAACGCATCCGCGATGAGGCGCATCGGTACGGGATTACGGCGCACCGCAAGAAACGGCAGAAACTGGGCATGGCATCCATCCTGGATTCGATCCCCGGGATTGGACCAGCTCGAAGAAAGACCCTCTTGAAACATTTCGGTTCTGTGGATAAGATTAGGGGCGCTTCGCTGGAAGAACTCAAAACGGTAGTGCCGGAAGATGCGGCGCGATCCATCAAGGAACATTTGGAATGAGACAAGTCTGGGTTGTGGACGACGATGAAGAAATGACACGCGCAGTGGGGTTGATGCTGAGGATGCTGGATTGTGAAGTCACTACATTTCATACTGTGCGTGCAGCGGCACAAAAGTTGTTGAGTGGAGCAAAGCCGGAACTGTTCGTGCTCGATATCAACATGCCCGAGGTGACAGGGCTGGATATGGTCGAGTTCCTGCGACGGCGTCCCGAGTCGAAAGACCTGCCCATCGTCATGCTTTCCTCTGAAGCGGCAGACACCATGGTCGACCGGGCGCTTGAACTGGGCGCAGATGCCTATGTCATGAAGCCGGTAACAATCGAGGAACTTGAAAAGGCAATGGCGACCGCCTTTTACAAACATCTTACCTAGTGAGTTGAAAATGGCAAGTAAAAATCTAAAAAACAACAAAACCCAAAAAGAGACAAAGAAACTCAGCACGGCACAGATCTTCTTTATCGTATTTTCGGTCATTCTCGTACTTTCAATGGTCCTTTCGCTGTTTGCGCAGATATAGACACGGATGAACATGAAAAAGAAAAAAAGTCTTTTTACAAGGCTTCCGTTTTTTGTTTTAATTTTCTCGGTCTATCCCAGCCTGGCGTTGCTTTCCACGAATATCCGTGAAGTGGAGATAAGCGTGGTGTTCAGACCGCTTCTTTTTTCACTGCTTGGAGCGGTTGCATTTCTCCTCATGTTTCAGTTCCTTTTCAGGAACTGGGTTCAATCATCACTCGCGACCACAGTACTGCTGTTATGCTTCTTTACCTACGGGCATGTCACCCGCCTCGTCAGCGATCGGCTTGACCCTTCTCTAAACAGAGGCATCCAGATAACGGTCTATTTGATCCTCACCGTATTGGCGGTTCTGGCGGTGCGATGGTTCTTGCGAAAGGGTGCGGGCATCAACGCCTGGACGGCGCCAGTCAATACCGTGGCGCTGGTCCTTCTGCTGTTACCGGTTGTGCAAATCGCCGGTTTCGTGACAAGGGAGAGTCCTGCCGCCAGTACGCCGCCGGAGCCTACTTCCGTACCCAATTCGGCAAGCTCAACGGATCAGGAAACTCCCCCGACAAACCCTGCGCCGACAACAGGCGATCCGAGTCAGTATCCGGACGTGTACCTCATCGTGCTGGATGGCTACAGCCGCGCCGATACATTGGAGGTCCTTGGCTATGACAATTCGGAATTCCTGAACGCGTTGGAGGACCTGGGTTTCTACATTGCAGAGTGCGGCAGGACCAATTACCGGCATACACTCCTGTCAATGTCATCCATGTTCAGCATGGACCTGTTGTGGCGAGCCATTCCCAATTCGGGTCCAGCTGACCATGACCCCGCCCCGGTGTACGAAGCATTGGTCCATAACCAAGTCCGAAGCGATTTCGAACAAAGAGGCTATACCATTGTAGCCTTTCAGACTGGTTATTCATGGGACGAATGGACTGACGCCGATATCTACTTAAAACCGGATGACGCCGAGATCAACCGTGAAAGACAGGCATCGTCCATTACTCCCTTTGAATACATCTTCCTGAGAAATACTGCCATTTATCCGTTTATAGAAAACAGCGCTTTGTCAGTTCAAAGGTTTTACCAGAACTATTATGAAGTTAATTATACGCTGGATGAACTCCCCAAAGTGGCATCTTCGATCCCCGGGCCGAAGTTCGTTTATGCACACATTATGTCCCCCCATACTCCGTACATTTTTCTGCCGGACGGGTCGCTTAATACAGACAGCCGGTTCTACAACACAGAAACTGGCACACCAAGCAATCCCGAACTTCAAGCAGAGGGGTACATCAATAGCATTAAGTTCCTTAATTCCAGAATGACCACGATCCTGAACGAGATTATACAAAACAGCAAAGTCCCTCCGATCATCATCCTGCAGGGAGATCACGGATACGTGCTCGAGGAACGGAGATTCAATAACCTGATGGCGTTCCATTTTCCCAACGGCGGGAATGCAGTGCTTTATCCGACGATCACACCAATAAACACCTTCCGATTGGTTTCCAATGTATACTTTGGAACGGATCTGCCTTTGCGTAACGATGTCAGCAACGATGCCGATGTTGGAAGACCGTATATTCAGAAACGAGTCCCACCCTTTCCGGAGACCTGCCCCTGAGTCGCATACAGGAAGGATGTTATAATCCCGTCCGCGCGGAATAGTGACCGCGCATTTATTTCGTCATTCTGAAGCGGGAGACTGGTCCGCCTCATCAAAAGGTATGTATGCTCGACAAACTCAAAGGAATTGAAGACCGTTACGAACAACTCGGCAATGAACTGCTCGAAGTGGGCAGTAACTATCAACGCGCCGCCGAGATCAGCAAGGAACGCGTGGGATTGGAGCCCATCGTCAGGAAGGCGCAGGAATACCGTCAGGCAATGAAAAGCTTTGGGGAAGCCAAATCAATTCTCGAGACCGAGAATGATGCGGAATTTGTCGCCCTCGCCAAAGCGGATATGGAATATCTCACTCCGAGGATCGAAGTCCTCGAGAAAGAGATCAAGGGCTTGCTTGTCCCCAAGGACTCGCGCGACGACAAAAACGTCTACGTGGAAATTCGCGCGGGCGCAGGCGGTGACGAAGCCGCCATTTTCGCCGCGGACTTATTCCGCATGTACACGCGCTACGCCGAAGACAAAAGATGGAAAACCGAGATCATGTCGGAAAGTTCCATTGGTGTGGGCGGTTACAAAGAAGTGATCTTTGAGATCAAGGGCAAAGGTGTATTCTCCAGGTTAAAATACGAGTCGGGCGTGCATCGCGTGCAACGCGTGCCTGCCACCGAAGCACAGGGACGCATCCACACATCAACCGCCACCGTGGTTGTGCTTGCAGAGGTGGACGATGTGGAAGTGGAAATTCCCGAAAGCGACATCGAGATCGAAGTCTATCGCTCCTCCGGTGCGGGCGGGCAGAACGTGCAAAAGAACTCCACCGCCGTGCGCCTGTATCACAAACCCACAGGCATGATCGTGACATGCCAGGACGAGCGCTCCCAGTTACAAAATAAATTGAGAGCCTTAAGCATCCTGCGTGCGCGCCTGTATGAAATAGAAGTAGCCAAACGACAGGCTGACCTCGAAGCAGACCGCCGCTCACAAGTGGGAACAGGCGAACGGTCCGAAAAGATCCGCACGTACAACTATCCACAAAACCGCGTGACCGATCATCGCGTTGGTCTATCGAACTACAACCTGCCCGCCGTGATGGATGGGGCAATTGATCAATTTATTGATGAACTCTCCACACGAGACGAAGCAGACCGATTAGCCAGCAGTGGCTTCGACGAAGAAGAATAGTTTTCCACAAAGGACACGAAGATCACGAAGGAAAAGAATAAACTCCTTTGCATATTTCGTGTCTTCGTGTTTAAAGGAGAATATCATGAACGATAACCCCGCCTTCGGCGCCGGTCTGCAACCATTTATGGGAATCCCGTCCTTTATGCGCCTGCCTGTTTCACGCGAGTTGAAGGATGTGGATGTCGCCATCCTGGGCGTGCCGTTCGACAGCGGCACATCCTATCGCGCCGGGACCCGCTTCGGTCCGCGCAAGATCCGCGAAGCATCGTTGATGATCTGGGGATACAATTCGACTCTTAACATCGCCCCTCTGAAGAAACTCAAAGTCGTGGATTATGGCGATGTCTCGGTCATTCCCACATCCATCGAGCACACCATGACCGCCATCACGAACACCGCCAGTGAGATCATCGAGCCCGGGACAAAGCTCATCACCCTCGGCGGCGACCATTCGATCGCGCTTCCTCTCCTTCGCGCACATGCCAAAAAGCACGGACCTGTTTCCCTTGTCCACATCGACGCCCATATCGACACCTGGGAATCGGAGTTCGAAGCCGTGCCCTACAGCCACGGCACGCCGTTCCGTTATGCCCTGCAGGAAGGCTTGATCCGCGCAGGTGAATATGTGCAGATCGGCATCCGCGGACCGGTCAGCGGCGAGAACGATTATGCCGACGCCGCCGCGCTCGGCGCGCGCACGATCACCATCCATGAAGTGATGAAAAAGGGCGTGGATGAAATTCTCAGGGAGGTGCATGAACGCATGAAGGGACCGGTGTACGTCACCGTGGATATCGACTCAGCCGACCCCGCTTTTGCTCCTGGCACCGGCACTCCCGAAGTCGGCGGGCTGACCAGTTATCAACTGCTCCAACTCGTGCGCGGACTGCATGGACTGGACCTGATCGGCTTCGACCTCGTGGAAGTCTCGCCGCCCTACGATCACGGCGATATCACCTCCATTCTGGCATCGAACATCGCTTTCGAATATTTGTCACTGCTGGCAATCAAGGATATATAATTGGCACAATTAATTCTTTCCACTTCCTGCTTTTCACGCCGCCATGAAAACGAAAGTGGACAGGCAACCTGGTAGACGAATGACCTCTTCGCTTCTCTCCGACGTTTCGACCCGGCTTGCTCCGATCAGCGATACCCCCACCCTCGACGCATCCGTTTTACTTGCCCACATCGTGGACAAACCGCGCACATGGATCACGGCTCATCCTGAATTGACCCTGACGCCCAAACAGCAAACCAGGCTGGAAGATTCACTGAGACAGTTGGAAATGGGCGAGCCTTTTCCCTACGTGCTGGGACACTGGGAATTCTTTGGCATGGAACTCGATATCACGCCCAATGTCCTGATCCCCCGCCCCGAAACGGAATTGCTTGTCGAAAAAGCCATCGTTTGGTTGCAGGAATCGAACGTCCGCAGAACGGTGGCAGATGTCGGCACCGGCTCGGGAGCGATCGCCATATCCATCGCAGTCAACGTACCGGATGCACACATCCTCGCCACTGATATTTCCCATGCGGCGCTCGAAACGGCAAAAGGGAATGCCCGCAAGTTCAAAGTCGTGCATCGCATCGATTTCGTTCAATGCGACCTCCTGCCTCCTTGCCCTCACCTATTATCCACCGAAGCGCACTTCGACCTCATTTGCGCCAATCTGCCGTACATCCCAACCGATACGCTTCACAGCCTGTCCATCTACGGACGCGAACCCACCCTTGCGCTCGATGGCGGCGGCGATGGTCTTGACCTCTTCCGCAGGCTCATGAGCGTCGCGCCAGAATGGCTTGCCCCCAACGGCTTGATCCTGCTCGAGATCGAAGCCACGCGCGGCATCCAGGCGCTCAACCTCGCCTGTGACATGTTCTCGCAAGCCGAGATCAACCTGCACCAGGACCTGACAGGGCGCGACCGCCTGCTGGAGATCCGATTATGAAGACCAGCATCATCCCTGCCAATTCACCGGATGTGTTCCAGCACGCATTCGATGTGTTGAAAAAAGGCGGACTTGTCGCATTCCCCACCGATACGGTTTATGGCATCGGTGCTCTGGCATTCAATGGGTCTGCAGTCGAATCGATCTACAAGGTAAAGGAACGTCCAATCGAGAAGGCGATTCCGATCCTTGTAGCAGAGATCATGGACCTGGATAAGGTCGTGTTGAAAATTCCTTCCACCGCACTGGGACTCGTCACCCGCTTCTGGCCCGGACCTCTGACTGTGCTCTTCCCCAAAAAGCCGACTCTCCCCGAATCCGTTTCTGCCACTGGCACCATCGGCGTGCGAATCCCGGACCATGCCGTGACCCGCCTCCTTTTACGCCTCGCTGGTCCCATGGCTGTGACCTCTGCAAACATCTCCGGCAGGGAAAGTCCGACGACAGCCAGGGAAGTCTTCGCACAACTCAACGGGCGCATCCCCCTGATTATCGACGGAGGCGAAACCCCGGGCGGAATCCCATCCACATTGGTGGATTGTTCCGGCGGAGAGATCAAGGTCCTGCGTCAGGGACCGATCTCACTGGAAGAATTACTCTCCCCTAATTGATATATCCCAACATCGAAACTCTAATTTTTATCTCAGGATTCATTCAGGCACAATTTAGGTCCCCCAATATAATAAGGATAAGCATTCTCCTTTACAGGCCACGTCGGCTGGACGTCCATATCCAGCGGGGAGACATGCCCCAGGGCGTAGCGATAATATCCCGCCGCGGCGATCATGGCGGCGTTGTCGGTGCAAAGCGAAAAGGCGGGAATATGAACCTTGATCTCTGTTTGATTCTGGAAAGCCTGACGAAGCGCGCGGTTGGCGGAAACGCCGCCTGCCACCAAAATCTCTTTGGCATTGTGGTCACGTGCGGCTTGCATGGTCTTCTTGAAGAGAGTATCCACTGCGGTTGCCTGAAACGATGCGGCAAGGTCTTCAACAGGGAGAGTACTGCTCTTTTTCTTCAAAGCATTGACTTCATACAAGACCGCAGTCTTGAGTCCGCTGAACGAAAAATCATACGGATTCTCCAGCCGCGCGCGCGGGAATTTGAAACGCGTTGGGTCGCCGCTTTCGGCGGCTTTCTGGATCGATGGTCCACCGGGGTACGGGAGTCCCAACAGCCGGGCAACCTTGTCGAATGCCTCACCAGCCGCATCGTCCAGGGTGGAACCGAGGCGTTTATACGTCAAATGATCGGTCATGAGATTCAGTTCGGTATGTCCGCCTGAGACAAGCAGAGCCATCAAGGGGAATTGCGGCTCCGGCGGGATGCTTTCGCCCGCGTTATAGACCCACGGCGAATAGATGTGTCCTTCGAGATGGTTCACGCCGACAAGCGGCAAGCCCGATCCCAGCGCCAGCCCTTTTGCCATGTTCATGCCAACGACCAGCGACCCCGCCAACCCGGGACCGCGCGTGACCGCAAGCGCGTCAATATCCTTCAGCGTGAGGTTGGACTGCGCAAGGGTTTGCTCCACAACGGGGATGATACTCAAGACATGCTGGCGCGAGGCGACCTCCGGGAAGACACCGCCATACCGGGCATGGATGTCCATTTGAGAGGCAACCGTGGAGGCTAAGAGCGCGCGTCCATTTTCGATGATGGCGCAGGCAGTCTCATCGCAGGAGGTTTCGATGGCGAGGATACGGGCGGGAGGGAGAGAAGTCATATAATTCTCGTGGGTAGTAATCAGTGATCAGTAGGCGGTAATCTGCGGTTGGATTTACAAGTGCCGCAAAAACGAATCAGGGTTGTTCAAAAAATCCTTCATAAGCCGGACGTGTTCAAGCTGGTTATATTCTACCTGCTGAATTCGCCCTCCGTCAAAACCCAGCAAGGATGCATCCGGAAAAGCGAGAATGATCGGGGAGTGTGTGGCAATGATGAATTGCGCATCTTCCCGCACCATCTGTTTGACAGCCGAAAGAAAAGTCAACTGGCGCATCGGGGACAACGCGGCTTCGGGTTCGTCGAGCAGATACAAACCACCCGGAACAAAACGGGACTGAAACAGGGTAAGGAACGATTCGCCATGCGAATAATTGTCGAGGTCTTTTCCATAGCGGTTTTGCATCGCCACCAACTGACCCTGGTATGCTGAACGAGCAAGGTCCGCGGCATATTTCGAACGGCCCTCGTACTCGCGGTCGACATCGCTCAGATCCTGCTCCAATTCTTCACGCGTCTGCCGCATGGACTTTGCATACCCGAAGAAATCCTCCGCGCGCAGGAAGAAGCCTTTACGAGTCCGCTTTGTCCACGCAAGACGAAAATATTGCGCCAGTTTGCGGATTGGAGCGAGTGTCTTATCGGTTTTTACGCTTTCAGCCCCTACTGTGATCGATTCCACGGCGCAGGCAATGGATTCCAAAACCGTGGACTTGCCCGACCCATTCTCACCGACAAGGAAGGTAACAGGCGAAGCAAACTGGAGTTCCCGCAACGACCTGATCATTTCAAGGTTGAAGGGGAAAGCACCCTCGTCTCGTTTATTGAATTCCCGAACTTCTATGGACCTAAGGTGGATCATTAAATGACAATCGTCATTGCGAGGCGGGTTTCAGCCCGACGACATCGCACCCGCGGAGAAAACAATCTCCCTGCCAACTCTGAGATTGCTTCGTCGTCGTTTCACTCCTCCTCGCAATGACATATTATTTCTTCTTCCACTTCTTCATCGGCAGGACGAAATCATAGGGGTATTCGGCAAGCGTCTCAAACTTCCCATCCGGGCGGAGCCAAAGAGTATCTTCGATGCGGAAACCCATGCCTTTTTCCGGGTAATACAACCCGGGCTCGGAAGTGATCACAACACCAGCCGTCAGTCTTTGATCCTCTGCCTGCAATCCGCAGAACGGTCTTTCGTGGATGTTGAGTCCCACACCGTGACCGAGACTGTGGACGTACCCTTCCTGCGGTGACTTGGTATTGAGCGGTGTTTTATGCCCCTTCGATTCGAAGTACTCGCAGGCCATACGCTGGTACTCCTTGAAGGATGCGTTCAAGTCAAAGTTGTCCGCCAGCCTGTCGAAGATCTCCTTCACCTGATCATAGAGTTCCTGCGCTTCCGGCGTGGCGTACCCCAAACTCCACGTGCGCGTGAAATCGTAATAATAACCGCCGCCCGCCTCGGCTGGATAAATGTCGAAGACGATGGTCTTCCCCAACTGCATCAAGTCACTGGGTGTGCCCGATGAGTGCGGGACTCCCGCATCGCGCCCGATGGAAAAGATAAAACCGGATGGCAGTTCTGCGCCGCGCTCCGAGACCCACAAACGGATCTTCGAATGCACATCCCCCACCGTCAGCGGCGTTCCATCTTCTTTCAACAGCACTTCATCGTCGCGCACATCGCAGGACGTGAGAAAGTCTCTCACCAGACCGACCACTTCGGTGGTGATCCTGCCCATCCGGCGGATGCGGTCCACGTCACTCGCGTCCTTTGTTTCCATGGCTTTCATAAAAACGGAATTGTCGCGGCTTTCGCCTACAAACTCGATGCCGGGCATCAGTTTCTGCGCCGCCATCAGCAGTCCGAACGTCGCCCCGATATCGTATGTCCCATACACGCCCACGCGGCCCGATGGTACACCCGCATCTTCAAGCATCATTTTGGCGCGCATGGCATTTGCCAGCACGTCATCCTTGTCCGCCTGTTTGAGCAGTTCGGCATAATCGTATTTGCTGTAGGGGATCAGTTTCAATCCGCTTTTCGCGGCTTCGTCGCGCTCCATGTCGCCATGGAAAAGCACGGCATCCTCCCCGCGCTTCTTGATCAACGTGGCATGGCTCACATGTCCGCCACCGGTAAAGTAGTACATCGGCGGGTTATGTTCGGCATCGCCAAAAACGATCAAAGCATCGAGATTGTTGGTTTGCATGATGTTATCTATAGCAGATTTCATTTGTTCTCCGTAATGAGAGATTTGAGACTAGAGAGTAGAGATTGGTCTTGTGTATCAAATACTGTGCGCGGGTCGAATAGGACTTTATCGTTCTCTGTTCTTGCTATGACAGGCGGGCTCGACTCTCGAAGCTTTTTCATAAACTTATCCACAGACTTCACGCTCAACGCCAGCACAAACGTGGATATGGATTCGTCCGGCAGGCTCCCCCCGCCCACCGTGGATTCGGATTTAACGACCTCGCCTTGTCCCAGCGACGCCCGCCACGCCTCTGCCCGGACCTTGACCTGCTCCCGTGTCAGGGACATCATCCTCCAGATGGGGATTTCCCGCTCCGCCTCATCCTTGAGATAGTGGAGC
>JBFYRY010000175.1:0-8180 GCA_041302025.1 Chloroflexota bacterium | reverse complement strand
CATTTATTCAGAAAGGAATTACATCATGTTATTCGCTCCCAAGGAAAAAGGTCAAGGTTTGGTTGAGTACGCCATCATTCTCGCTCTCGTCGCCATCGTGGTGATTGCGGTCATGCGCTTGCTCGGGCCCAAGATTGGCAACACCTTCAGCACGATTAACAGCTCCCTGCTGTAATCCTGCCCTTTTGAAAGAAAAAGTAGGACTCTGTCGTACGACAGAGTCCTACTTTTTTACTAATTTGATATTTTCGATTTTCGTTTATACTGTATAATATTTCCATTGAAGTATGAGTCAGATTGTCTGACAGAGAACCTAGAGAGGAGAAACACTCTATGCGTCGCGGTAGAATACTCATCTTGCTCGTTTTGATTGTCGGCCTTGGTTTGGCCCTTGTTTGGTATTTCTTCAACCAAATTGGCGGGGCACCGACTGCCCAACCCACCCAGGCGGTTACCCTCACGGAAATCTATTATGCGGCACAAAACATTCCGCCCGGGACAACGATAACTGCGGAAATGCTCGGTAAACTGGCTATTCCGCCGGAGAATGTGGCTGAGGTTGAGTTTACGGTTGGTGAAGAAGACAATCTGATCGGCCAGGTTGCTCGTTTTACCCTGGAACAAGGGGTGATTATTACATCATCCATGATAGGCACCGGTCCGATTGAAATTTCCGGACCCGCATGGGCTGTCCAGATCCCATCAGGCATGGTTGCGGCAACGATTCCGACCAACCGGCTTTCATTGGTTGGATATGGAGTTAATGATGGCGCGCATGTCAATGTAAATGCATGTATGCTATTTGTGGATGTTGATCCTGCCTACCAATCCGCCCTTCCCAACTTCACATCGGTCTTGACTGGGACTGGATTCTTACCGGACGCATTACCGGTTCTTTCAGTACAGGCTGCTACCGGCGAAGATGCTTCCAGGCAGGGGAGAGTGGAGTTGGACCCGACCCTCCAGCAACCTTTCTATGCTGTGCCGTCGGAGGATCAACGACCACGATTGGTGTGTCAGATGATCTTGCAGGATGTGGTTGTCATGAAACTTGGAAATTTTGGTCTTCAGGCGCCTGTTGCTACTGACCCGAATGTTACGCCCTCGGCGGCACAGGTTCAGCAGCAGTCTACACCCGACATCGTCACACTGATGGTCAATCCCCAGGATTCCATCTCTTTAAATTATTTTGTATATAGCGGAGCAATCCTGTCAATGTCTCTTCGCAATCCAAATGATACATCCAGGTTTGACGCTCAATCGGCAACTTTGACCAGTCTGCTTACCCAATATAACATTTCCCTGCCTTCAAAATTGCCCTATGCCATGCAACCGAGAATTGATTTATTGCTCCCTCCGTTGTTGCCAAATGATGTTGTCACAGTCCAGCCCCAGCAATAGGTTATTCAGGAAATTTGGATCGAGGTGAAACCTAGTATGCCTGCCGGAGATAAAATTCGTGTCATGATCGTGGATGATGTTTCCGAGACGAGAGAAAACGTCAGGAAGCTTCTCCAGTTTGAATCCGATGTGGACGTGGTTGGCGTTGCTCGCACAGGCAAGGAAGCCATTCAGTTATCCCAGGAGTTGAACCCGGATGTTGTTCTTATGGATATCAACATGCCGGACATGGATGGTATTGCTGCAACGGAATCCATCCGTGCAAACAACCAAGTAGTCCAGGTTGTGATTCTTTCTGTGCAGAGCGACCAGAATTACATGCGCCGGGCGATGCTTGCAGGAGCCAGAGACTTTCTTACCAAACCACCCATGGGCGATGAATTGATATCTGCGATTCGTCGCGCAGGTGCAATGGCTCAAAGTGAGCGTTCCAAGAGTGCTCAAATCCAGTCCGCGATACCCGCAATGAATATGGGTGCTATGATGATGCCCGGTTTTGGGGGACCAAAAGGAAAGATTGTCACTGTGTATAGCCCAAAAGGCGGGACTGGAACGACCACTCTTGCCGTAAACCTGGCTTTGACATTGCATAATGATGATACTCGCGTTGCACTTGTTGACGGGAATCTTCAGTTTGGCGATATTGCCGTTTTCGTAAACGAGCAGGGAAAGAACACAATCGTAGACCTTGCTTCCCGCGCAGAGGAACTTGATCCCGAGATTGTTGAAGAGGTAATGATCAAGCATTCGTCCTCCGGGGTTCATATCCTTGCTGCTCCGAGTCGGCCTGAGTATGCTGAAAAGGTTTCAAGCAGTCAATTCTCAAAAGTGTTGGAATATCTTCGCCAATTGTATGCTTATGTGGTTGTTGATACATCTGCTTACCTTACTGATGTCACACTCTCGGCTATTGATGTGAGCGATTTGATCGTATTGGTTACCACTCAGGATATTCCTGCAATAAAGAATTGCCGCCTTTTCCTTGATTTGCTGCAAACAATGGGAATCAACCGTGAGCGGATATTGTTCACAATGAATCGGTTTGACAAACGTGTTAACATTACACCCGAGCGGGTTGCCGAGAATTTGAAGCAGGAGGTTTCGTCTGTTATTCCTCTTGACGAACAAACCGTGGCAAAGGCGGTCATTCGTGGTGTTCCTTTTGTGATTGATGCCAAGAATCAACCCGCCTCACGCGGCGTTTTCTCTTTGGCGGAAGGGGTCCGTGCTCGAGTAGCCTCCCTGGAATCCGGTGGCGAATCGGATCGAGCTAGTAAACGGTAACTTTAAAGGAGATAGGGAAGATGTCTCTCTTGAAACGTATTGAGCAAGGACAAGGCGGTTCATCGTCTTCGGGTGGACCTTCACCTGATGGCCAGCAAAGTGCAGGTGGAGAAGGTTCGCGCTTATCTTCATTGCAGGCGCGGCGCGTTAATGCGCCAATCACATCCCCCCAGGCGGGTTCTTATTTTGACCTAAAGACACGCGTTCAGAATAAGCTTTTATCTGAATTGGATCCGTCGATGGATATTACCCGTACAGCTGATGTGCGTCGTACCATCCAGGATCTGTTTGAACAAATCCTGGCGGAGGAAAATATTGTTCTGTCACGGCCTGAAAGGGCGCGTTTGTTCGAGCAAATTGCCGCAGAAATTCTGGGACTTGGTCCCCTTCAGCCATTACTGGAAGACGACACCATCACTGAAATCATGGTGAACGGACCAAAGAATGTTTATATTGAACGTAAGGGCAGACTGCACCGCGTCCCGGTTACATTTGAAAGTAACGATCATGTTATGCGTATTATTGACAGGATCGTTGCTCCGTTGGGCCGTCGTATTGATGAATCGAGTCCTTATGTGGATGCGCGTTTGCAGGACGGCTCCCGTGTTAATGCCGTAATTCCACCGATCTCACTGGTCGGACCTACGCTTACCATTCGTAAATTCTCCAAAAACCCGATCACCATCGAGCAATTGATCCAGTTTGGCTCCATTACTGCTGAGGCAGTTCAGTTTCTGAAAGCATGCGTGGAAGCGCGATTGAACATTCTTATTTCAGGCGGCACGGGGTCCGGTAAAACTACGCTTTTGAACGTCATGTCGAGTTTCATACCCAATGACGAACGTATTCTGACGATTGAAAATGCAGCGGAACTTCAATTACGGCAGGAACATGTTGTGACCCTTGAATCCCGCCCACCGAATATTGAAGGGCGCGGTGAAATCACAATACGTGATCTTGTGATTAACGCATTGCGTATGCGCCCTGAGCGTATCATAGTTGGTGAGTGCCGCGGCGGCGAAACATTGGATATGTTGCAGGCTATGAATACCGGTCATGATGGCTCCATGACCACTGCCCATGCCAATACCCCCCGGGATGCTCTTTCCCGTGTCGAGACCATGTGTCTCATGGCGGGGATGGACCTCCCTGTTCGTGCCATTCGTGAACAGGTTTCGAGCGCGGTCGATGTGATCTGTCAACAGGAGCGTATGCGTGATGGTACACGTAAAGTTACCACGATCACGGAAGTAAGCGGCATGGAAGGCGATATTATCACGATGACGGATATATTCGTCTTTGAGCAGGCGGGTGTTGAAAATGGAAAGATCATTGGACGTCTCCGTCCCACTGGGTTGCGTCCGAAGTTCATGGAAAAAATTGAAGCCGCGGGCATTAATCTGCCCCCCTCGATCTTTGGTATCGGCGAGCGGCGCCGTTACTAAAGATAAATAGAATATCCAGGTGAATTCAATATGTCCCAAATGCTGATCCTAGGCGGAGGCGTTCTTTTATTAATACTTTTGATCGTCGGTGCTGTTTTTGCTGTGACCCGTGAAAGATCAGTGGTCGAAGAACGGCTTGGGAAATACCTCGAAGAGGAGCGGCCCGAGGATGAAAAAGCTCCAGGAGGCTCGGTTATTACGGAGTGGTTGAACCGCAGGGTTGCTGGTTCTTCCAGGGGTGATCGTATTGCGCGGGAATTGGCGCGCGCCGACCTGAAATTTAAAGTGGCTGAATGGTACGCTCTTATCTTCATGTCCACGGTTGCGACTGGCATTATTGCCGTTTTGATTCAGTCGAGTTACCCAGTCGTATCACTGGCTATCGGCGGTGTGATAGGTTTTTTCATCCCCAGGTTTTACATAAAACGTCAGCAGGGGCTACGGTTGACCAGGTTCAGTGACCAATTGGGCGATATGTTGAACCTGATGGTGAATGGATTGCGTGCCGGTTATTCGACCATGCAGGCCATGGAGGCGGTTAGCAGGGAGTTGCCTGCCCCGATATGCGATGAATTCCGCCGTGTCGTGCAGGAAATGCAGATCGGTATTTCCATGGAAAAGGCGTTGGATAATTTGTTGCGCCGTATTCCAAGTGAAGACCTGGATTTTGTTATTACTGCGATCAATGTTCAGCGTGAAGTGGGCGGCAACCTCTCGGAAATTTTGGATACGATTACATTTACGATCCGGGAACGTGTAAGGATCAAGGGTGAGATCAAGGTCATGACTGCCCAGGTGAGGACATCCGGTGCAGTCTTATCCCTTATCCCAGTGTTTCTTGCGGTTGCGTTATGGTTTGTCAGCCCAGAATACATCGGCAGTTTTTTTGACGAAAACCCCTTCATTCCACAACCCTGGTGCGGGATTATAGCAATTGCCGTGATCCTAAGTATGATCGCTGGCGGTTATTTTGCCATGATGAAGATTGCTGATATCGAGGTGTAGTTATGAATATAGGCATACTCCTTTTTGGCGCATTGGTTGTCGTGGGGGCGATTGCGATTATCATCTTCGGTTTGAGGCGGAACGCTGCCGGTGAGGAGGATGATCCCTTACAGGCGCGTATGGCGGAATTTATCCAGCGTGGCGATGTATCCTCGCTCGAGGAGATAGAACTCTCCCAGCCTTTTGCAGAGCGTGTGATCATCCCCTTTATCCGCCGTGTAGGCGAAATCTCGGCAAAGTTCACGCCCCAGAAGGCGATTCAAGATACAGCCACGAATCTCGAAAAGGCTGGAAACCCATGGCCGGTTGATGCCCCAACCTTCTATGCCATCCGTATTATTTTGGGTATTGTGTTTGGCGGGCTTATCCTTTTACTGGTTGCAACTGGCGGTACGTCAAAGCCATCCGATAATCTTATTTATATTGGCGGAGCCACGCTGGGAGGCTTTTTTCTGCCGCACTTGATGCTGACAAGCAGGATAACAAAACGGCAGACCGAGATCCGCAAGGCAATGCCTGATGCTCTTGATCTGTTGACGATTTGCGTGGAGGCGGGTCTTGGTTTTGACGCGGCACTCTCCAAGGTGAGTGAAAAATGGGAAAACGAACTCTCGTTAGCCTTTTCCCGTGCCATTCGTGAAATTCAGCTTGGCAAGCCTAGGCGCGATGCGTTGAAGGATATGTCGGATCGTCTGGGTATTCCCGAGGTGACTAGTTTTGTAGCCGCCATCGTTCAAAGTGAACAATTGGGTGTGAGCATGGCGAAGGTCTTGAGAATCCAATCTGACCAAATGCGTTTGAAACGGCGCCAGCGCGCGGAAGAGGAAGCTCACAAGGCTCCTGTCAAAATGATCATCCCGATGGCGTTATTGATGTTCCCATCCATTATGATCATCATCCTTACCCCCGCCGCGATCCAGATCATGACGAACCTTGGTTAGGCGGCAAAGACGCATAGCACTGAATATTGATCATTCTTGTGAACAACATACCCTGGTCGTATCGCCTGTATCGATTGACCTGGAGCGGATTGGATTTACTTTTTCCGCCTGTGTGTGCAGGATGTGGAAAGGCGGGCTGGCGCTGGTGCCCGGATTGTCGGGGACGTATCCCGCTCATACGCAAGCCTTTCTGTAACAAATGCGGCATTCCAACAAAGGGGGCTGAAACCTGCGAAAAATGCCAGACGAAACCGCCTGCGTATCGAGTGATGCGCTCCTGGGCGGTTTTTGATTCTCCCATACAAAACGCACTCCACACCCTGAAATATCGCAGAAACATCGGCTTGGGAGACGCTCTTGCCTTGAATATGGTTGATTTCGTGCGTTCTCTTGGATGGGAGATCGACCTGGTGATTCCCGCGCCTTTGGGGAAGAAACGGATTCAAGAGAGAGGATATAATCAAGTTGATCTGGTTGCCCGTCCGCTGGCGTACGAACTTGGATGGGAGTATGCCCCTCAGGCTTTGCGGAAAACGCGAGAGACGCGTTCACAGGTTGGCTTGAGCATTTCCCAGCGGAGTGAAAACGTGCGGGATGTGTATCAGGCTGACCCGTCGAAAGTGAAGCGGAGATCCATCCTGTTGATGGATGACGTCTCGACAACCGGCTCGACCATTTCGTCCGGTGCTGAGGCGTTGCTTTCCGCCGGTGCCGGGACCGTTTATGCGCTGACGATTGCGCGTGCACTTTCACATCATGATCTGAATCGTGTTTGACAACGACGCATTCACGTCGTTGATTATAATACCCACGGTCAAAAATTCCACTTTCCGCCTTCTAAAATAGGCGCAGTTTTTGACCAAGTGCGGTATAACTTTTTCAGGAGGTAGTAAGATGGCGAACAATGTTGATGTGGTTGCTCGTAATATGCGGTTGACCGACAATACACGAGAGTACGTTGAGAAAAAAGCCGCCAAACTCGATCGATACCTTCAGGAAATTGACGAAGTGAGGGTGGAGTTGTCGCATAACAAGGCGGCACGCAGTGCAACCGACCGCCAGGTGGCGCAGGTCACCGTGCACGGAAAAGGATTTATCCTCCGTACCGAGGAACGCTCCGACGATTTGCACGCCGCATTTGATACTGCGATTGACAAGATGCAGAGGCAGATCGACCGATACAAGGGAAAACACCACCACGGGCGCGGCGATGGGCGTTCCGCCGCGGAGGTTGTGGAGCAGGATGAATTGCCGGTGGATGAAACGGGTGAGTTGCTGCCCCTGATCGCGCGGCGCAAGAAGTTCATCATCCTGCCGATGGGTGAGGATGAAGCGGTCGAGCAGATGCGCCTGCTGGGACACGACAACTTCTTCGTCTTTTTCAACGCCGAACAGAACTCGATCCAGGTCCTGTATAAAAGGCGCAACGGGACGTACGGGTTGATCGAGCCTGTGGTTGGTTAGAAGATTAGATGTCATACACGAACCAGTGGCGCCCAGGCGCCACTGGTTTTATCGAGGAGTAATAATGGAGTTTGATGAAGATTATGAGATACCCTCTTCAAAAGTGGATATTGGCGCCGCAAGGAAATTGATCCTTGAACTGTTGAAGGCGGTGGGGGAGGACCCGGCGCGCGAAGGGCTGAAGAGCACTCCCGAGCGTGTGGCGCGCATGTATACCGAATTACTGTGCGGTTACACCGCCGACCCGCAGAGGATCGTCAACGGCGCGTTGTTCGATGTGAAGTACGATGAAATGGTGATCGTGCGCGATATTGAATTCTACAGCCTTTGTGAGCATCACATGTTACCGTTCATCGGGCGCGCTCATGTGGCATATATCCCCGATGGAAAGGTGCTTGGGCTTTCCAAGATTCCCCGCATTGTGGATATGTACGCACGCCGTTTGCAGGTGCAGGAGCGGATGACGCGCCAGATCGCGGATTTTCTGCGGGACCTGCTCAAGCCGCAGGGTGTGGCGGTGGTGGTGGAGGCGATGCATTTATGTTCGATGATGCGCGGCGTGAAGAAGCACGATGCGCGCATGACGACTTCCGCGATGCACGGCGCTTTCCGTTCGAACCTGGCGACGAGACAGGAATTT
>JBFYRY010000174.1:0-8218 GCA_041302025.1 Chloroflexota bacterium | reverse complement strand
TGGGTGGCAGACTGGGACCGTGAAGGCTGTTGGATCTACCGTGAAACCACAGGCGGCGCGTACGGCGGCTCGGAACCGGAGACACGCACGGTGATGAATTTCATCAATGCACACGACTTTACCGCCGTCATCAGTTACCATAGCGCGGCGTTGGGAGTCTTCCCCGGCGGCGTGCCATGGGAGGAACCATCCAAGGAACTGGCGGCAACACTCGCATTCGTTACCAAATATCCCTACCCGCCGCTCGATACGGGATGCGACTACACCGGCACGCTCGCTGACTGGGCGGTCGAGAACGGCGTGGAGGCGGCAGTGGATATGGAACTGACCAACCACCGCGACACCGATTTCGCCAAGAACCTGAAAGCCTTGCGAGCCTTTCTGACCTGGGTACCGTGAAAACCACCGGCGGAAAGTTTTTCTTCATCGGTGTTCTCATCGGTGGGACGATACTTTTTTCGGCAGTCAATTTCCAAAAGTTCGTCGCGCTTGCAGAGACAAACACCACGGTTCCCGTCATGGTAGATAATTTTCCGCGTTTGATCGCCACAGAACCGGCTCGGATGCAGGAACAAAATTCACAGGACATTTTTACGCCTCCTTCCACGCCTGAACCGGTCCAGCCCACCCAAACCATTCCCAGCCCCACAGTGACTCCGCTCTTTCTGGCGAATGAACAAACATCGGAGGTCATCGGCTATTCAGTGAAGGGACTCCCGCTGGAAGTTTATACCTTTGGCTCCGGCAACAGCGGGCGGATGATCGTGGCAGGCATCCACGGCGGCGATGAGTGGAACACGGTCACGCTTGCAAATCAAATGATCGCCTACGTCAACCAGTATCCCGACATCCTCCCTGCCGATGTGACGCTCTACATCCTGCGGAACCTCAACCCGGATGGGGAAGTCCGCTCGCACGACAAGTACGGCCGCCTCAACAGCAACGGCGTGGACTTGAACCGCAACTTCCCCGCCAACTGGCAGGCGGATTGGGACAAGGCGGGATGTTGGAACTACCTCCCCACATCGGGAGGCAGTGAGGCTGGCTCAGAGCCTGAGACGCGCGCAGTTATGGAATTTATTGCGAACCATGACATCGAAGCGCTCATCAGTTATCACAGCGCGGCGCTGGGCATCTTCCCTGGCGGCGAACCCTGGGACGAGGCATCGGTCCGTCTGGCGGAAGCCATCGCGGGTGTCGGTCCGTACCGCTTCCCTCCCATCGACACGGGATGCGTCTACACGGGCACACTTGCCGATTATGCCGTCTCAGCCGGGATTCCAGCCGCGGACATTGAACTGACAAATCACAGCGACACCGACTTCGACGCAAACCTCAACATTCTTGAAATCCTATTGACCTTTCAGCCGTGAAAAAAATGGCTACAATTAATCCATCCTGCTTGCATCGCCCCGAAGGCTCCAGTAAAAAATCCATGTCCCCCCAGACCACCTTCGGGACGTTCCACAAAAAACCACAACAAAGGAGACCGAATGCAGAAAGTTGACGTTCTATTCATCAACGCACACGTCCTCACCATGGACGAAAAAATGAATCAATATAATCCCGGCGCCGTGGCGGTCAGTGGGGACAGCATCATTGCGGTCGGATTCGAGAACGAGATCAAAAAGGAATATTCGGGAAACGAAACGATCGATTGCAAAGGCAAAGTGCTGATGCCCGGTCTGGTCAACGCGCACACGCATGTGCCAATGACCCTCCTGCGCGGCATCGCCGACGACCTGCGTCTCGACGTCTGGCTTCAGGGCTACATGTGGCCCGTGGAAAGGGAATTCGCTTCTCGTGAATTTGTCGGGCTGGGCACTTCCATTGCCTGCGCCGAGTTGATCCGAAGCGGCGTAACAACCTTCAACGACATGTACTTCTACGAAGAGGAGGTTGCGAAGGCAAGCGCCCAGGCAGGGGTCCGCGCCGTTTGCGGACAGTCCATTCTCAAGTTCCCGACACCCGACGCGAAATCCTACGAGGACGCGATGGAGCAGGCGCGCGATTATATCCAGCGCTGGAAGGGTCATCCACTCATCGTCCCATCCATTGCGCCGCACGCGCCATACACCACCACCGACGATATCCTGCGGCAGACAGCCAGTCTCGCGCAGGAATTCGATGTTCCGCTTCACATCCACCTCGCCGAGACCGCCCTCGAGGTCGAGAACATGCGCAACGAGAACGGCATGCCCGTCATCCCTTACGTGAAGAAGCAGGGACTCTTCGAAGCCAAGGTTATCGCGGCGCATTGCGTCCACATCGACGCAGGCGAGATCCGTTCGCTCCATCACGCGGGTGCGGGCGTCTCACACAACCCGTCGTCCAATCTCAAACTGGCTTCGGGGTTTGCCCCGGTCACCAAGATGCTCGCCGCCGGATTGAACGTGGGCATCGGGACGGACGGTCCCGCCTCGAACAACGACCTGGATATGTTCGAGGAAGTGCGCCTCGCGGCTTTTATCGCCAAGGCTGTGACGAACGACCCGACCTCCCTGCCCGCTTCGCAAGCCCTTTTGATGGGAACGCGCCTCGGCGCACAAGCGCTTCATATCGGACATTTGACCGGCTCGCTGACCCCGAGCCGCCGCGCCGACCTGATCCTGGTCGACCTGAGCCCCGCGCATAATTCCCCATCCTTCAGGCGTTCCACGGAAAACGCATACGCACAGATCGTGTACGCCAGCAAATCGACGGATGTGAGCGATGTGATGATCAACGGCAGGTGGGTGATGCGCGGAAGAAAACTGCTCACGGTCAACGAAGAGGAATTGCTCGCCCAGGCGGCGGACATCGCAAAGAAGATCGACTCCTTCCTGATCGCGCGCGAACAGTCTGTGTTGTCGAAACTGATTGCGCTCGGCGGCTCGATGGAGGAGGAATCGTTCGAGGTGCAGGTCAAGGTGAAGATAGCGGAGGCAAACCCCATCGTCGAGGCATTGATGCGGGATGAGATCGACATCCTGTATGAACGGCATTACCGCCAGCACGATGTATATTTCCAGTTCGAAGATCCGTCACAGGGAAGACTGCGCTACCGCGAAGATGATTTCGTGGACGACAAGGGCAGTGTCACGAACGCGCGCGCCCGGCTGACCCTGCTCGGCGTCATCCGCGAAGGCGAGTTCGAGCACGATGTATTGCTGTCGCGCAGTCGTTTCCTTGCCCCGGCGACCAATTCACTGCGCTTCTATCGTGAATATTTCAAACCGGAATCGGAGATCGCGATCGAAAAGGACCGCCTGCGCTGGCTCATCAAATACAAGGAGACCGAATTCTACGTGAACCTGGACACGGTATCCGAGCCGCAATTGGGTCATTTCCTGGAGGTCAAGAGCCGCACCTGGAGCCGCAAGGATGCCGACGGCAAGGCGCACCTCCTGAGCGAATTGCTCTCCCTGCTCGGCGCAGACGGCGGCGAGACCGTGACGAAGGATTACATCGACATTGTGAGCGCAGAGAAATAGGAAGGTTCCATGAAAACGCTGGCAAAAACCCTGGCGATCATTTGCGCCGTGCTGTTCGTGATCACGAGCGTCCTGGCTTTGTTCCTGTTCACCATCGAGCAAAAAGCCTTTTCCGCGAAGACCTACAAACTGGCGTTCGCCCAGCAACGCGTGTATGAACAGATGCCTTCGATACTGGCGGCATCCATCGCGGAGAATGAAAATACCGACCCCCTCCTGAAAGGCATCTCACGGGATGATTGGGAAAAGATCGTCGCATCGCTCCTCCCGCCGGAGGAATTGAAATCGTTGACCGACGATGCGCTCGATTCGGTGTTCGATTACCTGAACGGGAAAACGGATTCGGCTGTCATCTCCCTGCTTCCGTTCAAGCGGCATCTGGTCGGCGATTCGGGGGTGCAGGCGGTCAAGCAGGTCCTTGTCACACAGCCGGATTGCACGGCAGAGCAACTGGTACAGATAGGACTCAATCTCATCTCGGGCGGCGAGTTGATCCTGTGCAATCCTCCCGCCGGGATGATCGATATGTTCGCCCCGATGATGGAAACTCAATTGCAGGTTATGACACTCGGCATCCCGGATGAGATCACCCTGATCAAGGGGAATCAAAGCGGCACGCCGGACGACCCGCGCATCAGATTAAGCCGGGTGCGGACGACAATGAAATTGACGCCGATCCTGCCGTTGTTATTCCTGTTCGGGCTGACGCTTCTTATCGTCCGCAATCTTGTAGATTGGCTGAAGTGGTGGGGCGTGCCGTTCATTGTCATAGGCGGGATCAGTTTCATCATGGCACTGATCGGGTCACCAGCGCTCAATCTGCTCGTCCAACGCGCCATTCAAAATCAGGGAGCGGGATCCATGCCGCCGGTGTTGATATCCACCATGCAGGAGACACTCGGCGCAGTGGTGCGGCAGATATTGAAACCTGTGGTGATCGAGGGACTGTTCCTTGCAGTGCTGGGGATCGGAATGGTCGTCGTTTCGGTCTACCTTGTCAAAAGGGAAGCCGCACCATCATCGAAATGAGCGCCGGTCATTGGCATCCGTTCGCCAGATGCTCGTCGAAGGTGACGGCAAAGTCGTGATACCCCGAGCCATCGCACTTTGCGCGGAAGAAATAGTAGTCCGTTTCCGCCGGGAATGCCGCTGCGTTCAGCGAATCCAAACCGGGATTTGATATCGGCGTCGGCGGCAGACCGGCATAGAGATAGGTGTTGAAGTAGGAATCGAATTGCAGATCTTCCAGGCTGAGCGGATTCGTCCACCATGTTCCTTGTATGGAGTTGTACCCGATCGCATATTGGACGGTCGGGTCGGCGTCGAGTTTCATGCCGATGTTCAGCCGGTTGATATACACCGATGCGATCAACGGTTTCTCTTCGTCGTGCACGGCTTCCCGCTCCACAATGGACGCGAGAGTCACCGCCTGGTAGACCGTCAGTCCCTGTTGGGAAAAACCGCTCACAAGATCGGGGGAAAGATGTTGGGCAAAGTTGCGCAGGAGTCCGCTCAGAAATCCGTCCACCGTCGTGTTGCGCGGAAGGATATACGAATCGGGATAAAGAAATCCTTCAACGGCGTCCGCCCCAGCCAGAAAATCGAACTCGCTGGAGGGAGTCTGTGCGGCGGCGAGAAATTCATCCGGAGCAATGGGCAAGCCCGAAGTCGGGAGCGAAGCGGCGATCTCTTCCATCCGCCAGCCGGGGAGAACGACAAACCTTACTTCAGCAGAAGTCGCATCCTGCAACTCGCGGGCAATGTCGATGGCGGACATCGCCGGGCTGAGTCTGTACTCCCCCGCCTGGATGGAAGTATCCAACCCGGAATAGATCAAATACGCCCGGAAGGACTCCGCATCGCGGATCAAGCCGGTGACTTGAAGATGGTCGGATATGGAAACGACCGATTCGCCGGGGGCAACGACAAACAATTGCCCGATGCCGCCTGCATTCAACGGACGTGTGAGCAAACCGTCATACCAAAGCAACTGCGCGGAATATTGCACGCGCTGTGAAAGTGTCAGCCACGAGGCGGGCGGACCGTAGATGCGCGCGGCTTGGGATGGAATGGTTATAAGCGTTAGAAAGAGACAAGCAATGATGAGAAGGATGAAGACGATGAGGATAAGTTTGCGCATGGAGAGAGTATACAGGGAAACAGGTAGACAGGTAAAAGTGTCGTTACGCAATACGAAGTACGCAGTATAGATTACTTCCGGGCCTCAAGATAAGATCGCAATATCATCACCGCCGCGAGTTCGTCCATGTGACCGGCTCGCTTCCTGCGTGAGACTCCCATTTCGATGCGCGCGGCGCGGGCGTCCTGCGTGCTGAACGATTCATCGAACAACTCGACCGGGATGGTCGTCTGCTCTTTCAGGGCTTCGGCAAATTTCGCGGCGCGGCGACCGGCAAGATTCGGATTCCCTTCCTCGTCGAATGACTGGCCGATCACAATCAAGCCGACATTTGTCTCCGCCGCCCGGTTCGCCACCTGCGCGGCATCCAACAGGCGGGAGACGTGCTTGATTACACCGAGCGGACTGGCAAACCACCCGTTCAGGTCGGTGATCGCCAAACCAATGCGCTTCTCTCCATGGTCAACGGCAAGAATTCTCATAAATGTTTTTTTACTGCGAAGCGCTCAAAAGCGCAAAGTTTTCTTTTTTCATTCTTCATCCTTCATCCTTCCGCCTTCATCCTTCATCCTTTATTCAGCCACCACCTCGATGCGGAACGACATAACCGGAATCCACTGCCACCACGAGGGAGAAAGCGTGATCACCGGAGCGTTTGCCAGCGGCAGGGTCTCATCCAACAACGACTGGGCGGACCTCAAACCGCGTCCCTGGATGAGCAAAGTCACCTGCGCCGGATCCACCTGCTGGACGATCCTCCGCTCCACGCGCATCGTCCAGCGTACGGAACCGTCGCTGTTGACGAACGGCGTTGTGACGTGCCTTGTCGTCAGCGAGTCGGAAACCGGAGAAAAGCCCGGGGGCAGGGAAGCATTCATCGCAAGCGCGGCAAGTCCGGTCAAGTCTGAAGCGGAGACATAATTGGCGGAATACTCGACACGCATCGTCAACGTCAACTTTGTGCCAGCCGCGCCCGGCGGCAGATTATATTCCTCAGAAAGAGTCTGCGTGACGCTCATCGTTTTCTCGAACAACATATCGCCCGCGCCGGTCTCCGCCAGAAACGTTTCGCGTGCATCGTCATCCAGCATCTTCATCAACAACTCTTTGACGCGCACCCGGTCTTCATCGCTTGCCTGCACCGATGGAAGTTCGCGCCCGCCCGAGACCGGTTCGGGGTTTGTCACTGAAAGCGAAAGCCCGAGCCTGCCCTCGATGGTATCGATCGTTTCTGCCTCGACGTTGCCCGCGATGCCGCCATCCACAGCCTCGACCGCAAGCACCACCTTCTTGCCGACGCCCGCATCCACCGCGCCGTCCTCTGTTGTCACAAAACGCACGGCATCACTTTGCACCACCGTACCGGCGGGAACCGTCACTTCCTGCTGTGTGAGGTTGCGGAACTCCACAGCGCCCTTTGCCTTCGATTGCGGGATCACGCCCTCCCCCGTCACGACCACGGTCTGCTCCCCCTCCACGATCACGCGCTTCTCGCGCAGAGGCACACTGCCCGTGATAAAAACCGACCTGACCGAGGGACTCGCCGTCACCGGCAATGCAACGCTCTGCGTTTTCGAAATGGGCGTCAATTGGACGGAGGCGCGCGGGATGAACAACGCGATGAGCGCAAACACGGCCAACATGCCGAGGACGAACGCCGGGACTCTCACCGCCAAATGCGCGCGCCACGCCTCTTCCAAAGCCGGGAGCTGGTCCCGTTTCCCGCGCAGGTCCCCGGCTGGGGCATGACGCGGCAACCGCCTGCGGTGCGCCTTGGGCCAAGCAACGCGCTGTGCCTGCCCCGTGGACTCGAACACGGGAATCCCCAGCGCCTCGGCATCCTCCCTCACCCGCCGCTGGCGCGTCACCAGTCCCAACTGCGCGCCAAGTGAAGCGGCATGTCTCTGCAAGACCTTCATATCCACCTGCCGCAAAGTGACCTTTTCATACTTGGGCCACACCAGCAGGATGCGCGGCGTCTTCGCCCACGAAAGCCTGTCGCGGACGGAAATGAGGTCGTCGTGCGATTCGAGTGTGATGATCTGCGTCTTCATGCAGGGACGATTATACCCAGCCCGGTCATAAATTGCAGTTTGTCGGAGACAGGTATTTTTTCAACGCCGCCACTTGTGACTTTCGGAAATCCTGAACGATCGGCACTTGCGGATCGAACACATCAAACCCGTGAAATGCGCCCGGGATAACATCAAACTCACACGCAACGCCGCACTCTTTCAGCCGTTGAGCATAAGCGGCGTCTTCATCATGAAATATATCCAGGGAACCCACCCCGACCCAGGCTGGAGGCAGACCGGAAAGGTCTTCGCGCCGCGCAGGCACGGAATAAGCCGGGACATCTTCCGCGCCGCATTCCTGTCTCAAGTACGACTCCCATCCGAACCGATTGTTCTTCTGGCTCCATGTAATATTACTGCTGTCATCAATATCCGCGCGCAGGACAGTCCTGTCATCCAGCATCGGGTAGACAAGCAACTGGAAAACAGGCTTGATCTCTTTCCGGTCATGGACAAGTTGAACAAGGGCGGCCGCCAATCCACCGCCTGCGCTGTTGCCCCCAATGGCAATGTGCTTTGAATCGACATTG
>JBFYRY010000173.1:0-9598 GCA_041302025.1 Chloroflexota bacterium | reverse complement strand
TACAGGTTTCCGCTCTTCTCGTACAAGAGTTTTTCGACCTGTCTTTTTCAAGATGTTTGACCCTTTACGGTTTTCTACTTTTGAACGCTAAACAAGAACCACCTGAATATAGAACATCAATTCTGTTTAGTCAAGACAAAATTAGTCCGATTTACAGGAAGGAACTGGAACTTCCAGAGAAGTGTGAGCATCTCTATTTTATGAAACTGTCCCGTATCTTGTGGTATTCCCTGCTCGGACTCCTGCTCCTCTCAGCGGGACTATTCACCTACATCTTCTGGGATATGCCGTCAATCGCTTCACTCCCAGAAACGTACCTGACTCCCAGCGTCCGCATCACAGACCGGAACGGGCGCCTGCTCTATGAAATTCTCCCACAAGAGGGTGGACGCAACACTGTTTTGGATATTGAACACATCCCCCAATGCCTGAAAGACGCGACCATTGCGGTCGAAGACAAACACTTCTACACCAACCCCGGTATTGACATCACCGGCATCGCCCGCGCCTTGTGGATCAACCTCCGCGGCGGCGAGACCATCGCCGGTGGAAGCATGAATCAGATCAACTACGGCGGCATGGCATACGGTGTCGAAGCCGCCTCACAGACCTATTTCGGCAAACCCGCCAGTGAATTGCTGTTACCCGAATGTGCCTTGATCGCAGGCCTGCCGCAGGCACCGGGGATCTACAACCCGTTCACGAATCCCGATCTGGCGAAGAACAGGCAGACGATTGTGCTCGGCTTGATGGAAAAGGAAGGCTACATCACCGACGAACAACGCGTCAGTGCAGAATCAACCCCCTTGAGTTTCAACCCAGCCCCCTACCCGATCGAAGCGCCGCACTTCGTCTGGATCATCAAAGATCAAGTCGACCAGTTCATTTCCGCCGGGACTCTCAACATCCGCCAGAGTCTCGTGGTGCGGACGACGCTCGATCTCGATGCACAACATCTCGCCGAAGAAACGTTGAAACGCCGTATCGCTCAATTCAAACAGGAAAATGGCACGCTCAGTCACAATGTCAACAATGCCGCGCTGGTGGCACTCGATCCTCACACCGGAGAAATTCTTGCGCTCGTCGGCAGTGCAGATTTTTTTGATGAGTCCATTGACGGCGCATTGGATATGGCGATCTCACCGCGCCAGACCGGCTCCGCGTTCAAGCCGTTCGTGTACGCACTCGCGCTGGATCCCGCTTCCCCGAATGCGTGGACTGCCGCGACGCCCATTCTCGATATCTCGACCACGTTCACCCTGCGCGACGGCACGCCGTACATGCCGATCAATTACGATGAGCAGGAACATGGACCGGTCTCTGTGCGTGCCGCTCTCGGATCATCGTTGAACATTCCTGCCGTGAAAACTTTGCAAACCGTCGGCATCGAGAACACGCTTAACTTCGCGCATCGGCTGGGCATCTCATCGCTGGGCGAAGCGGGAGACTATGATCTTTCCCTCGTCCTCGGCGGCGGACAGGTCAGCCTGCTCGAGCTTTCCACCGCGTACGCAACGCTTGCGAACAACGGATACTACACCGGCAACACTTCGATCCTGGATATCCACGATGCGGATGGGAATCTGCTATACGCGTACGCACCGGATTCAAAAACAGCGGTTCAAGTCCTGGACCCGCGCATCGCCTGGCTCATCAGCGATATCCTCAGCGACGACTCTGCCCGCTCAACCGGCTTTGGACTCAACAGCACATTGAAACTTGACCGCACCGCAGCGGTCAAGACCGGCACCACCAGCAACTTCCACGATAACTGGACGATTGGCTACACCCCCGATCTTTTGGTTGGAGTGTGGGTCGGCAACAGCGGATACGAAGCCATGCACAACGTGACCGGTCTGACCGGCGCCGCACCCATCTGGCATGAAGTGATGCGCGGACTTTTGCAGGGGCGTCCCGACCGTCCCTTTGAACGACCCGATGGCTTGACTCAAGTGGAAGTGTGCGACATCTCGGGTCTGCTCCCAACTTCAGCCTGTCCACACACGCGCACGGAATGGTTCATCACCGGGACCGAACCCACACAAACGGATTCAACTTATCAGCAAGTCTGGATCGATAGGCTGACAAATTCCCTCGCAGACGATTCGACTCCCATCGAACGGCGCAAGGCAATTACCGTATTGAATCTCCCCATCGAAGCACAAGCCTGGGCACGCGCTCAAGGACTGCCCTTACTCTCCGATTTTTCTCAATCGCCAGAAATAGTATCCCAACAAGAAAATCAATTGGTCTTGCTCTCCCCGCATCCAAATACCGTATATCGTATCGATCCCACCATGGATTTATCTGTTCAACAAATTCAAATCGAAGTCGCGGCGGGACAGGGTATCTCAAATGTCACGATCTGGTTGGATGGGAATTTGCTCACAACTTTATCCTCCCCACCCTACCAAGCCTGGTGGATACTCTCCACAGGCGAGCATCAATTTTGGGTGGAAGGGGTAAATGCGAATGGGGAGACGATGAAGAGTGAAATCGTGACAATTACAGTTATAAACGAGTGAAGTATAATATTTGACATGGAACAAATCACTGTCCGAATCAAAGACAAACGAAAAGCCAAAAACTTGTTGGACTTTCTCAAAACACTTGATTTCGTGGAGAGTGTTGCCAGCACGGATATGCCCGTCGAGAAAGACCAGGGCGAAGAGGCGGATTTCTTTGCGTTGGCTGGTCTTTGGGCTGGGCGTAATGTCTCAATCCAGTCATTGCGTGAGAAAGCATGGCCCTACCGCGTATGATCCTGTGCGACACGAACATCCTGATCGAATTCTACAAGGGTAATTCTGATGTAACAAATGCCTTGCAGGCGGTTGGCGTTCCTAATCTCGCGATCAGCGTTGTGACTACCGGCGAATTATTTTATGGGGCCAAAGACAAGCGGGAATTACACAAAATACAAAAACATCTGGCTTTACTCACACAAATTCCACTTGACGCGGATATTTCAGCGCGTTTCCTGTCCTTGCTTGAAGAATATGCCTTGAGTCATAAACTGAGTGTTCCAGATGCCCTTATCGCGGCAACTGCATTATCAAACAACACGCCACTATACACCCTGAATATCAAAGACTTCCAATTCATTCCTGGACTCCAACTACATAAACCATAAGAGGGCATCTCGGGAGTCACGATCTGTGTGGACGGAAATTTACTCACAACCCTATCTTCCCCGCCCTACCAAGCCTAGTGGGCATTATCCACAGGTGAGCATCAATTTTGGGTGGAAGGGGTAAATGCGAATGGGGAGACGATGAAGAGTGATATGGTGACGATTACGGTGAGTGGCAAGTAATCAAGCTATGGATGAACGACTTTCAATTCAAGATGTTTTTCATAGCCATCGAAGTCACTGTCATTGTGTAGAAGTTCGTGTCCGTTCTCAATGCAATATGTCGCGATCAGGCTGTCAATCGTTTTGCGGACAGTGATACCCTTGCGACGCAACAAGCGGTAATTGCGGGCGCTCTGTAATGCCAATTCGGGATTGACCATTTCCACTTGAATATATTTCCCCAGGACACGACGGGCTTTTTCAAAATCAGAATCCTCTCGAAATCCCTGCAGAACTTCTGTAAGATTTAAGTCGCCGACCAGGATGGGAGTCTTATCCGCGATCTGGTCCAGATAATCTGTTTGTGGATTTTCGGTCCCGTTGAAGTAATCCACCCAAACTGTCGAATCAACGATGAGCATGATTACCTCGGTGCGATACGCGCCAAACGCTGTTCATTGAGATCACCTTCCCATTTCAACTTGCCGCGCAAGGTACGGATCTCCCCTTGTTCGTTCAATAATATAAGGGTTCGCAATGCCTCCTGCACCACTTCCCGCTTGGTTTTGATACCGGTTATTTTTTGAGCGCGCTCAATGAGCTTATCGTCGAGCACAATATTGGTTCGCATGGCAGACTCCTTTCGATGTGTATAAATTCAGTATTTTATGTGTATTATACATCAAATCGAAGTCGCGGTGGGAAGCGGGATATCGCAAGTCACGTTCCGGGTGGATGGGAATTTGCCACAACGTTATCCTCCCCGCCCTACCAAGCCTGATGGACTCTCTCCGCTTACGCGTCAGCCCCTTGGTTTTCTTGGGAACAACAGGGGCGTTCTGGATCTGTACTCCAGGTAGGACGCTCCAAAGCGGATCTCCAGTTCGCGTTCTTCGTACACTTTCACGAAGAAAAGCAATGACGGTGCAAACAGGAGGAGTGCCCAGAGCACGAACAACGTTGACTGATACCAGGTTCCCAGGGACACGAGAAAAGCCAGAGCCGCAAGCACCATGGGGTTACGCGTCCAGGCATACATCCAATCGACCGCCAATTTCTGGCTGAGTGCGATGAAAAAAGGCGCGCCGAACCCTTTCAAGGCAAGGTTTGCCACGACCAGCAAACAAGCCGCCCCGGTAATCGTGGTTAACAACAAGCCGATTTCCGTTGGTACTGGGAGTATCCAGTCGGACCAATCTTGACGAGTGACTATCGCTCGAATAATGGATACGGCAAACAGGTTCCCCACGCCAAATTGGACAAACGTCGTTATCCAGACGGCGCGACTCATGGTTGGTTGTCGGTCGAGTATCTTCCTCCCGAACCAGACGATTGGGAATACGAACAATAAACTTCCCACAATAACGGACAGATTCATACTATTGGAAAAGGTTTGATTACTCACCCACCACCAAATACACCACGTGAGCGCCAAAAGGGCGATCTTAATGAATGATTCAACGTTCTGTTTCACGGAAACCTCCTTTGACCATTTTTAAGACCCCCGCTATGGTTCATACAAGACTCTGCTTAACACCTTATCGTTTGCATTATACGCCTCACGCAGGTGAGCATTGCTTTTGGGTGGAGGGGATAAATGCCAATGGGGAGAAAGTAAAAAGTGAAACCGTGAAGATTACTGTAACTCAATAAGCTATTCAATCCGTCATTGCGAGGAGTGCGGAACACGACGAAGCAACCTTCTGAGCAATCTGTAAATAGAGGACTACATGTAGGATTGCGTAATGAAATACCGGCAGCGAGGCAGATATGGACGGTACTGGTACCGGGGATGTCAGAAGAAGGAGCAATTTCCCGTAAAATCGGATATTATTCCCTGCAACGAATCATGGCATTTTGATATCATGGTTTGGGTGTGTCTCGGTGTAAGACAACCAGCATCATTTCATGCCATCCATACAAGGATAATCAGTTATGTTCGATCTTTCAGGATACCTGCAATCTTACCTGGATACTCTGCCCCTGCTTCTGATCGTAGTATCGCTCTACTGGACCACACTTGTCGGGGCGCCCTGGGTGCCTTCTTCCATGCAGATGATCCACCAGATGCTGAAACTTGCGGCTGTGGAGACGGACGGATCGTCCTTGTCGCCGCCATGCGTTACCATGCCCGGGCAGTCGGAATAGAGATCGATCCACTGCGGTATCTCTGGTGTCAATTCCTGATCACGATCATGTTCCAGCGAAAACGCGTTCGGATCGTCTTTGGAAATCTATTCAAACAGGATCTCAGCGAAGCAGATGTCGTAATGTGCTATTTGATGCCGGATGCTCTTCAAAAGCTTGAAAGGAAATTTAGACAGGAGTTGCGTCCAGGAACACGGATTGTCTCTAATAAATACGTCTTTCCAACACTTAACCATGTCCGGGAGGATGGAAATGTACGGCTATATCTGGTTCAACCTGACAATGGGGAATTGAAATAACAGGGAGCCGAGAACAACATGGATTGATACGAGTTGACCAGTCCATGCCCCAGCCCGAAGAAATCCCCCGAGGTGATGTCCCACGAATCTGCGTTGCGTTCGCTGGTATCCCAGGAAGAGAAGCGACCGGTCTTCCTGCTTTTTATGCGAACGAGTTCACGCAGCATGGCTTTATCCCTTTCGTTTCCATAATATTACCAAGCCTGGTGGACTCTCTCCGCAGGTGGGCATCGCTTCTGGGCGAAAGCAGTCTCTCATTTGTTGTTTTTTTGATTCTTTGCAGGCAATCCTTGCTCAAGCAACAAACTGAGTCCTCTATCTTTTTGTTCATGCATAACAACGCGTGTAGAAACACCGCGTACAGGCGATTCGCCAGTTAGGATTCTCTCACCGCCTGCATCCATATGCTTTAGAGTAATGGAATCAAGTGAAATCTTGACATCAACGTGTATTGTTAATTCAGCTAACGGAACAAACTGTTCTTGACCCCGTACTACAAATCCCATCCCAGGGGCGCAAGGATGTTTCTTCATAAGGTCGTTTAGTTTGCCGTTTCTAGCTAATGCTCGTATCTGAGCAACTTGCTCTGGGTCATTCAGCAATTCACCTATCCAGCTAAGAAGAGGAATTCTCGTACTATCTCTTGTGTCAATAAGAACAACATCGGAAAGATCCGTCAGATCAGGATCATCTCCAGGCCAATTAGCATCGATACCAAAACTTACTGATCGAAGTACTATTTGTTCTGTGATTACGCCAAGTTCGGTAATAGCCATCATCCACTTGCGCCAATCAACTTCTTCAGCTTGTTTTAGATGGAGAACATCAATACCACGGTCATGAGCTTCAGTTATCGCTGCTTTTGTAAATCCTGACGACGATACTGCGACAATCTTTAGAAAGCCCAAACTCCGCGCTTTACCATCAAGTGCATCAATCCACTGGACATCTTGGCGTCTTCCATGAGCCCTACACTCAATTAAGATACGATCTTTCGGATTTTTCCGATTTGTAATCCTTATATCAATTTCTCGTATCACGCCTGTGCGTGGATTCCGTTCAAGTACCGATTCTTCTACCAAATAATCAGGCTCATAAAACACAACCATGATTGCAGCGCTTAGGTTCTGAAATGGATTTGTTCTGCGAGGCATAACACACATCTCCGATTAACAGGTGTAGCCTAATACACCAAATCAACTCAGCATATTAGGCTACAAGCTAATACTAATATAAGTATAGCACCCAAAGTAATTACGGCTTCACCTCAAACACACTCCCTGCCCCTCTGCCTCCCACATCGGGGAAGTAGAACTCGTTTGCGGTGGGCGGGATGACTTTGAACGTCCCGGCTGTACTAGCACGAGCTAGGTAAGTGTAAACATAAGTCCCTGCGGGCAGGTAATCGGCGGAGAGCACCACCTTTTCATCGCGCAATTCGATGTGGCTGAAATACCACCAGCCCCAGCCGCGCTCGTTGTAATCGCTGACGGTGTACGATGTAGGCACAGCGGTATCGGTCAGGAGGGTCGAGTCGATGGCTTCAAAGCCTGCGGGCAGTGGATCAGCCACCACGATGTAATGCACCGCCGCAGGGACCACCACCGTCAGACGCACGCGCACCAGGTCGCCGCGCTGGATCTCCGTAATGGGAGTCTTGTTGTCATCCAGCGTGAAATATTGTCGTGAGAGGCTCACGCCCTGATCCAACGGCTCGATGGATTCGACGGGCAGTTCCGCGCTCAGGTAGGCGGTGTAATACAGGTTGCCGGTCCCATCGCCGCGCGTGAAGACCAGATAATTCGCGGCTTCTTTCAACAGGTCCTTCATTTCCACTTGCAGGTTGACGGTTTCGGTCAGGTTCTCTTTCGTGGCGTTGCCTTCTTCAAGCATCGCGCCATTCAAACCGACCGCATAGGCGTAGTTCGTATCGTATTCACCGGATGCGGTCATCCAATTGGTGAGCGCGATTAACGACCAGGCGGTTTCCTGTGTGGTGTACCAGTGTCCGCTATCGCGGTGAGCCATCAGCCAGCGGACTGCCTGCACTGTGACAGCACTCTGCGGGTCGATCTGCACGAAGGCATTCAACACGATGGCAGTCGTGCGCGTGTCCGTGTTCCAGTTCCAATAATCGCGAGCCGATTCTTCCCAGTGTGCGCCCGCCGCAGATAACACGGTGGCAGACTCAAGGTCCGAAAGAAGCGATTGAATCCGCTCGTCCTGCGCATCCAGCATATACATCGCCTGCGCCAGATACGCCTTCCCATACAAACCAAGCGAAGTCCGATGTTCGTAAATGAAGTTGACTTGCGATGCGCGTAACTCATCCGCGCGCGCCAGCACATAGAGCATGAAGGCGGTGCGGTTGTATTGCCAGGTGGCATCGTTGCGTCCCAGGTTCGGCACATTCTCCGTCAGATATTTGATGCCGCTCGCAAGCACTTTTTCAGCAACGGTATATCCCGACTCTTTCGCTTCGATCAACCCATAGACCACATACGCAGTCGTCTGCGGATCGCTCTTCTCGCCGTCCCACCAGTTCCAGCCGCCGTCATAATGCTGTTTGGCATAGATACGTTGCAACGCCGTATTCACCTGTGTGTCGAGATCGCTTTGCAGATCCGATTCGATACCTGCGTTCTTCAATGCGCGCGCCGTGATGACGTTCGGCAAAAAGCGCGAGACCGTTTGCTCCATGCACAGGTACGGATAATCTTCGAGATACGTCAGTCCGCTTTGCATGGCGGCGGCGAGCGACGGCGATACTTCAACCGAAAGTTTCGCATCGGTAAAGTCCAAGGCCGCATCGCGGGACGGCAATTGGATCGCTTCGGTCGCCGAGTTCGCATCCTGCAACATGCCCGATGTGCCGACCGTTTCGGTGGCGACGTAGTTATAGACCGGGATGCCCTGATCGGACAACGTGCCCAGCGCGGGCTTGCTCGAATCGACGTAATCGCCGCTGAGCGCTTGCACCGTGAAATCCACACGCTTCACTCCGCCTTGGACGGTTAAGTCCCATTTCACGTTCCTGCCCCGCAGGCGAGAGCAACTCCACACCCTTTGCATCGAGTGACACATTCACTTTCAATACTTTATCCGTATTGTTGTGCACCGTCGCGCCGACCGTTGCTTTGTCACCATTGATAAAGAAGCGCGGCGTCTGCATCTCGACAAACAATGGTTTGGTACTGAGCAGGTCTACTGTGGTCTGACCCACGCGGCTATCCGATGTGACCGCGCGGACATCCGCTTTCCATGTCGTGAGGTTCTCCGGCAACGTCACCGTGACCTGCGCCTTGCCGTCCTTATCGGTGACGACCTGCGCCTCGAACCAGGCGGTGTCTTTGAAATTTTGCCGCGTGGTGATAATGCCCAGGCTTTCGGCTTCTCCGCCACCACCGCCACCGCGCCCTCCATCGGGAATGGACTCACGATACTGCGCGTTGAAATCGTCCGCGTTCGATACGAGTCCCAGCGCGGTGCGCACGCTCAACGCCTGGTCGGGATAGAACGCATCCATCATCGGAGCCGAGTTCATCGGAGCCAGCGCCAGCGCGGCTTTATCCACCACCGCCAGCGATACATCCGCCGAGACAGGTTTGCCATTGTGATCTTTTGTCTCGATCGTATATGTGACCTCATCCCCCGGTCCCGCGGACTGTTTATTGGCGGTTACTTTTACATCCAGCTCTTGTTGACTCGTATCGACTTTGATACTTGTCATGCCGATCTTGAAATCGGGAGTCCCCTCCGCCTCTGCCCCACTGACAACAACCACCGAGACATACGATATCGGAGCCATCTCACTGGTAATTGGTAAACGGTAAACGGTGCTATTGCCCTTGAGCAG